>DAIOGX010000008.1:0-45863 GCA_036744995.1 Solirubrobacteraceae bacterium | reverse complement strand
CCGGCACCAAGATTTGGTCCGGCCTACGGCCGGGGGGACCCACCTCCGCCAGCCACGTGGCCGGCTCCGGCACCTATGACTTGGTCCGGCCTACGGCCGGGGGGACCCACCTCCGCCAGCCATGTGGCCGGCTCCGGCACCCCTAGACCACTCAGGGTCAGCCCAGCGCGATGAGCTGTGTGATACATGTCACACACGCAACGATTGCGCTGATGACTATACTTGCGTGCATGCAAGCAATCACTGTGGTGACGCAACCCAATCGCGTGGTATTGACACGAGACATGTACGCACTGGCAAGTTTCCTGATGCGCACGGCGAACGTTGGCACGTTTAACGCAATCGCCGAGCTCGATCTGTCGTTCACCCAGCTCAAGGCGCTGTGCGCCTTGGAGACGGACGGTGAAGAGCGCTCGGTGAAGGCTCTCGCCGAATCGATGCAGGTCTCTTTGCCAGCGATGAGTCGCGCCGTGGACGGCCTCTTCGAGCGCGGCTTCGTGGAGCGCGAGGAGGATCCGGCCGACAGACGCATGAAGCGAGTGCGCCTGACCGACGCCGGCCGGACCGTACCGCGGGCCCTCAACGAGGCCCGTCTATCCGCCCTCGCCGAGCTGATGAGCTCCCTGGAGGACGCGGAGGCAGAGGCGTTGGAGCGCGCGCTCGGCCTCATCCTCGAGCGCCGCGAGGAGATCGCCGCCTACAGACCTACCGAGCAGGGAGCCGTCGCATGACCGAGAGGATCCGATCGTTGCAGATGAACGACGACAACCGCCGCTGGTGGGCGCTGGGGGCGATGTGCTTTGCGCTGTTCATGATCATGCTCGACAACACGGTCGTAAACGTGGCTCTGCCGTCGATCCAGCGCGACCTGCACTCCTCCACCTCCTCCCTGGAGTGGACGGTCAACGCCTACACGCTCTCCTTCGCCGTGCTGCTGGTCACCGGCGGACGTTTGGGCGACCTCTTCGGCCGCCGCAAAGTGTTTCTCGCGGGCGTGATCATCTTCGCGTGCTCCAGCGGCGCCATCGGGTTCTCGCCCAGCGACACCTGGCTGATCGCTTGGCGTGCGGTGCAGGGCACGGGCTCGGCGCTGATGATGCCGGCCACGCTGTCGATCATCACCAACGCATTCCCACCCGAGGAGCGCGGCAAGGCGATCGGCACCTGGGCGGGCGTGTCGGCGATGGCGTTGGCAATCGGTCCGGTGGTGGGTGGCTTCCTCGTGCAGAGCGTCAGCTGGCAGTCGATCTTCTTTCTGAACCTACCGGTCGCGATCGCCGCGGTTGTCGTCGCGCTGTTCGCTGTGCGCGAGTCGCGCGACGAAACCGTCGAGCGAACCGTCGACATTCCCGGCGTTCTGACGCTCACGATCGGCCTCGCCGCACTGGTGTTGGCTCTGGTCGAGGGCAACAGCTGGCACTGGGGCTCCACACGCGAGATCGCGATGCTCGCAGTGGCCGTCGTTGGCCTGGCTGGCTTCTTCCTCGTTGAGTCTCATCGACGGGTGCCGATGGTGAACTTCAGCTTTTTTCGCTCGCGCACCTTCCTGGGAGCCAATCTGGTCGCGTTCATCGTGAGTTTCGCGATGCTCGCGATGTTCTTCTTCCTGGCGCTCTACATGCAGAACATCCGTGGGTACACGCCGCTCGAGGCCGGCGTGCGCTTTTTGCCATCGACGGTGATGATCATCCTGATTGCGCCAATGGCGGGACGTCTCGCCGACCGCGTGGGCCCGCGACCGCTGATGACCTTTGGGCTGCTCGCCGTTTCGGGAGCGCTGTTCTGGCAATCCCATCTGACGGTCACAAGCGGCTACGGCACGCTTCTGCCCGGCTTTGTGCTGATGGGCATCGGTATGGGCTTTGTGATGTCGCCGATGAGCATGGCCGCCATGAACGCCGTCGATCGCACCAAGGCAGGCGTGGCCTCGGGAATACTCTCGATGAATCGCATGGTCGGCGGCACCTTCGGTGTCGCCATCCTGGGTGCCCTTGGCAGCACGCTGGGTCGAGCAAAGATCGATCAGCTACTGCCCTCGCTGCCTGTCGCCAAGCGCGCACAGCTGGTCGAAGGCCTGGGCTCGAGCGGCGCGGGACACCATCTGCCCGTCAGCATCGTCGAGGCGGGCCAACAAGCATTCGTGTACGCGCTGCAGTACGGGTTGCGCCTGGGCTCCGCGGTCGCTCTAGTCGGAGCCCTGCTCGCATGGATGCTCGTTGCCCGCCGGACAGCTGCCACCCCGGTGGGCGAGCACGCGCAGAGCCCCGACCGCGGTCACACGACCGAGACTGTCCAGGCGTGATGGAGGCGTCGTTCGAGGCGCACGCGTGGGACCGCAAGCCCACGTCGACGACCCCCGGGTAGGATTGAGCTCCTGTCCTGGGTGGGCGGGTAAATCAATCACCGGAGGTTCCAGAGCCCGTGGCAATCGACCTGCAACAAGTATCCGAGGTGGACACCGAGCTCGGCGAGCTGCCCAAGACAATGGCCGCCTGGGTCATCCGCGAGGAGCGCTTCGGCGAGCCTAAGGACGCCTTTCAGCTCGAGGAGATCGAGGTTCCCGAGCCCGGCGCGTTCGAGGTGATCGTGCGCGTGATGGCGGCGGGCGTGAACTACAACAACGTGTGGGCCGCCCTGGGCAAGCCGGTGTCGGTGATGAAGTATGGAGACCACCCCGAGTTCGGCCACCACATCGGCGGCTCAGATGCCTCTGGGATCGTGTGGAAGGTCGGCCCGGGCGTCACCCGTTGGAAGCCGGGCGACGAGGTTGTCGTGCACTGCAACCAGGCCTCCTACGAGGACCCTGAGGTCCATGGCCTGGACCCAATGGCCGCCCCCTCACAGAAGATCTGGGGCTATGAGACCACGTGGGGCTCCTTCGCCCAGTTCACCAAGGTCCAGGCCCAGCAGCTGCTGGCAAAGCCCGCGGCGCTGACCTGGGAGGAGTCGGCCTCTTACGGCCTCGTGTACTTCACCGCCTACCGCATGCTGATCACCCGCTGCAAGCTGCAGGCGGGCAAGAAGGTGCTCATCTGGGGGGCCGCCGGCGGTCTCGGCGTGTTCGCCACCCAGCTGTGCGCCGCCGCTGGCGCCCACTGCGTGGGCGTCGTGTCCTCGGCCGAGAAGGGCGAGCTCGTCAAGCGCCTGGGCGCTGTTGACTACATCGACCGCGCCGAGTTCTCCGGGATGATGCGCACCGGCAAGGAGACACCTGACGAGGAGAAGGCTCGCTTTGGCGTCTCGCGCGAATTCTCAAAGCGCGTCAAGCAGATCCTCGGCGACGCTCCCGACATCGTCTTTGAGCACGTCGGCCAGGCGACGTTTCCGACCTCGGTGTTCACGGTCAAGCCGTTCGGCAAGGTCGTTATCTGCGCCGGCACCACAGGCTTCAACCTCGACTTCGACGTTCGCTATCTGTGGATGAAGCAGAAGGAGATCCTCGGCTCGCACTTCGCCAACGCGTATGAGTGCACGAAGGCCAACGAGCTGATCGAGTCGGGCCAGATCCGCCCGGTGCTGTGGCGCACGCTTGGCTTTGAGGGCGTCGCCGAAGCGCACCAGCTGATGCTCGAAAACAAGCATCTCGGCAAGATCTCGATTCTGGTCGGCGCGACCGAGGAGGGCCTGGGTAAGACCGCCGACGGCCCCGGCGCGATCCACGCGGAGGTCGGAGCCTGATGGCCGGCGCGGGTCCGGGCACCGTGATCGTTCCGTGGTACGCCACGGGCTTCCGCGCCGACTCCTTCGAGGCGGCCCTGAACGAGGTCGCCGCCACTGCGCTGCGCTACCGCGCGAGCTCCTATGCGGTATACCGCGCACGCGATGACCGCTACAAGTTCCAGCAGCTCGCCTCCTTCGATGAGCCCCTTGACTGGGAACGCTTCTGGGACGGGCCGGAGATGACCGACTTCCGCGTGCGCCACTCGAGCTGGTATCAGATACCTGTGCTGTACAGCTGGTGGGACCTCACGGCGGGCGGCGCGCTGGTCACTGCGCAGGCCTCGGCCGGCAACGGTCACGGGAACGGCGCCCGCACAGTCGAGGGCGAGAGCGCCTGAGCGTCAGCTCTGCTCGAGCGGAGCCATTGTCAAGCCGGCGCCCTTGAGCTGTCCCCAGTAGTGCTCGGCCGCCTCCTGGTGGCCACTGTAGACAATCGCCCGCCCGGAGGTATGGATCGCGTTGGCCAGCTCAAGGCCTCGCTCGAGCGTGACCCCGGGGATGAAGCGCGCAAGTGTTCGCGCGACATGGTCGAAGGTGTTGTGATCGTCGTTGCATACGATCACTTTCCAGGAGTCTCCCAACCCGCTCCCCGGCAGTCCCACGCGCGGCGCCTCAATCGTCTGGCTCATGATCGGGAGGATAAAGCCCTGGGTGCGGCCGTACAATTACGGGTATGAGCGGCGACAGCTCCCCCCGACTCACAGAGCGCGATCGACCCTGGATGATGCGCACCTACGCTGGTCACTCAACAGCGAAGGCGTCCAACGAGCTCTACAGGGGAAACCTCGCCAAGGGGCAGACCGGCCTCTCGGTCGCCTTCGACCTGCCGACCCAGACCGGCTATGACCCCGACGACGAGCTCGCACGGGGCGAGGTCGGCAAGGTCGGCGTGCCGGTGGTCCATCGCGGCGACATGGCCACGCTGATGGACGGGATTCCGCTCGGGGAGATGAACACCTCGATGACGATCAACGCGACCGCCGCCTGGCTCTTGGCGCTGTACATCGTCGCCGCCGAGGAGCAGGGCGTCCCCGAAGAAGAGCTCCAGGGCACAACCCAAAACGACATCATCAAGGAGTTCCTCGCGCGCGGCACCTACGCCTTCCCGCCCGCGCCCTCGATGCGCCTGATCGCCGACATGATCGCCTACACGGTCGAGCACGTCCCCAAGTGGAACCCGATCAACATCTGCTCCTACCACCTGCAGGAGGCCGGCGCCACGCCGGTGCAGGAGATCGCCTACGCGATGTCCAACGCGATCGCGGTGCTCGACGCAGCGCGCGAACGCGTGGAGGAGGCCCACGCAGGCGAGGAGGCGGCCGCACGGGAGCTGATGGGCCAAGTTTTCGGGCGGATCTCGTTCTTCGTCAACGCCGGCGTGCGCTTCGTCGAGGAGCACGCGAAGCTGCGCGCGATGGGGATCCTATGGGAGGAGCTTGGCCGCGAGCGCTACGGCGTCACCGACCCCAAGCACCTGCGCTTTCGCTATGGCGTCCAGGTCAACTCCCTGGGCCTGACCGAGGCGCAGCCGGAGAACAACGTCCAGCGCATCGTCCTGGAGACGCTCGCCGTCACGCTCGGGCGCGACGCCCGCGCGCGCGCGATCCAGCTGCCCGCTTGGAACGAGGCGCTCGGTCTCCCCCGCCCCTGGGATCAGCAGTGGTCCTTGCGGATCCAGCAGGTGATGGCCTACGAGACCGACCTGCTGGAGTACCCCGATATCTTCGAGGGTTCGGTTGTAATGGACGGGCTCGTCGCGGAACTGCTGGACGGCGCCCGCGCCGAGATGGCCGTCGTCGCCGAGCACGGAGGGGCCGTCGAGGCCGTCCCCTACATGAAGGGCGCTTTGGTCGACTCCCACCGGCAGCGCATCCACCGGATCGAGTCCGGCGAGCAGGTCGTCGTGGGGCAGAACCGCTTCGCGGAGACCGCGGTCTCGCCGCTGACCGACGACGCCGAGGGCGGCATCCTTGTCGTCGACCCGGCCATCGAAGCCGAACAGATCGAGGCCGTGCGCCGCTGGCGCTCCGAGCGCGACCAGGGGGCGGTCGATGCCGCCCTGTCCGACCTGGCGCGGGCGGCCGCGGGAGAAGACGATCCCGCCCGCCCGCAAGAAAACCTGATGATCCCGACGATCGCCGCCGCGCGCGCCGGCGCCACCACGGGCGAGTGGGCGCGCACGCTGCGCGAGGTGTTCGGCTCCTACCGCGCCCCCACCGGCGTCGGCGAGGCCAGCGGGCACGAAACGCCGGACGCCGAGCTGACGGAGCTGCGCGAGGAGGTCTCGCGGCTCAAGGAGCGCCTCGGCCGGAGGCCGAAGATCCTCGTCGGCAAGCCCGGTCTCGACGGCCACTCCAACGGCGCCGAGCAGATCGCGGTGCGCGCGCGGGACTCGGGCATGGACGTGGTCTACGAAGGCATCCGCCTGACGCCCGCCCAGATCGCGGCCTCGGCGCTCCAGGAGGGGGTGCATGTGATCGGGCTGTCGATCCTCTCCGGCTCGCACCGTGAGCTGATCCCCGCCGTGATCAAAGCCCTGCACGAGGCGGGTGTGACGGCGCCCGTGGTGGTCGGCGGGATCATCCCCGATCAGGACGTGGCCGCTCTGCAGCAAGCGGGCGTGGCGGCGGTATACACGCCGAAGGACTTCGACATCACGCGCATCATGCACGACATCGTGGAGTTGGTCGGCGCCCGCGCTAACGGTCGCGGCTCCTCCACCAACGGCTCCCCTCCCGGCGCGTGAGCGCAAGCCCAGGGACGGGTTCGACGACCGGGCGGGAGCCGTCCGGCGCCTCGTCGAACGATCATTCACCCGACGGAGCGGCCATCGGTAGGCGCCTGCGCGAACGCGACCTGCGCGCCGCGCCCGCCGCACTGAACCTGCTGGAGAGCGTCGCGCCGGGTGATCGCGAGCAGTCCGCGGCGCTGCTGAGAGAGGTCTCCCCGGCCGCGCTCGGTGGCGAGGCGCCGGGGCATGTGATCGGCGTGACCGGACCGCCAGGCGCCGGCAAGTCGACACTGCTCTCAGCGCTGCTGCACGCCTGGCGGGGCGCCGCCCACGCAGCGGGTGGTCAGGGCCGCACGGTGGCGATGCTGGCGGTAGACCCCAGCTCGCGCCGCTCGGGCGGCTCCCTGCTCGGCGACCGGGCTCGCATCGAGTTCGACCCCACCGATCGGGGGGTCTTCATCCGCTCGACCTCGGCCGGGGAGCGTCTCGGTGGACTCGCGTGGGCCACCCGCGCCGCCGCCCATGCGCTCGCCGCCGCGTTCGACATTGTCGTAATCGAGACCGTCGGGGTCGGCCAGGCTGAGACCGAGGTGGCGGACGTAGCCGACACCGTGGCCGTGGTGGTGCAGCCGGGGAGCGGCGATGTGCTGCAGTTCCTGAAGTCAGGCATCATGGAGATACCGGATGTGCTCGTGATCACCAAGGCCGACCTCGGTCAGATCGCGACGAGCTCGAGGCGCGACGTGAGCGCGGCGTTGCGCTCCCTGGGCTTGTCCTCGACCCGCACCGTGACCGTATCCTCGGTGCCTCCACCAAGAGGCATCGAGGAGCTGATCGCCGCCTTTGACGTACACCTCGCCTCCATCGACCTGGGCGAGCGACGCCTGCGCGCGCGCCGGGCGAACGCGCTGTCGGACTACATCCACGAGCACGGCGATCGGGGTTTGCGCGCGCTCGGCGGACGTAGCGCAGCCGAGCGGCTGCTGGCAAAGCAGGAGCCTCTGCTAGACACGGCCGCGCTCGTGACCGCGCTCGAACACAGCGCGGCGGATGGTTGATCGTGGATATCGACAACCGTCCGCTCATGTTGGCTAACTGAGATGGCTCGCGACCTGCTCACGCTGGTGGGGGCGTTCGTGATCGCAAGCGCGCTCGCGGGCGCGCTCGGGGCCACCAACCTCGGCACGGCACTCGCGTTTGGACAGATGGCGTTCGCGGCGGCCGTCGTGTACCTGGTGCTCAGGCGCTGATGGTTCGTGACGGAATCACTGGTGGCGGACGGCGCCGTGAGATTGGCGCCCATGCCCCAGTCCAATGCCACGGCTCTGAGCAAGCGGCGTCTGAGGAGCCTGCCCGTACGTAAGCTCTCCACGAGATGATCGTCCTGCTGCTCTTCGCCGTGCTCGCGGGCGCGGGCACGGCGTTGTCCCCGTGCGTGCTGCCGGTGCTTCCGGCGCTGCTCTCAGCCGGCAGCACGGGCGGCCGACGCAGGCCCCTGGGCATCGTGCTGGGCCTTTCGGTGACGTTCACGGTCACGATCGTGTTCCTGGCCAGCGTGGTCGACGGCGTCGGTCTCGGCAGCGACCCGCTGCGCTACGTGGCGGTGGTCGTGCTCATCGTGTTCGGCCTGGCGCTGATGACACCCAATGTGAGCGCGCGCATCGAGGCGCCGCTCTCGCGCCTGGCGCGCTTCGGTCCACGCTCGGTGGGCGACGGCTTCGGATCTGGTCTGCTCGTGGGGGGCGCGCTGGGCTTCGTCTACACGCCCTGCGCCGGCCCGATCCTCGCAGCGGTGGTCTCCGTGAGCGCCGCGTCCGGGCGGACGATCCTGGTAGCCGTTGCCTACTCGGCCGGCTCGGCGGCGGTGCTGCTCGTGCTCAGCCTCGGCGGCAGACGCCTGATGGAGCGTGTGCGCGGGGCCGGACGTGGTCCCGCCCTCCAGCGCGTGCTCGGCATGATCATGATCGTCACGGGCCTCGTGATAGCAACCAACCTCGACCTGACCTTCACCAAGTTCGTCGCCAAAGACATCCCGAACGTGAACCTGACCGCGAGCCTCGAGTGCTCCAGCACCGTGACGGAACGACTGCACGAGCTCACTGGGCACAAGCAGAAGTTCAAGCCCGCCAATGGCACGGAAACCTGTGAAGGCTCCTCCTCGAAGATCCACCCAGCGGCGGCCAACGCCTCTCAGGCAACGCTGCTGGCTGACGCGGAATCCCTTGAACACCTGGGCACAGCGCCGGAATTCCACGAAACCGAGAGGTGGTTTAACACCCCTGGTGGAAAACCGCTAACGCTCGCGGATTTGCGCGGCAAGGTGGTTCTGGTGGACTTCTGGACATATACCTGCATCAACTGCATCCGCACGCTGCCCCACCTGGAGGCCTGGGATGCCGCCTACCGCAAGGACGGCCTCGTGATCGTCGGCGTGGAGACCCCCGAGTTCGAGTTCGAGCACGACGCCGCCAACGTGGAAAACGCGATTCAGCAGTTCGGCATCCACTACCCAGTAGTCCAGGACAACAACATGGGCACATGGAACGCCTACGGCAACGAGTACTGGCCCGCGGACTATCTGATCGACGCAAGCGGAGCGGTCCGCTACACGGCGTTCGGCGAGGGCGACTACGAAAAGACCGAGACCGCCATACGCGCGCTGCTCGCCGAAGCCGGAGCGCAGGTCGGCGGCATGAGTCACCCGACCGGCGTGATCGTACCCTCCGAAGAGGCCACCCCCGAGACCTATCTGGGCACCGCGCGAGCGCAGGGCTGGGTCAATGGGCCGAAGACAGGCGTGCACGACTACGGCTCGCCGCCCTCCGGCGAACTGCAGCTGAACGACTTCGCCTACAGCGGCACCTGGGACATTTCCGATCAACCCGCGGAAGCGATCGCGAACGCAGGGATCGATATGGAGTTCGAGGCCAAGAACGTCTACCTCGTGCTGAGCTCGGCAGGCGAACGCCCGCGCCCTGTGCGGGTGCTGCTCGACGGCCGCCCGATCCCCGCTCGCTACGCTGGCGCCGATGTGGACGGAGGCATCGTCACCGTCCGCGGCGAGCGCCTCTACACGCTCGTCTCGCTCCCCCGCGACGAGCAGCACCGCCTGGCTCTGCGCTTCGCACCGGGCGTCACCGGCTACGCGTTCACCTTCGGGTAGCCCCCGGCACTTCCAGCTTTCTGCGGGAGACGCATACAATGGAACCCATGGAGGGCTCGATGTCCGAAACGAGCGCCCGTAGCTGGCTGCGCTGTTACCGCTGCTGGTCCCAAGACCTCGAGGTTCAGGTCCACTACGAGGGGATCCATAAGATCGATCCCGATACGGGTGAGCGCGCTGAAGTCGTCGACGAGTTGCAGGAGGCGGTTGTGCAGTGCCTGGAGTGCATGCATGACCAGCCACACCTGGGCTTCAACAACGGCCGCGTCGAGCCGATCGAGGATCGCTGGGAACGGATGATCGCCGGCACCCCCTGGGTCGCCTCATGCACCGTGGCGGTCGACGCCGACGATGTCGAGAGCTGCTCGGGGCCGGAGGCGGGGGACGCGCTCTCCTATGCCGCCTTCGGTGACCATGGCGTGCGGGAGTTCTTCACCCACGTGCGCTTCCACAAGCACGAAGAGGACACACGCATCATTGTGCACCTGCTGGTCGAGCTATACGCGCGCTCGCTGGAGGAGGCCACCGACGTGCTCGAGTCATCCGCGCGCGGCGCGCTCACGATCACCTCGCTCGCGGAGGAGTCGCGCCCGCCGGCAGCCGCCGGTGAGACGCACGCGCACGATTAGATAGCGCCTGCCCTGTCGGGTTCGAGGCGCACGGCGTACAGGCCAGCCGAGCGGTCATCATCCGGGCGGTGAACGTACTCGCGGTGAAGATCCTGCTGGCGCCGGCGTTCGTGATGGGCGCCTCGTTGACGGCGAGGCGCTTCGGCGTGAGGATCGGCGGGCTGGTGGCAGGGTTGCCTGTGGTGGCGGCGCCGATCCTGCTCGTGTTTGCGCTCAGTCACGGGCGCGCGTTCGCGGCGAACGCCGCGGCGGGGACGCTGCTGGGGCTCGTCTCGCTGATGACCTTCATCGTCGTATATACGCGCTTGGCTCCTCGACTGCGCTGGAGCACAAGTCTCGTAATGGGTTGGGGCGCGTATTTCGCGATGACCGGGGCGTTGAGCGCGATCTCGATCGGACGAGGCACAGCGCTCGCGGTGGTGCTGATGACGCTCGCGTTGACGCTCATTGCGCTCCCTCGCCCCGCCGGCGAGCGCTTGAGCACGGTGAGCCTGCCGGCGTGGGATCTGCCGTTGCGCGGGGTGAGCTCACTGGTGCTCGTGCTGGCGCTGACGGCGCTCGCGGGTCAACTCGGACCGAAGCTGAGCGGCCTGCTCGCGTCGTTCCCGGTGGTGACGAGCGTACTGGCGGTGTTCACCCACGCTCAGCACGGCGAAGAAGATCTGCTGGGGATCATGCGCGGCCTCGTGGTGGGACTGGTGGCTTATGCCCTGTTCTGCTTCACCCTGACGATCTCCCTCCGGTCACTCGGGGTCGCTGAGAGCTTCTTACTCTCCGCGGCGGCCGCGCTCGTAACGCAGGCTGTGGTGCTCACGGTTACGTGGCGTGCAGGAAAGCCCTCGCGGAGTCCCGATGGCGTAGCGGCGCATCAAAATGACGGTTCTCCGCCGCCGGTTGCGGCGGCGAGCTCCGCCGTACCGGGCGAGGCGCCGGGGTAGATGCCGAGCGAGATCGCCGGGTAGAGCTACTTACTGGGAGAGCCGCGCTTCGAGAGCGTCTAGCTGAGCTGTGAGCTCGACCGGCAGATTGTCGAATTTCGCCAAGTACTCGCGGAACTGCGGCAGTTGCGCCTTCCACTCCTCCGTGTCGACGCGCAGCAGTTGCGCCATCGCGTCTTCGGTGACGTCCACGCCGCGAGTGTCGATCCCGTCGGTACCGACAGGTGGCATCCAACCGATCGGCGTCTTCCTCGCCGCGCCGTGACCGGCGCAGCGCGCGAACACCCACGAGAGCACGCGTGAGTTCTCGCCGTAGCCGGGCCACAGGAAGCGTCCGTCCTCGTCCTTGCGGAACCAGTTGACGTAGAAGATCTTCGGCAGCTTGGCTCCCGGACGACGCCCGATCTCGAGCCAGTGGGCAAAGTAGTCAGCCATGTTGTAGCCGCAGAACGGCAGCATCGCGAACGGGTCGAAGCGCAGCTCACCGACAGTCCCGGCGGCCGCCGCGGTCTTCTCCGAGCTCATCACCGCGCCGAGGAACACGCCGTGCTCCCAGTCCAGCGCCTCGGTCACGAGCGGCACGACCGTCGAGCGCCGCCCGCCGAACAGCATCGCGTCGATCGGCACGCCCGCCGGGTCCTCCCACTCAGGCGCAATCGCCGGGTCCTGCGCGGCCGGGGTCGTGAAGCGCGCGTTCGGGTGCGCCGCCGGGGGGGCGGGCGGGTCCGTCTCAGGTGTCCAGTCGTTGCCGTGCCAGTCGATCAGGTGGGCGGGCTTGTCCTTGGTCAACCCCTCCCACCACACGTCGCCGTCGTCAGTCTTCGCGCAGTTCGTGAAGATCGTGTTGCGCTCGATCGTGTGGATCGCGTTCGGGTTCGTCTCCTCGCCCGTCCCCGGTGCCACGCCGAAGAAGCCGTACTCGGGGTTGATCGCGTACAGCCGGCCGTCGTCGTGGAACTTCATCCAGGCGATGTCGTCGCCGATCGTCTCGACCGTCCAGCCCTCCAGCGTCGGGATCAGCATCGCCAGGTTCGTCTTGCCGCACGCCGACGGGAAGGCGCCGGTGATGTACTTGACGGCGCCCTCGGGCGAGGTCAGCTTGAGGATCAGCATGTGCTCGGCCATCCAGCCCTCGTCGCGCGCCATCACCGAGGCGATCCGCAGCGCGAAGCACTTCTTCCCGAGCAGCGCGTTACCCCCGTAACCAGAGCCGAAGGAGGCGATCTCACGCGTGTCGGGGAAGTGCACGATGTACTTGTTCTCCGCATTACACGGCCACGGGACATCCTCGACGCCGTCGTCGAGCGGCATGCCCACCGAGTGCAGGCAGGGCACGAACTCGCCTTCTGAGCCGAGCGCGTCGAGCGCGCCCTGGCCCATCCGCGTCATGATCCGCATGCTCACCGCCACGTACGTCGAGTCGGTCAGCTGCACGCCGATGTGGCTCTTGTCCGACCCCAGCGGGCCCATCGAGAACGGCACCACGTACATCGTGCGGCCCTTCATCGCGCCGGCGAACAGCTCGTTCAGCTGCTCGCGCATCTCCTGCGGGTCGCGCCAGTTGTTCGTCGGCCCCGCTTCCTCCTCGGTCGCCGAGCAGATGAACGTCCGGTCCTCGACCCGCGCCACGTCGCCGGGGTCCGACAGCGCCAAGTAGGAGTTAGGGCGCTTCGCCTCGGAGAGCTTCTCGAACGTCCCGGCTTCAACGAGCTCACCGCAGAGCCGGTCGTACTCCTCGGCGGAGCCGTCACACCAGACGATCTGCTCGGGCTCGGTCAGGGACGCGACCTCACCGACCCAGGCCAGCAGACGCTCGTTCTTGGTGGGGGCGGAAGCGGTGGTGCTCATAGCGTCGAAGCAACTCCTTCGTGTCGCGGTCGTGATCGGCATGCGCTGTCCTTAGCGCGGCTGCCGGGCCATAGACGGCTCCGGGAACGGAAAAACGCCCTCTAGGGGCGGCCCGGGAAGCCTATCGCACGTCGCAACACAGCCTCGCCAGGGACATCATTTCGGCCGCCGCGGCCACCGCTTGACCCCGTCGCGATCGGCGCTCAGCTACTCGACGTTGCCCTCGGCGGAACCACCCGTGCCCGGGGTTTTGCGCGGGACGAGCACGAGCCGCTTGAACTCGGCCACGAGCACGCCATCTTGGTTCAGCACGCGCGTGTGCACCTTGACCGTGCCGCGGTCGGGCTTTGACTGCGACTCGCGCTTCTCCAACACCTCGGACTCGCAATACAGCGTGTCGCCGTGGAACACCGGTGCGGGGTGCTTGAGTTCTTCGGTCGCGAGATTCGCGATCGCCTTGCCGCTCACGTCTGAGACCGACATGCCCAGCGCCAATGAGTACACCAGCGGGCCCACGACCACGTTGCGTCCCTGCTGCGATTTGCCCGCGTACACGTCGTTCAAATGCAGTGGGTGGTGGTTCATCGTGATCAGACAGAACAGATGGTCGTCCGACTCGGTCACGGTCTTCGCCGGCCAGTGCTTGTACACCGCGCCCACCTCGAACTCCTCCAGGTAGCGGCCGTACGGGTGGGCGCCGCTCGCCTCGCGCGCGGCCTGCTCGGTCTCTACAGACTGGGTCTCGCTCATATGGGTCTCAACGTCTCCTGTGGGCGGATATAGGGAGCTGGCATGCGGGCGGAACTCTAGTGGGAGCCGCCGAGCCGATACCGTTCAGGATAGATCACACCCCCCGCCCGGCCACCCAGGAGACCAGACTTGCGCAACCCTCGTGACTTCTTCAAGCCCCTCGCCATCGACGCGCCCGAGCCGACGCGAGAGATCCCTTTCAAGCCCTCTCGGATGATCCATTTCATGGACTTCTCCAACGAGAAAATGGTGGCCAAGGCTCCCGACCTCGCGCCCAAGGTCGACATCCTGCTCGGCAACCTCGAGGACGCCGTGCCGCTGGAAAAGAAGGAGGCCGCGCGCGCGGGCCTGATCAGGGTGGGCCGGGAGATGGACCTCGGCGACACCGCCCTGTGGACGCGCGTCAACGAGCTGGCCTCGCCCTACTTTCTGGACGACATCACACAGCTCGTTGGCGAGATCGGACACAAGCTCGAGGTGATCATGATTCCCAAGGTCGAGGGTCCCTGGGACATCCACTACGCCGATCGTCTGCTCGCCCAGCTCGAGGCGAAGGCGGGCCTCGAGCGCCCGATCCTGCTGCACTGCGTGCTCGAGACCGCCCAGGGCGTGGCCAACCTCGAGGAGATCGCCTGCGCGAGCCCGCGCATCCAAGGCATGAGCTTCGGCCCCGCCGATCTCGCCGCCTCGCGCCGCATGAAGACCACGCGCGTGGGTGGCGGGCACCCCGGCTACCGCACGATCGCCGATCCCGATCCCGACGATCCGGACGCCCCCCGCGCGAGCTACCAGCAGGACCCCTGGCACTACTCGATCGCGCGGATGGTCGACGCCTGCACCTCGGTCGGCGCACTGCCGTTCTACGGTCCCTACGGCGACATCTCCGACTCCGAGGGCTGTGAGACACAGTTCCGTGCCTCCTTCCTGCTCGGCTGCGTCGGCGCCTGGTCGTTGCACCCCGGCCAGATCGCGATCGCGAAGAAGGTCTACTCGCCCGACCCCGACGAGGTCGCGTTCGCCAAGAAGGTGATCGCGGCGATCCCCGACGGGCGCGGCGTGCACATGATCGACGGCAAGATGCAGGACGATGCGACCTGGAAGCAGTGCAAGGTGATGGTCAACCTCGCTGAAATGCTCGCCAAGAAGGATCCAGAGCTCGCCGAGGCCTACGGATTCATGCCGCAAGCCGCCGCCGTATAGGCTTCCGCGCCGCATGAGATTCTTCGAGTTCGAGGCGCGCGAGATCGTCAAGCGCGCCGGCATCCCCGTCACCGACTACGGCTTCACCACCAACGCCGCCGAGGCGGCGCAGATCGCTGAGCGGATCGGCGGGCCGACCGTTATCAAGTCCCAGGTCCTCTCGGGCGGGCGCATGAAGGCGGGGGGCGTCAAGTTCGCGGACACCCCCGAGGAAGCCGAGAGCCACGCCCGCGACATCCTTCAGCTGGAGATCGGCGGGCACATGCCCCGCGGCGTGCTAGTCGATCCCAAGGCGGAGGTCAAGCAGGAGTACTACGCGGGGGTCGTCTGGGACGGCACCGCCAAGAAGCCGCTGATGCTCTTCAGCGACATGGGGGGCATCGACATCGAGCAGGTCGCCGAGGAGCACCCCGACCACGTCGGCCGCGGCCACTTCTCCACGCTCGAGCCCTTCTCCGACTTCCAGGCCAAGCAGGTCATCGCTGCCGCCGGCGTCACCGGCAAGGCGCTGCAGCGCGCCACCCCGGCGCTCGCGCGCCTGGCCCAGCTGTTCCTCGACAGCGACATGACGCTCGCGGAGATCAACCCGCTGGCGGAGCTAGAGGACGGCTCGTTTGTCGCGCTCGACGCGCACATGGAGATGGAGAACGAGGGCATGCCGCGTCAGAAGGGCCTGCTCGAGGCACTCGGCATCGGCGAGGACGAGGGCACCCGCGAGGGGCACACTCCGACCTCGTTCGAGGAGGCCGTCAAGCTGATCGACGCCGCCGATCATCGTGGCGTCATCCAGGGCAAGGACACCGGCTTCAACGGCAACATCGGCCTGGTGATCGGCGCGGGCGGCGGCTCGCTGACGCTCACCGACGCCGTGCGCCAGCAGGGCGGTAAGCCCGCCAACTACTCCGAGATCGGTGGCAATCCGTCGGTCGCCAAGGCCTGCGGCCTGGCCAAGGAGGTCCTCCAGAAAGACAGCGTCGAGAAGATCGCCGTGATGATGTCGATCGTCTCGAACACACGCGTGGACATCGTCGCGCGCGGCGTGATCAAGGCCTGCCTGGAGCTCGGCAAGGACCCCGGCGAGACGATCGCGATCTTCCGCATCCCGGGTGCCTGGGAGGAGGAGGGCTTCAAGATCCTCGACAAGTACGGGATCGAGTACTGCGACCGGTCGGTGTCGTTGTGGGAGGCCGCCGGTCGCGCAGTGGCCAAGATTGAACCCCACCCACCCGTGGCGGCCTAGCGATGTCCATCCTGATCAACCAGGACACCACCTTCATCATCCAGGGGATCACCGGGCGCGAGGCCGTCAACCTCACGCGCGAGTGTCTGGACTACGGCTCGAAGATCGTCGGCGGCGTAACCCCCGGCCGCAAGGGGCGTGAGGTCCACGGCGTGCCGGTGTTCGACACCGTCGAGCAGGTCGTCGAGCACAACGGTGGCGTCGTGCCCGACGGCTCGGTCGTCACCGTCCCGCCCGCGGGCACGCGCGACGCCGTCTTCGAGGCGCTGCACGCCGGCATCAAGACGATCGTGATCGTCACCGAGCGCATCCCGCGCCGCGACGTCGCGATGATGGTCGAGCTGGCCGACGCCAAGGGCGCGCGGATCATCGGCCCCAACTGCCTCGGTGTGATCGTCCCGGGCGTCGCCAAGATGGGCGGCATCGGCGGCCCGGCGCGCAACGCCGCGGTGGCCTACCAGCCCGGCGCGGTCGGCGTGATGAGCCGCTCCGGCGGCATGACCACGGAGATCTCCTCCACGCTGACGGCGGCGGGACTCGGCGTCTCAACAGCGGTCTCGATCGGCGGAGACGCGATCATCGGCTCGACCTACGCCGAGCTGATGCCGTACTTCGAGGCCGACGAGCAGACCCAGGCGATCGTGATCTACTCAGAGCCCGGCGGCCGCATGGAGGCACAGCTGGCGCAGTGGGTCAAGGAGCACAACTCGCGCCTGCCGATCATCGCCTTCATGGCCGGCAAGTTCATGGACGACGAGGAGATGCAGGGCATGTCCTTCGGGCACGCCGGCACGATCGTCGAGGGTAAGGAGGACAGCGCGACGGAGAAGATCGCCCGCCTCCAAGAGGCCGGCATCCCTGTGGTGCAGCGGATCGACGAGATCCCCGACCTGGTCAAGGCCAAGCTCGGCGAGCAGGCCGGGCGAGGTCAGGCCGGTCAAGACCGCCCGGAAGGCGGCCATGCATCAGGATCAGGTCCCGCCCACCCCGGAGGCCCCACGGGGGTGACCACATCGTGAGAAAGGACGCCATCTTCATCGCGGTCGAAGTCGACGACCAGGCAGCCGCCGATGCTGAGCTGGCCCGCCGACTGACCGAGGTCTGCCCGGTTGACATCTTTGCCCAGAAGGCCGACGGCAGCTTGGACATCGTCGAGCAAAACCTCGACGAGTGCGTGCTCTGCCGCCTGTGCCTGGACGCCGCGGCATCGGACCCCACCCACCCCGTGAAGATCGTCAAGCTCTACGACGACGGCGCGATCCTCGCCTGAGAAGCTCGCAGGTACCGCACTGCAACCGCGACGTGCACTATCGTGTAAGTCGGAGCACGACGAAGGCCATGAACGAAAACTTCTCATTGATAGTGATGTGCCTCTGTTTGCTGGCCTCACTGGCGTTTCTGGCGCAGCAACTGACTTCGTATCACTAGGCGACAGCTGGCTGGCGGTGCGAAATGCTGTGCCCTTGCCGATCGTAGGCCGACGGAATCTTCGATGATCGGGGGCTCACAGCCCGAAGAGCTGGGTCACGCGTGCATAGCACGCCACGCTCTCTGCGTCCGTGCCTCGCTTGCCCCAGCGATCGTCTAGGAGCGCGCATGACGGAGATGCTGGCGTTCCTGCTGGCGCTCGACCACGGTTGTGATCAGCCGCAGAAACTGCTCGGGCCCTGAGGCCTTGGCCTTGCCGTACGTGAACGCCTCGATCCAGTCCGGGACCTTCCCCTCGCTGGCCATCACGTTGAAGAATGCACGGGGCATTTCGACGTTGATGCGCGCGTCTGTGGCCAAGCCCTTGGACACAGCAAACCCGGGCATCTCCAGGCGGAACTGCTGCACGTCGCCACGGCCACGCAACTCCACGCCCACGACCAGCTTGAGCTTCTCGAGCGCAGGCACTTCTTCGACGAACCGGCGTGCGGCACCCTCGATCAGAGCCTTGGCATCCTCAGACATCAGATCTTGTGGCGTTGGATCAGCTTGCGACCGATGACCATGCGCTGGATCTCCGAGGTCCCCTCGCCGATCAACAGCAGCGGAGCGTCTCGGTACAGGCGCTCGATCTCGTACTCCTTGGAGTAGCCGTAGCCGCCGTGGATCCGGAAGGACTCCTCCACGCAGAAGCGGCCCGCCTCCGAGGCGAACAGCTTGGCCATGCCCGCCTCCAGGTCCGAGCGCTCCCCGGCGTCCTTCAGGCGGGCAGCCCGCAGCGTCAACAGGCGCGCGGCCTCGACCTGGGTGCCCATGTCGGCGAGCTTGAACTGGATCGCCTGGTGCTCTGCGATCGGCTTGCCGAAGGTCTTGCGCTCTTGCGAGTAGCGCAGCGCCAGCTCGAGCGCCCGCTGCGCGATACCTACGCCGCGAGCGGCGACGTTGACGCGACCCACCTCGAGCGCGTCCATCATCTGCACGAAGCCCTTGTTGAGGCCCTCCCGCTCACCGCCCAGCACGTTCTCGGCCGGACAGCGGTAGCCGTCGAAGACCAGCTCGGTCGACTCGACGCCCTTGTAGCCCATCTTGCGCAGCTGCGGCGGGACCGTGACGCCGGCGTAGGCGCCGCTGTTCTCGCTGACGCCGCCTTCCTTCTCGGCGATGAAGCAGGTCATGCCCTGGTAGGCCTTCTCGACGTTCGGGTCCGTCTTGACGAGCACGAACACGAGATCCGAGCGCAGGCCGTTGGTGACCCACATCTTCTGACCGTTGATCTCCCAGGAGCCGTCGTCCTGCTTCTTGGCCTGCGTTTTGATCGCCTGCACGTCGGAGCCGAGCTCGGGCTCGGACAGCGAGAACGCGGCGCGGATCTCCCCGGTGGCCATGCGCGGCAGGTACTTCTGCTTCTGCTCCTCTGAGCCGAACTTCATCAGCAGATAGGAGCCGATGAAGTGAGTGTTGATCACACCAGAGATCGAGATCCAGCCACGCGACAGCTCCTCGACGATCATCGCGTAGGTCGTCAGGTCGAGCCCCATACCGCCGTACTCTTCGGGGATCGTCACGCCGAACAGCCCGAGCTCCTTCATGTGCTCGACGATCGGCTCGGGAAAGAGGTCCTCGTGATCGTAGTGCTCGGCGTTGGGCAGGATCTGCTCGTCGGCGAACTGGCGCACCATCTCAGTGATCGCCTTCTGCTCGTCGCTCATGTCCGATGATGAGGGGGCGGCTACAGCCATTTTCAGCAACGCTCCGAGGTCGGGGATTGGTGTCTGTGAGCGGCGTTGCGCCCAATGCATCTGAGGATACCCCCGCGCGGAGCCTGGCAGACTGCGGGCGGTGAACTTCGTCCGTGATGTGGTGGAGAGGCTACCGGCAGGCGAGCTCGCGCTGGTCGAGCTCGCCCGCGATGGCGACCGGCGAACATGGACCTTCGGCGAGGTGAGCGACCGCAGCGCACGATTGGCGGGCACTCTCGCTCGGTTTGGTGTGCGCGAGGGCGATGTGGTCATGACGCTGATCGGTAACCGGCCCGAGTGGGTGTTGACGATGTGTGCGTGCTTTCGTATCGGCGCAGTGGTGCTGCCGTGCACCGAGCAGCTCAGGGCAAAGGATCTGCGGCTGCGCCTCGACGTGGCCCATCCATCGCTGATCGTGGCGGACGAGCGCAACCAAGCTGAGCTGGAGGCGGCCGGACCGGAGTGCGAGGTCGTGCTCGTCCCCGACGAGTCGCTATTCGCCTCCGAGCCCGCGCCCCCGGTCGAGCTGGCGGACGACGATCCGTGCCTGATCACGTTCACAAGCGGCACCGCGGGAGAGCCGAAGGCGGTGGTACATGGCCAGCGCTACCTGTCAGGCCAGCGGTTGCAGGCAGAGCATTGGCTGGGCGCGCGCAAAGGCGAGCTGGTTTGGTGTACCGCCTCGAGCGGCTGGAGCAAGAGCGCGCGCAACGTGTTCATCGCGCCGTGGCTCTCGGGGGCCAGTGCGCTCTTGCACGACGCGCGCTTTGACCCGGCCGAGCGTTTGGAGCTGCTGGCGCGGGAGCGCGTGAACGTGCTTTGCATGGCGCCGACCGAGTACCGCGTGATCGCCGCGCGCGCGACGCTGCGAGCGCTGCCGGACCTGCGCGGGATGGTCGCCGCGGGCGAGGCGCTCAATCCGGAGGTGCTGCGGGCGTGGCACGAGGTCACGGGCCTCGAGATCCGCGACGGCTACGGCCAGACGGAGACCGGCCAGCTGACGGGGATGCCGTTGGGCGAGGCCGCACGGCCGGGCTCGATGGGCAAGGCACTGCCGGGAGTGCAGCTAACCGTTCAGGACGGCGAGCTGGTCGCCGACCCGGCGAGTGTGCCGACGTTCTTCCTCGGTTATCTGGGTGAGGGCGTCGAATGTCGCGAGGACGGTACGTGGCATGCGCAGGACCGCCGATCCGATCCCTCCCACCTGTGGCAGACAGGCGACCGCGTAAGCGAAGACGGCGAGGGATACCTCTGGTTCGAGGGCCGCTCCGACGACGTGATCGTCTCGGCGGGCTACCGGATCGGGCCGTTCGAGGTCGAGTCCGCGCTCGTCGCCCACCACGCCGTGGCCGAGGCCGCCGCCGTGTCAGCGCCCGATGCCGAGCGGGGCGCGGTCGTGCGCGCGGTCGTCGTGCTGTGCGACGGTCACACCCCCTCCCCCGTGCTGGCCAGGGAGCTGCAGGAGCACGTCAAGCGCGAAACCGCGCCCTACAAGTACCCCCGGATCGTCGACTTCGCGCCGGAGCTGCCGAAGACCGCGAGCGGGAAGGTCAGGCGGGCCGCGCTACGCGGGGAGGCGTAGCGCAGCCCGGTCCGGCCGGCAGCGCGGACGGTCAGGCCGGCACGAGCTCCGGTGTGGCACTCGCGAGCTCGTGCTCGTGCTCTGCTTCCTCGGTCATCTGCGCCACCGTCCCCGCCGGCGGACGCAGGACGAGGAAGGCCGCAACGATGCCGACCGCTACGAAGACCGCCGCCACGATGTAGGCGAGGTGGTATCCGCCGGTCAGGGCACTGGCGAGCGCGTGCCCGCTGGCGCTCAACGCTTTAGTGTGATCGGTGGCAATCGTGCCGAGCGTGGCAAGGCCGATCGCGCCGAATAGCTGGACCGAGACATTGATGATCCCCGACGCGAGGCCCGCGTCCTGGGCGGGCGCATCGGCCATCCCCATCGTCAACAGCGGCAGGAACGATGCGCCCGCGCCCAACCCGAGCGCCAGGAAGGCGAAGAACAGACCGGGGAAGTAGCTGGCATGAACGCCCTGCACGGCAAGCAGCGAGAGGCCGGCGACGATCCCGAGCAGTCCGGCCGCGAGCGTTTGCACCGCACCGAAGCGCTCCACCAGCCGCGCCGATACACCCATCGACATAGTCGCGATGGCGATAGTCAATGGCATGAACGCGAGACCGGTGTCGATGGCGTCGTAGCCGAGCACCCGCTCCAGGTAGAGCGCGCCGAGGAAGAACGCGGAGAACATGCCCGTGACGAGCAGGCCGCGGACGAGGCTCGAGCCCATCAGCATGCGCAGTCGCAGGATGCGCAGCGGCATGATCGGGTTGGCCAGGCGCGCCTCCAAGGAGAGGAACGCGCCGAGCAGAGCCAGGGCGACGGCGCCGACGCCCAGCGTGCGCGCCGAGAAGAGACCATATTCGCTTGACTTGACGATCGCGAACGCGCCGAACATCGTCGCCAGTGTGATCAGGGCCGACCCGAGGACGTCCACGCCGCCCTTGAGGCCGATGCCCTCGTTCTCCTCGATCAGGGCCGAGCCGAGCAGCAGGGCGACGGCGCCGATCGGCACGTTGACGAAAAAGATCCAGTGCCAGTTCAGCGACTGCGTCAGCGCCCCGCCGGCGAGCAGGCCGATGGAGCCGCCGCCGGCTGAGACGAACGCGTACATACCCATCGCCTTGGCCTGCTCGGCCTTCTTCGGGAACTCGGTGACGATGATCGCCAGGATCACACTCGAGGCAACCGCGCCGCCGATCCCCTGGATCAGGCGAGCGCCGATCAGCATCGCCTGACTGTCCGCCAGCCCGCACACCATCGAAGCTGCCACGAACAGGACGAGTCCACTGAGGAAGACCTTCTTGCGGCCCACCAGGTCGCCGAATCTGCCAGCCAGCAGGAGGAAGCCGCCGAACGTGATCAGGTAGCCGTCTATCACCCACGTGAGGTTTGCCTGCGTGAAGTGCAGGTCGTGCTGGATCGATGGCAGGGCGACGTTGACGATCGTCGCATCCAGAACCATCATCAGCTGGCCGAGGCAGAGCACGGCGAGCGCTATCCAGCGCCGGCGCTCGCGCTTGCGTGCGGCCTCGTCGAGCGTGTCGTGGCCATCGAGTTCTGGTCTGCGGATGGTGTCTTCGGTACTCATGGTGCTCCTTCCAGGTAAGCGAAGGGAACACCGTAGCATGGATCATCCTTACTGCAAGGATGATCTACAGGAAAGTTACAATCGATGGTAAAGTGACGGCTGATGCATAGTGGTGTATAAATCTGGTGATATGGGTGAGCAGAGGGCATGTGCTCCGGGCTCTATGGTGCTGTTGACGCGATTGGCCAAGCAGGTCTACCGCCGCAGCAGCGACGATTTGCTGGGAATGCAGCTGCGCTATCTCGTCGCGCTGAGCTATGTGCGCGATCACGACGCGTGCCCTCAGCAGGAGCTCGCTGACGCATTCTGCATGGACGCCAACAACGTCGTGCTGCTGCTCAATGAGCTCGAGGATTTGGGGTATGTCACACGCCGCCGCGACCCCGGCGATCGCCGACGGCACCTGGTCGAGCTCACCGAGGATGGCCGCGGCGCTCTGGTAGACGCAGAGCAAGCGCAGGAAACGATCGAGGACGACGTTCTGCGGACGCTCGACCCCGAGGAACGCGCGATTCTGTGGCAGCTCTTGACCCGCGCACTGCAGGGCGCGGAGCTGGATAAAGACGACGACTACAGCGCCACTACCGCGTCGATCTCCACCTGAGCGTCCTTCGGCAGCTGGACGACGCCGACGGTCACTCGCGCGGGGGGCTCGTCGTCGAAGAAGCCGCCATAGACCTCGTTGACCTCGGCGAACGCCGCCAGATCGGTCATGTAGATAGTCAGACGCAGCGCGCGCTGCAACGCGGTCCCGGCCGCGTCGCAGACGGCGCTCAGGTTCTCCAGGCAGCGCCGCGCCTGCGCGGCGGGCGTCGCCCCCACCAGCTCACCGGTGCTCTGATCGAGCGGGATCTGACCCGAGCAGAACAGGAGCTCGCCTGCACGGACGGCGTGGCTGTATGGACCGATCGCGGCGGGAGCGCCGGGTGCCTGCACGATCTCACGAGAGGAGGCCATTGGTGACGCGAGACTAACGTGTGGGAGCAGTTGTGGGGCGCCCGTTGAACCTCAGCAGATAGATTCCGAAAAATGCAACTCGCGAGGATCGTCGCTGTCCTGTCGGCGGTATGCATGTGCGCGGCGGCATCGGCCGCACAAGCCCAGGCCCAGATCGCGTGGGCGCCATGCGGCAACAGCAACGACTTCGCCTGCGGCCACCTGACTGTCCCACTTGACCCGGGCGAGGCGACACCCGGAACGATCACGCTCGCGATCCGCCGTCATCGCGCGCCCGTCGGGGAAGCGCGCAGCGCTGTCATCGCGCTCGCGGGCGGGCCTGGCCAAGCCGCACTCCCGTTCGCCGAACAGTTCGCCCGGGTGCTCGGCCCGATCGCGGACACGCGCGATCTGATCGTGTTCGATCAACGCGGCATCGGCTTCTCGCACCCGCTGTCCTGCCACCGCTTCGAACAGCCCTTCGGTTCAGGCCCTCCGGGCCGGGCAATCGCTGAATGCGCCGCCCAGCTCGGGCCGACACGCAGCGATTACACGACGGCCGACACAGTCGCCGATATCGAGGCGATCAGGCAGGCGGGCGGATATGAAAAGCTCGTCCTGTACGGCACCTCATACGGCACGAAGGTGGCCGAGGAGTACGCGCAGACCTACCCGAGCCACGTCGAAGCGCTGGTGCTCGACTCGGTTGTGCCACCGAACGGACCCGATCCGCTCAACCGTTCAACGTTCGCGGCGATCCCTCGCATCCTGCGCCAGCTCTGCGCCGCGCGCGCCTGCGCCCATATCACCCAGAACCCCACAGCCGATCTGGCCAAGGTAGTAGCGCGGATGAGTCATCAGGGGGAGCTGCGTGGACGTTGGATCGACGGCCGCGGTCAGGCCCACAAGATCGCGATCTCTTCAGAGGATCTGATCGGGATCCTCCTCGCGGGCGACCTGGAACCGACGCTGCGCTCCGAATTCCCGGCGGCGATCCGCGCAGCCGCGGATGGAGACACGGCCGCGCTCGCGCGGCTGCTCGTGCGGGCCGAACAGGGCGAAGCGAGCGAAGCGGGTAGCCCGAGCGAGAGCTTCGACACGCCGTTGTATTACGCGACGAGCTGTGAAGAGGAGGAGTTTCCGTGGAACCGCACCGCCGACCCGAGCCGGCGCCTGGCTGAAGCGAAGGTCCAGATCCACACGCTCGCGGCGAGCGCAATCGCTCCATTCGCCCTAGCCGACGTGCTGAACTCAAGCGACATGCCGGCATGCGCGTTCTGGCCGTTCACGACGCCCGCGCCGACGCCGCAAGACGCGCCCTTTCCCAGCGTGCCGACGCTGATCCTGAGCGGTGCCGACGACCTGCGCACCCCGACGGCGAACGCGCGCGAAGTCGCGGCGCAGATCCCTGGGTCTCACCTGCTGGTGGTGCCCAACGTCGGGCACTCCGTGCTCGGCGACGACCCAACCAGCTGCTCGCACGACGCCCTCCAGGCGCTATTCGCCAACAAGCCAATCAAGCCCTGCGCGGCCTTGCCACCGACACCCCTGGAGCGCCCCACGCTGCTCCCGCCGGAGCGTCTGGCGAACGTGGCGCCGGCGCGGGGCAATCGCGGGAAGCCCGGACGCACGCTCGAGGCGGTCGCGCTCACGCTGGCGGACTTCGAGCGCCAGCTGGCGCTGAGAGCGGACCAAGAAGCCGCCCTGCCGTC
This sequence comes from Solirubrobacteraceae bacterium, assembly GCA_036744995.1. Lineage (GTDB taxonomy): Bacteria > Actinomycetota > Thermoleophilia > Solirubrobacterales > Solirubrobacteraceae > Palsa-744. The sequence continues at coordinate 20,674 of DAIOGX010000008.1, read as the reverse complement.
GCTGGACATCGGGGGACTGCGCACGGGCTGGGCGGGGTTGGCCGCGGGCAGACTCGTCCTGCACGGCTACTCCTACGTGCCGGGAGTTACCGTCTCCGGAGAGATCACCCAGGAACAGGTCGAGCTAAGGGTTGGCGGCACGGCGGCCGCGCACGGCACGCTGCGGCTGGGACCCCATAAGACGCTGGTGGGAACGCTTGAAGGCAGGCACGTGGGCCTGCGCCCCAATCCCCATGCGGCGAATCTCGCGGCGACTGGCGCTATTGTCGATGCCGATGCGCAGGCGCGCCTCCACTTCGGTCCTAGTGGCTCTGCTGCCGGCGCTGACGCTCATCAGCTGGCCGGCCTCCTCGGCCGGCTCCCCCAGCCTTAGCTCGGCCCCTTGCGCGAGCAATGCTCCGGCTGGCTTCTCTTGCGCGACCGTACCCGTCCCGCTCGACCGCTCGGGTGGGGTGCCCGGCACGATCTCGTTGAGCGTCGAGCGCAAGTTGGCGGGTTTCAGCCCGAGCAAGGATGCCGTGGTAGGACTGGCGGGCGGCCCGGGCCAGGCGGCGCTCGGGCTCGGTGAATTCATGGCCAAGGCGATCGCGCCGGCGCTCGGCGCGCGCGACCTGCTGGTCTTCGACCAGCGCGGCACCGGCGCTTCGGACCCGCTGAGCTGCCCCGCTTTGGAAAGCTTCAGCGCGGGCCCGGTGGAACAGCTGACCGAACGGTGTGCCCTGCAGATCGGCCCCGCGCGCGGGGGGTTCACCACCCAGGAATCGGCAGCGGACATCGAGGCGATTCGCCAGGCGGCCGGCTACGAAAAGCTCGTCCTGTACGGCACCTCATACGGCTCGAAGGTCGCGCTGGAGTATGCCGAACGCTATCCGCAAAACGTGGAAGCGCTCGTGCTCGACTCGGTCGTGCCCACCGACGGACCGGAACCCTTTGCGGTCCCCACCTTCCAGGCGATCGCGCCGATGCTGGGCGAGCTCTGCGCGAACCGCGCGTGCGCGGGGATCACGTCCAACCCGGTCGCGGACCTTGCGAACCTAATCGTACGGCTGCGCAAACATGCTTTGAGCGGCTCTGTCTACGACGGGTCAGGCCACCGCCACGCCGCCACGTTGGACGAGACGGACCTGCTGGGCATCCTGGAGGCCGGCGACCTGAACCCCGCTCTGCGCGCGCTGCTGCCCGCGGCTGTGCGCTCGGCCCTGCACAACGACCCCGATCCGCTGTTGCGCCTGCATCTGCTCTCAGAGGGGCTGATCCCGAACGTGCCGAACGGCCACACGGGCGAAAACGCCGAGGGGGTAGACGAAGCAGTATTCCTGGCGACCAGCTGTGAGGAGGAGCCGTTTCCGTGGCAGCGGACGAGCACGCCATCGAGCAAGCTCGCGGAAGCGCTTTACTCCCTGCATACCCTCCCAAGCACCGACTTCTTCCCGTTCGACGCGTCCACCGCAGTGAACAACGGCCTCCTCTCCGTCTGTGCCGGGTGGCCAGACGCATCGCCCAGACCCCCCGCGCCGAGTGCGCTGCCGGACGTGCCGACCCTGATCCTCTCCGGCGCCCAGGACCTGAGGACGCCGACATCGAACGCGCGCAAGGTCGCGGCGCTGATTCCCGACGCACAGCTGGAGGTGGTCCCGTTCACAGGACACTCGGTCCTCGGCGCCGACTTCAGCGGCTGCGCTGAGGAGGCCGTGGCGACGTTCTTCGCCGGCACGGCTGTGCAGCCCTGCGCGCCGAGCGCTGACATGTTCGCCCCCACGCCGCTCACCCCGACGAGGCTCGCCTATGTGCATTCGCCCCCGGGCCTGGCGGGCAGGCCCGGGCACACGCTCACCGCGGTGCTCGACACGATCCTCGACCTCAACCGCCAGGTAATCGGCGCGACTCTCCAGGCCAACCAGGAACTACCCAGCGGGTCGAGCTTCGGCGGCCTGCGCGGCGGCTATGCCAAGCTCGCGTCCTCCGCGGTGGTCTTGAAGGACTTCTCATACGTGACGGGCGTCCAGCTCAGCGGGACGTTCCCGGTGAAGAACGGTCAGCTCGAGACGACGACCGTGCGGATATCGGGCGCAGCCGCCTCCGAGGGCACGGTCAGGATCGGCTCTGGCGAGCAGGTGACTGGCACTCTGGGCGGGAAGCGCTTCGACGTTGACCTCGCCAAAGTCAAGCTTTCGCGCGCGGTCGACGGCGCGGGTGCGGCAGAATGGCCCATAGGCAAGGTCGCGTTCCCGCTGCCGGGACTGATTGAAGACCAGACTGCCCGGCTACGCTGAGCGGGTGCCCAACGCATTAGCGCAGACGACCTCGCCATACCTGCGCCAGCACGCGAACAACCCCGTCGACTGGCTGCCGTGGGGTCCCGAGGCACTGGCGCGTGCCCGCGAGGAGGACCGGCCGCTGCTGGTATCGATCGGTTACTCCTCCTGCCACTGGTGTCACGTAATGGAGCGGGAGTCGTTTGAGGACCCGCGCACAGCCGAGCTGATGAACGAGAGCTTCGTCTGCGTGAAGGTCGACCGCGAGGAGCGCCCCGACGTCGACGCCATCTACATGGAGGCCGTCCAGGCCATGACCGGCCACGGAGGCTGGCCGCTGAACGTGTTCCTCACACCCGAGCAGCTGCCGTTCTACGGCGGCACCTACTTCCCGCCCGACCCCCGTCCGGGCATGCCGGCATGGACGCAGGTGCTGCACGCGATCGCCGAGGCATGGGACGAGCGCCGCGAGGAGATCCGCGCAGGAGGAGAGGACCTGCGCGAGCGGCTGTCCGGGGGAGCGCTGCTGACACCCTCCGCCCAGCCGATCGACCAGGGCATCCTCGACGCCGTGGTCATGAGGCTGAAGGAGTCGTTCGACGCGCGTGACGGCGGCTTCGGCCGGGCACCAAAGTTCCCGCAGGCGTCGGTCATCGAGCTCCTACTGCTCCGCGGAGAGCACACGATGGCGCTCGACACCCTGCGCGCGATGGCAAGCGGAGGGATCCATGATCAGATCGGTGGAGGATTCGCGCGCTACAGCGTCGACGCAACCTGGACGGTCCCGCATTTCGAGAAGATGCTCTACGACAACGCGCTGCTCGCGCGCGCGTATCTACATGGCTTCCAGTTGAGTGGAGACGCTCACCTGGAGGCGGTCTGTCGCGACACGCTCGACTGGGCCCTGCGCGAGATGCGTGGTCGGGAGGGTGGCTTCTACTCCGCGTTGGACGCTGATTCAGAGGGAGTGGAGGGGCAGTTCTACGTGTGGACAGTAGCCGAGCTGAGAGAGGTTCTCGGCGCGGACGCAGACGCGGCGATCGCCTGGTTCGGGGCCACCGAGGAGGGGAACTTCGTCGATCCTCACCGGGTGGGCGGGACTTCATCAGGGCTGAATGTGCTCGAGGATCGCGGCCTCCGTCCTGATGAGATCACACGCGAGCGGATTCGTATGTGCCTGCTGGAGACACGCGAACGCCGCGTGCGCCCCGGGCTGGACGACAAGCGGCTGACAAGCTGGAACGCGCTGATGATCGCGGCCCTGGCGGACGCCGGAGCGGTGTTAGCGGAGCACCGGTACCTCGACGCGGCGAGTGAGTGCGCCGAGTTCGTCCTGCGCGATCTGCGCGACGAGCAGGGACGGCTGCTGCGCACCTACGGTGGCAACGGATCCCAGCGGGGTGAGATCGACGCTTACCTCGAGGACCACGCCTTCCTGCTGGAGGCGCTGATCGCGCTGTTCGAAGCGAATTGCGAGGCGCGCTGGCTCGAAGAGGCCACTGCACTCGCGGACACGCTGATTGCCCGCTTTTCAGACCCGGTCAACGGCGGCTTCTTCTCGACCGCGTCCGACGGCGAAGCGCTGATCGCACGGCGCAAGGACCTGGAGGACACACCAATCCCCGCTGGCGGCTCCAGCGCCACGCTCGGCCTGTTGCGCCTCTCAGAGCTGACGGGCAAGGCCACCTATGAGCGCCACGCCATTTCGGTGCTCGCGCTGCTGCGCGACATCGCCCCTCGCCACCCAACGTCGTTTGGGCACCTCTTGCAGGCGATGCACTGGCGTCTTTCCCCAATGCGTCCGATCGCCTGCCCGGTGCCTACAAGATAGACAAGTAGCGATCCAGCTCCCACTGGCTGACCTGCACCCTGTAGTCGTCCCACTCCTGGCGCTTGATCTCGACATAGCGGTTGAACATGTGCTCGCCGAGCGTCCGCAGTACGAGCTCGGACTGTGCGGTGAGCTCGATCGCCTCTCCGAGGCTCTCCGGCAGCTGCTCGACACCCAGGCGCCGGCGCTCCTCGGCGGAGAGGTGATAGAGGTTCTTCTCCATTGGCTCGGGAAGCTCGTAGCCCTTTTCGATCCCCTCGAGCCCTGCCTGCAGAAGCACCGCAAATGTCAGGTAGGGGTTACACGCCGGATCCGGACAGCGCAGCTCCATGCGCGTCGCGCGCTCGGTGCCCGGGTGGTACAGCGGCACGCGCACCAGCGCCGAGCGGTTGCGGCGCGACCACGCGACGTACACCGGCGCCTCGAAACCCGGCACGAGGCGCTTGTAGGAGTTCACCCACTGCGCGAAGATCGAGCAGATCTCCCGCGCGTGCTTGAGCTGGCCCGCTATGAACGCCTTGCCGACGTCTGACAGGAAATACTGATCGTCGGGGTCGTAGAACGCATTCTTGCCATTGCTGAACAGCGACTGATGCGTATGCATCCCCGAGCCGTTCTCGCCAAACAGCGGCTTGGGCATGAAGGTGGCGTGCCAGCCGTACTTCATCGCGTACTCCTTGACCGTGATCCGATAGGTCATGCAGTCATCGGCCATCTTCAGTGCGTCCGCATAGCGCATGTCGATCTCGTGCTGGCTTGGCCCGACCTCATGGTGGGTGTACTCGACGTGGATCCCGAGCTGCTCCAACGCGATCACGGTCTCGCGGCGCACGTCCGAGCCCGCGTCGAGTGTCGTCAGGTCGAAGTAGCCGCCCTCGTCGAGCACCTCGGTGGACTTGCTGTCGCGAAACAGGAAGTACTCGAGCTCAGGCCCCACGTTGAACGTGTCGAAGCCCATCCCGTGCGCCCTTTCCAGCGCTCGGCGCAGCACGTGGCGCGGGTCGCCCTCGTACGGCGTGCGCTCTGGGGTGATGACGTCGCAGAACATCCTCCCCACCCCCTGCTCCTCCGGGCGCCACGGCAGCACGGCGAACGTGCTCGGATCGGGCAGCGCGATCATGTCGGACTCCTCGATCGCGTTGAACCCGGTGATCGATGACCCGTCGAAGCCCATGCCTGCCTCGAACGCGTCGTCGAGCTCGGCGACGTTGATCGAGAACGACTTCAGCTGTCCGAGCACGTCGGTGAACCAGAAGCGAATGAAGCGAATGTCCCGCTCGGCCACGAGCGCCTTGACGTCCTCGGCGGTCAGCGGCTGCTCGGAGGTCTGCGGTTGCTCGCCCATCTCGGCGGACCTTAGACGATGGTCTGTCGCCCCGGTATCGACGGTTGGCTAAACCGTCGATAGGTGCGCACTGAGGCGGTCGAGGGTCAAGCGGGGCAAGGACGCAGAGAGCGTGGCGTGCTGGCCGATCCCGGACGATCGGTCACGCGAGCGACCGAGGACGCAGCATCCGCGCCGGCCATCGGCCGCCTCAGTCAGTGCCCCGCCACGGCCGCCACGAACGCCGCAACATCTTGCGCTTCCTTGCCCTGGTAGAGCAGCGCCGGCATCTGTCCCAACCCACGGGCGCGACCTTCGGCGATCGCGTTCAGCACGAGCGCCTCACCTTTCGCCTTGTGTTCGGCGGCGGTCGTACCCCCGATGTCTTCGCCGACGCGCACGTCGAGGTTCGGGCCGATGCGCCCGACCGACTTGACCGCGGCGAGCGTGTGGCAAACCGTGCAGGAGCGCGCGAACAGTTCGCGGCCCTTCTGCTCTTCGCCGTTCAGATGCAGGCCGCCGACCGCGACGCTTGCCTTGTGCTCACCGTTGAACGCCAGCACGAGCGCGGGCACGATCAGACCGAATGCGAACAGCACGACGATCCCCAGCGTGACCGTGCGCTGGCCGATCTTCGAATCGGTGTGCAGCGACTCGCGCGCACCGCGCGGTCCGCCGCGCATAGCGACGAAGAACACGCCAAGGCCGAGCAGGACCCAGAAGAGAATGAAGACGATGACCATGAGGGCGGGAAGATACAACAGGACGGCCCGGACGGCTGGCGATGGTGACTGCCGTGGCGGCTGGAACGGTCCACAAAAAGTCCACCTACGCGGGACATCCAGTCCCGCGTATCGAAACGACGACCTCGCGTCGCCGTTGTGAAGTGGAGGCCGGCTCGGCTCTCAGGCAGGATGCCGTCTTATCGCCTCCGCACGGCCGACCGAGGCCGCCGGCTGCGGTCGGTGCGCCGTAGCGGCCAGCAACGATGAGAGCGCTCTCACCTTTAGGTTGGCGCAAGCTACAGCGCTACCCTTGGATAGGAGTTCGTATGAGCTACCTCCTTCGCAGACTTCCCCTGTCGCGCCTGCTGCTCCTATGTGGGCTGGTGGTCGTCCTCGGCAGCTCGCTCACCGCTCTCGCGTTCGCGCTGGTCAGCGGCCCGACGCCGCCCCCCAAGCCGCTCGCCGACGCGGTCCACGACGCCCTCGCAGAGGCACACGGGCAGCCAATCGAAGGCGTCAGCGCTCAGATCCAGCTGACCAACCACCTGCTCGAAGGCGCCAACCTCGCGAGCGGCGGCGGCGAAGCCAGTCAGCTCACGTCCAGTCCGCTGATCTCCGGCGCCTCCGGGCGGCTGTGGATCTCAAAGGAACGCCACGTGCGCCTGGAGCTGCAGTCCGAAAAGGGCGACACCGAGATCTACTACGACGGTCACACCGTGCAGATGTACGACCCCTCCTCGAACACGCTCTACCGCTACACGCCCTCCGCCCACGAAGGCGGCACGGAGCAGAGCGCGGTGCCGGACTCGGGTGCACACCACGAAGCCCCGACCGTCGCGAAGATCGAAGAAGCGATCTCGCACCTCAGCAAGCACGCAAACTTGTCCGGCGCGACGCCCACCGACATCGCCGGTCAGGCCGCTTACACGGTGCGCGTCACCCCCAAGGAAAGCGGCAGCTTGCTCGGTGGCGCCGAGCTCTCCTTCGACGCCGTCCACGGCGTGCCGCTGCGCGCGGCGATCTATTCAACGGAGAGCTCCGCACCGGTGATCGAACTGGCGGCCACCTCGATCTCATACGGCCCGGTCGAATCCTCGGTGTTCGAATTCACGCCTCCAGCAAACACCAAGGTCGAAGAAGTCGTCCTGCCTGAAAAGGACGGCGCCAAGCCCGGTGACTCCACCCAGGGCGGCGAACACCCGAAGGTGACCAGTCAGGGCCACGGGCTGTCGACGATCGGCGTGCTCGAAAGCAAGACCAAACTGGGCGCCTCAACCTCATCGACGCTGCCCGAAGGCCTGCCGCAGGTCAAGATCAACGGAACGACCGCCACCGAGCTGACCACAGAGCTGGGCACCCTGCTCACGTTCGAGCGCTCCGGCGTGCGCTACCTGGTCGGCGGCGCTGTCCCCCCCAGCGCGGTCGAAGCGGTCGCCAAGGGCCTGTAGCGAATGCCCGACGAGGCGGCTCCGGTTCGCGCCAGGGGACTCGTCAAGCGCTACAAGGAGGTTCTGGCGGTCGACCACATCGACCTGAACGTGCGCTCCGGCGACGTGTATGGGTTCTTGGGTCCGAACGGCGCCGGCAAGACGACGACGCTGCGGATGTGCCTCGGGCTGATCATGCCGAGCGAGGGCAAAGTGGAGCTGTTCGGACGCGACCCGCTGCGCGAGGGCGCCCGCGCCCTGGAGGGCGTGGCGGGGTTCGTCGAGGCGCCGCGTTTCTACCCGTATCTGTCTGGGCGCAAGAACCTAGAACTGCTGGCCGCGCTCGACGGCGGCGACGCGCGAGAGCGCATCGAGGAGGTGCTGGACGTGGTCGAGCTGGCGCCGCGCGGCAAGCACCGCGTGGGCGGCTATTCGCACGGCATGCGCCAGCGCCTGGGCATCGCCGCGGCGCTGCTGCGCCGCCCGCGCCTGTTGATCCTCGACGAGCCCGCCACCGGACTCGATCCGGCGGGAATGCGCGACATGCGCACCCTGATCCGCCGTCTCGCCGACGATGGGATCACGGTCCTGCTCTCGAGCCACCAGCTCCCGGAGGTGCAGGAACTGTGCGACCGGGTGGCGATCGTGGACTCCGGTCAGGTGGTCTACGAGGGCGCGCTTGCGGACTTGCGCCGCCAGGGCGGGGCGGGTTATCGGATGCGCACGAGCGATGACGCGCGGGCTCTGAAGATCGCTGCGACGGCACCCGGCGTGGAGCACGCGAGCGCCGGCGAGCACGGCCTGAACTTCCAGGCACAGGAGTCCAACGTGGGGGCGCTCTCATTGGCGCTTGGGGCCGAAGGCATTGCGATCCTGGCGCTGACCCCAGAACTGGCGACGCTCGAGGACCTCTTCTTCCGCCTGACGGAGGGCGATCGAGGAACGGTTTTGGGGGATTTGAATGGATTGCCTGGCGCGATCCCGCGGCAGGTGGCGCAGGGCGGCGATGGCACGCTGGCGACAGCGGGCCAAGGAGCCGATATGCCATCACCGGAGCAATGAGCGCGGTAGGCGCATCGGCGGCGCCCCCGGCGGGAGCGCAGATAGGCGGGGTGCGGCGCCCGCGGGTCCCGACGGTACTGCGCTGGGAGCTGCGCAAGCTGGTCTCACAGAAGCGCACGTATCTCGGGCTGGGGTTGGCGGCGCTCTTCCCGCTGATTTTTGTGGTGTTCGAGAACCTGCACCAGCAGCACGATCACGGCGGCAACCTCTCGATCTTCTCCGGCCAGATCACCGCGTCGGGGCTGGCAACCCCGGTCCTGACGCTGGAGTTCCTGTCGGCCTTCATGCTGCCCCTGATCGCCTCGCTCGTCGCAGGGGACATCGTCGCAGCCGAGGACGGCAACGGCACGCTGAAGACGATCCTCACGCGTTCGGTCGACCGTGGGCAAGTGTTCGCCGCGAAGGCGCTCGCGGCGATGCTCTACGCGGGGCTCGCGGTTTACGTGTCGGCTGCCGTGGCGACGGTGGGCGGAGTGGCGTCATGGGGATTCCATCCGGTGACCACGCTTTCGGGGACCAAAGTCTCGGCGTCCGAAGCACTGCTGCTCGTGTTCGCGTCGAACGCGCTCTACCTGATCCCGCTGCTCGCGGTGGTCGCCTTTGGTGTGCTGCTTTCGACGGCGACCCGCAACAGCGCCGCGTCGGTCGTGGGAGCGGTGGGTTTCGTGATCTTGCTCTACATCGTCTCCGCGATCCCGGGACTCGAAGGCATCCAGCCATATCTGCTGACGCAGCAGTTCGCTAACTGGCACGGCCTGCTGCGCACTCCGACCGACTGGGCGCCGATCTGGCACTCGGCATGGGTCTGCGCGCTGTACGCGGTCCCGGCGCTATTTGCCGCTTATCTGGTGTTTCTGCGCCGCGACGTCGCCGGGGGCTAAGAAGCCGCACGGAAGCGCCACGCGCTCCTGAGACGGCCGTGGACGAATCGAGACCCGCCCGCCCAGGACGCAGAGAGCGAAGTGTGTAGCTACACACGTGCTGGCCGATCGGAGATCCCGTCGATCTCCGATCGGTAGGACAAAGCTCGCGCCGTGTCCACGGTCGTCTCAGCCGACCTCGGCGGGCAGCTCGACCGCAGACAGCTCGACATCGCCCATCAGCCGCCGCGCCTCGCGGTGGTCGATCAGCCCGGCGCCGAGGCGACCCGTGGACTCCGCGCCACAGGCGACGCCGAAGCGCAGGCACTGGTCGGGCGCGCGGCCTTCGTAGCGCGCCGCCACGTAGCCAGCCAGGAATGCGTCTCCGGAGCCACGCTTGGCAATCGGCTCGCGCGGGTCGATACGCGCGCGCTTCAAACGCGGCTGGCCGTCGATGAGCACCTGGGCGAAGCAGCCGTCGGGGAGCGTCATGATCGCCTCGCGCGGGCCGAGCGCGGCGATCTCGCGCACAGCCAGCGAGCGCTCCTCCTCGCTCGAGAACTCATGCCCCACGAGCTCCTCGGCCTCGATCACGTTGGGGGAAACCACGTCGGGCTCGGCGCGCACGGCCTGGAGCAGCGGCTCGCCGTCTGTGTCGATTACGGTCGTGACCTCCATTCGCCCCAGCTCGCGGATCAACGATGCATAGATATCAGGCTCGACCTCGCGCGGCAGCGACCCGGCGAACACCACGATCGCGGCGCCGCGCGCGAGGTAGAGGAGCTTGTCGCGGAAAAGTTCGACCTCGTGCTCGGACACCGCGGGGCCGCGTTCGTTGATCTCGGTTTGCTGCCCGTCGGTGGGGTCTAGCACCGACGTGTTCGTGCGCGACTCCTCGCGGATGCGCACGAAGTCGTTGAGGATCGACTCCTCGGTGAGCTGCTCGACGATGTGCGTTCCAGTGGCGCCGCCGGCGAAGCCGGTCGCGATCACTGGCTGGCCGAGCGCCTTCAGCGTACGCGCGATGTTGACGCCCTTGCCGCCGGCCATCGTGCGCTGCTCGACCGTGCGATGGCGCCGCCCGAGCCGGAAGTTCGGCACCGAGAGCGACTTGTCGATCGCCGCGTTGAGCGTGACCGTGATGATCATCTCTGGCTCTGTACCCACCTTCCAGTGCGTTGCACAGCAGACAGTGCCGTCATGCGCATCACAAGGCTAGCGGAACGGACATAAGGGACCGCTAACGCACACAACGACGACGGCACAGCGCACACCCGCGCCGGCTTTGTCACCTACCCAAGCTCCCAGGTCACGGCGCGCAGGCGCTCGGCCTCTGCACGTGCAGCGGTTGCGGGCTCCCCGCCCGTAGCTTGGTGAGCGTTTGCGATGCTGCGCGACGCGGTGACAAGGCCGCCCGCGCGCCCCGCTGCGAACGCGGGAGCGAGGTCCTCCACACGGCCTCCCTGCGCGCCCACGCCGGGGAGCAGGAGCGTCGCGTTTGGCATCAGCTCTCTCGCACGAGCAAGATGTTTCGGCTCGGTGGCTCCCACGACCGCGCCCACATCACCGATGCCCGCCTCACCAACGCCAGGCTTGCCCAGCTCGTCCACGATCCCGGCCACCCCCTCCCACACCGCTCTCCCGTCCGCGAGCCGTAGATCCTCGACGTCGGCCGCGCCGGGGTTCGAGGTGCGCACGAGCACCAGTACCCCCGCGCCGTGCTCACGCGCGGCCATCACGAACGGCTCGATCGCGTCTTTACCCATGAGTGGGTTGACGGTCACCAGGTCCGCGCTCAGCCCCGCCACCGCCCCAAACGGCGTCTCGATACCGCTCATCAGCGCCTGCGCGTAGGCGGTCGCGCTGACCGCGATATCGCCGCGCTTGCCGTCGGCGATAACGAGCAAGTCGCGCGCCCTTGCGTGCGCGGCGACTTCCTCAAGCGCCCTCCATCCCGGCGCCCCCAATCGCTCGAAACACGCGAGCTGGAGCTTGACCGCGACGCATGCCTCTGCTGTCGCGTCAATCAGCGCCTTGCAGTGGGTGAGCACCGCGCTTGCGGCGCGCTCCGCAGGGGAGCCCTCAACGGATATGCCCGGTGCGGGCTCGTCCGTCGCCGGCCACAGCATGCCGGGGTCCGGGTCGAGACCGAGCACGATCTGCGACTCGCGCGCAGCCACTCGCGCGACCAGGGTGTCGCCGAACGAACGCGCCGGTGTCAGCGGCCCTTCACCGCGCTCTTCAACCCGCTGCCCGCCGTGAATCTCGGCACTCGTGAGGCGGCGATCTGGATGCGCTCGCCCGTGCGCGGGTTTACGCCCTGACGCGCGCCGCGCTCGCTCACGTGGAACTTGCCGAACCCCGACACCGTCACCTCACTGCCGCGCCGCAGCGCGTCCTCCACCGTGGTCAGCACCGCGTCCACCGCCCGCGCGGCATCCTGCTTGGTCAGATCGGCACGATCCGCCACCTGGTCAACCAGCTCGGACTTCGTCACTTCGTCCTCCTTGTTCGTGAGACCGTTGCTTGCAAGCTAACAGCGAACGGGGACGGTTCTCTGTGCCGGGACAACGGGTCGCCCACCCCAACTGAGGACCGCGGCCACGACCAGAAGAAGCCGAGCGAGCGTAATCGGCAAGAATGGGGGCGATGTCTGTTACCCGCATCGCCTGGTTCGTGACCGTGCTCGTTGCACTGGTCACCGCCCTGCTGCTGCTGCTCGCCGGTTACAACGGCTACGCCGGCCTTGGCCTCGCGGTCGCGATCTCGGCGGCGATCAACCTGTTTTGAGCCACTCGAGCAACGCTCGAGTGGCTCGCCCGCGGTGACTGATCGCGTCCTTCTGCTCATCCGTCAGCTCAGCCATCGTCAGCCCCATCCGTCCATTCTCAGGCAAGAATGCCGGGTCGTAGCCGAACCCTCCCGCTCCGCTGGTCCTCGCCGCCAGGTGGCCCTTGCAACGACCCTCAAACATGCGCTCTACACCGTTGGCCAGATCGACATACGCGAGCGCGCATATGTACTCGAGCGCACTGCCCGCCGGCGCCTCGCGCAGGAGCTTCTCGAGATTCTCCTCGTCGCTTGCGTGCTCGCCCGCGTAGCGCGCCGAGCGCACTCCCGGCGCACCGTTCAGCGCCGCTGCCTCGATCCCCGAATCGTCGGCGATGCTCACCTCGCCCGTCGCCGTCGCGGCTGCCCGGGCCTTGCCGAGCGCGTTCTCGGCAAACGTCTCTCCCGTCTCCGGCGGTAACTCCACGTCGTTTCCCAGCGTCTCCACCTCGTGGCCCTCGAGCAGGCGCGCGAACTCGCGCCGCTTGTGCTCGTTGTGGGTGGCTAGCAGGAGCCTCAAGACGGAGCGATCGCCTGCTCCTGTGCGGAGCGCAGCTGCTCGATCCCGGCAGCCGCGAGCGCCAGCAGCTCGTCCAGGTGCGCACGCGACAGCGGGGTGCGCTCGGCGGTGGCCTGCACCTCGATCAGACCGCCGCCGCCGGTCATCACGACATTGGCATCGACCTCGGCGGTCGAGTCCTCGGCGTAGTCGAGATCCAACAACGCGGCCCCCTCGACCATCCCGCAGGAGACGGCCGCCACCGATCCTGTCAGGGGAGAGGCCTCCAGCTTCTCCTCCGCCCGCAGGCGCGTGCAGGCCAGGGCGAGCGCGACGTAGGCGCCCGTGATCGACGCACAACGCGTGCCCCCGTCAGCCTGCAGCACGTCGCAGTCCAGATAGATCGTGCGTTCGCCCAGCTTCGTGAGGTCGATGACGCCGCGCAGCGAGCGTCCGATCAGGCGCTGGATCTCCACCGAGCGGCCGTCGAGACGGCCCTTGGAGATGTCGCGCTGCTTACGATCGCCGGTGGACGCAGGCAGCATTCCGTACTCCGCGGTCAACCAGCCCTTGCCCTTGCCCACCATCCAGCGCGGCACGCTCTCCTGCGCGGAGGCCGTGCAGATAACACGCGTCTCGCCAGCCGAGATCAGCGCCGAGCCGGTCGCGGTGCGCATGAATCCCGGCTCGATTGTGATCGGCCGAAGTTCGCCCGCTCCGCGCCCATAGCTGCGCCCAGGACCGCTCATGCCGTCACCTCGACCGGCGCGAGCTCGACGTGCTCGACTGGACCCAGGGGCATCTGCAAAAAGCGTGTGCCCAGTTCGCCAAACAGCTCTGTGTCTCCGGTGCACAAAAAGCGATATTGGCCCTCCCCTGCGCGTGGATTGCGAAGGCTTCGGGTGCTCAGCGCGTGCTCCACCTGGCGCGCAAGCGCCGCCCCGGAGCTGATCAGCTGCACCGAAGGGCCAAGCATCCGCTGCAGCATCGGCTCTATCAGCGGGTAGTGCGTGCACCCCAGGATCACGGTGTCTACGTCGGCTTGACGCAACGGCGCGCACGCCTCTCTTACGATTCGCACGGCCCGCTCGTCAAACTGCTCGCCATCCTGGATGATCTTCGCCAGACCCGGGCAGGCCACCGGGTGAAGCGTCACGTGAGGGTCAACGGTCGTGACGGCCTTGTCATATGCGCCGCTGGCTACCGTCGTCGGCGTGGCCAGCAACCCGATTCGCCCGGTGCGCGTGGCGGCCACCGCCTGAAGGGCCTCGGGACGCACCACGCCCAGTACGTCCAGGCCGAGAGTCGTCTGCATCATCCGGCGGCTCAGGCTTGGCAGGGCGGACGCGGTCATCGAGTTACACGCCACCACCAGCAGCTTGGCCCGCCGCCCGAGCAGCTCCTCGGCGATCTCCGCCGCGAAGCGCTCGATTTCGCCGGGGGAGCGTTCACCGTAGGGAAACCGCGCGGTGTCGCCCAGATATAGATAGTCCTCCTCGGGCAGTTGCACCAGCAGCGAGTGCAGCACGGTCAGCCCCCCCACGCCCGAGTCGAACACGGCGATCGGTCGCTCACGTGGATCGGATCCGCTTGCTGAGACGCTCGCCACGCAGGCCATCATTCCAGAGCGCTACGGTCAGCGGGTGCTGCGGGCGCTGGTGGTATCCAACATGCTCCCCGACGCGGGCCACCCCGAGCGCGGGCGCTTCGTGCGCGACCAGGTCGCCGCGCTGCGCCAACTGGACGAGTTGGATGTCGAGCTCTATGAGTTCCCGCCCGGTGGCCGGGCGCTTGCACATGCGGCCCTCGAGCTCCGCCGACGTTATGGCGGCCCCTCGCTGTGGACCGGCCGTTCCTCCCGGGCGCCGTTCGATGTCGTCCACGCTCACTTCGGCCTCACCGCCTGGCCCGCACTCACGGTCCCCGCCCGCGTGCGCGCGCTGACCGTGCACGGCACCGATGTGATTCACCCCCGCACGCGGATGCTGACCGGCGCGGTGCTAGGGCGGATCGACCTGCTCGCCGCAGTATCGAGCTCACTGGCGCAGGAACTGCCCGGCCGCGCAGCCCGAGCACGAGCTCAGGTGCTGCCATGCGGCGTGGACCTCGAGCGCTTCCGCCCACTCCCCCGCGCGCAGGCGCGCGCCGAGCTGGGCCTCGACCCCGCGCGTGCCTACCTGCTGTTCTCCGCCGATCCCGCGCGCACCGAGAAGCGCTACGACCGCGCGTTCGCGCTCGCGCGCTCGCTCGACGTCGAGCTGCTCACACTGGGCGCCGTCGACCCCACCAAGGTTCCCTTGTGGATCAACGCCGCCAACGCGGTCGTAGTTCCATCCGAGCGTGAGGGCTTTGGCTTGGCTGTGCTCGAGGCACTTGCCTGCGACATACCCGTGCTCGCCACCCCCGTGGGCATCCACCCCGACGCCCTCCACGACATTGAGGGCACGCTCTGCGCACCGTTCTCGGTGGAGCGCTGGCGGGTCACCCTGGAGCCGCACCTGACCGAGCCCGACCGACGTGTGGATGGCCGTAGGAGCGCCGCGCACTTCTCCGCGCAGACGATGGCCGCGCGCGTCGCCGCCGCATGGCGTGCGGCGCTCGACCAGGCTGGATAGCATGAGTCGGTCTTGGATCAGCCACTTGCCACGCCTACCGCGGCCGCCACTCCCCAGATGCCGGATGAGAGCCCGGCGGCCGACCCCGAGCGCGTACAGATCTCGCCACCTGGCTTCGGAGACCGCGGGCGTGTGCGCCGCCGCGCGCGCTTCCTGCGCAAGGCACGTGAGCTCGCCTACCGCGACCTCGGCGGGCTGGTCTTCAACCTGCACCGCTTCGGCCAGCGCAACGACGCGCTGGTGATCGCCAAGCTCTCCACGATCAGCAACATCGACACCGAGCTGCGCACGCTGGAAACTGCCCTGCGCGAGCGCCGGGCAGTGACCGTCCTGCGCGAGGCCGGCATCACAGCCTGTCCCCGTTGCGCCGCGATCCACAGCGGCGAAGACCACTTCTGTCCCAACTGCGGGTTCTCCATGGAGCGCCGCGTCGACCTCCCGATCGCCGGCGCCCCACCGGGTCCAGCGCCCACCCCCACACCAACCGCGGCGCCCGCTCCGGGCGCAGCTCAGGCTCAGCCGACGCCCGCCCCTACTCGCGCCGCCCGACCGGCTCCCGCTGCTCCGCAGGCCGCGCCCGCACCAGCTCGCCCACCTGCGCCCCCCGCTGGCGCCGCGCCTGACCCAGCCACCGACCCCGACGCGACATCCACTCCGGCCCCGGATGTGGATCAGCCCACCGAGATCGTCCGCCCACCCGGCGCAGGCGCGTGAGCGTCACCACCTCGCCCCCGTCCCCACCCGGCACCGTCTCTGGACTCGCGGGCGAAACCTGTCCGCTGTGCGGCGCACCGCTTCACCCCGAGCAGGAGTGGTGCCTGAGCTGCGGCGCCGCCGCGCGCACGCGGCTAGCCACCTCGCCCAACTGGAAGGCGCCGATCGCCGTACTCGCGGTCGTGGTCGCGCTGTCGCTCGGTGTGCTCGCCGCCGCCCTGGTCAAGCTCGCCGGGGGCTCCGGCAGGGCTCCCGCCCCCCTCACCACAACAGTCACTACCGCGCCCACCGCGTCCACTCTCATTCCCACGACGACGACGACCACGAGCACCGCGCTTCCGGGCGCAACTCCCCGTGGCACGACCAGCCCGACCACCACGCTCCCCCAGGCGACCACCGGCGCCGCAACCACTCCCAGAAACGGCTCCACCCCTGGGGTGACCACGTCCAAGACCATCCCAAGCCTCACCACACCACGCATCGCCACACCGAACCCGAAACGGTGAGCTCCGCGCCGGTCGGTCCAATCGTCGAAGCCGACATCGCGGTGGTCGGCGCAGGCGCCGCCGGGCTCTATGCGGCGCTCTGCGCGGCACGCGCCCATGCCACCGTCGTGCTCGTCTCAGCCACACCCCTCGCCCAGACCGCCTCTTACTGGGCTCAGGGCGGTCTCGCCGCCGCCCTCGCCGCCGACGACAGCTTCGACCTCCATCTACGCGACACCGAGCTCGCCGGGCGTGCCCTCGTCAGGCACTCAGCCGCCGAGATCCTCGTGCATGAGGCGCCCGACTGCGTGCATGACCTCCAGGCGTTGGGGGTCCGCTTCGACGCCGACCGCTTTGGGCGCCTCGCCCTCGGCTTGGAGGGCGGCCACTCCGTTCGGCGCGTAGTCCATGCCGGCGGCAGCGCGACCGGCCGGCGCGTGGTTCGCCAGCTCTCCGCCCTGGCGGCCAAAGAGCCACGCATCGCCGTGCTCGAGGGCGCTCGTGCCCGCGCTCTCTGGCGCTCCGACGGCGAGGATCGCTGCCTAGGCCTGATCTGCGACGACGGGCGTGCGATCCGCGCCCGCGCCGTCGTGCTCGGCACCGGGGGCGCCGCCGCGCTGTGGGCGCGCACCACCAATCCGCCCGGCTCGCAAGGCATCGGACTGCTGCTCGCTCACGCCGCCGGCGCCGCCCTGGCGGACCTCGAGCTGCTCCAGTTCCACCCCACCGCCGTCATCGGCCTTCCCGGGCGGGAAGGCTTCCTCGTCACCGAGGCGATCCGCGGCGAGGGCGCAACCCTCCACGACTCCGCGTCCGGCGAGCGTTTCGTCGACGAGCTCGCCCCACGCGACGAGGTCTCTCGCGCAATCCAAGCCCGTCTTTCTGAAACCGGCGCGCGTTCGGTCGGCCTGGACATGCGTGCGGTCGACCCTGCCCACTTCCCCAACGTGGTCGCGGCCTTGCGCGACGCCGGCCTCGATCCCACATGTGAGCCGATCCCGGTCGCGCCCGCGGCCCACTACACGATGGGCGGCATCCTCACCGACCTGGACGCCCGCTCCACTCTCCCGGGCCTGTACGCGGTCGGCGAGTCATCTTGCACGGGTCTGCACGGCGCCAATCGTCTCGCCTCGAACTCACTCAGCGAGTGCTTCGTCTTCGCCCGCCGCGCCGTCGCCGACGCCCTCTCCGAGCCCGCTCCCCCCTCAGAGCCCATAACGACCGAGGATCTGAAGGCCCTCTCCACGCTCGCTGCGCCCCCCGCCGCCGATGCATCCACCCGCGCCGCGCTGTGGGAGAACGCTGGCATCGTCCGTTCTCCCGATGCGCTACACACACTGCTCTCAGACCCCCATCCCCTGGCCCGGCTGATCGCGCGCTGCGCCCTCGCGCGCACCGAGAGTCGCGGCGCCCACCAGCGCCTGGACCACCCTGACCGCGACCCCTCCCTCGATCACCGCCACGTCGTCATCTCGGGCGATGAGATCTCCTGGCAGACGTGGGAATGATGCCCCTTTGAGTTGAGAAAGATAAAAACAATTCCCTCCCCTCTTTATCTCGATCTTTTCTGACCTCAAACGTGTTCTCGGTCGTAGAAAGGTCTAGAGCTAAATGGAGTCTCCAAGAGTGGCGGGTGTGCTCCAAACCAGATCTGAGCGAAAGAGGGTGAGGGGTCCATGTACCAGTTC
The DNA here is from genome assembly GCA_036744995.1 of Solirubrobacteraceae bacterium. Taxonomy (GTDB): domain Bacteria; phylum Actinomycetota; class Thermoleophilia; order Solirubrobacterales; family Solirubrobacteraceae; genus Palsa-744. Next base: position 2,360 of record DAIOGX010000008.1, on the reverse strand, counting down.
AGTCGGGCCATCTATCGGGAGCTGGCTCCCCACATCCTGGCCCCTCCACCGAGCGCCACGGCCACCAGCAACCACGAGCAGGTGCTACGTGCCTGCGAGGTGGTTGTCGAGCGTCTGGCCACCGACCGCCACTACTTTGCACGCCCCGCCCGCACGCTGTTCTGCGACATCCGCCCTTACTTCCCGATGTCATCTCAAGGACGCGTCTTTCAGGTCGTCTCCGGTTACATGGACCTCGCCCAGCGGTTCCTCGCCGAGCACCCGGTCGCTGCCTACGCGTTGGTGAGCGGCGCCCCGCCACAGTGCCGGGCCACCACCCGCAAGGGCGCCGCCTGCCAGCGCATCCCGCTCCCCCATAACGGCTATTGCCCATCCCACCAGCACCTGGCGGACACCGAGGACCGCGAGCTCGCCGCCGCCTGAGCGAGAGATCGCCCGCGTCGCGGCAAATGCCCGCCGGCGGCTACGCATCGAAACGCACAGTGGAGGAGGATGCGGCCATGTCTGAGCGGATCGGCTTCCTCGGCCTTGGCATCATGGGCTCGCGCATGGCGGCCAACGTCGCGCGGGCCGGCTTCCCGCTGACCGTGTGGACGCATACATCCGGCAAGGCCACTCGCTGGGCCTCTGAGCACGGCGCCACCGCTGCCTCCACGCCCGCCGACGTCGCGCGGGCCAGCGACATCGTGCTCAGCATGGTCGTCGACGGCGCACAGGTCTCCTCGATCCTCCTCGGCGAGAACGGGGTAGTCGAGGCTGCCCACCCGGGACTCCTGTGCGTCGACATGTCGACGATCTCCCCGCTCGACAGCCGGCGGATCGCGGCGGCGCTGGGCGAGCGGGGAGTGCGGATGCTGGACGCTCCCGTCACGGGCTCCTCGCCACGCGCCGAGGCGGGCACGCTCACGATCATGGCCGGCGGCGTAGCGGAGGACTTCGCCCGCGCGGAGCCACTGCTGCAGAGCATGGGCGAGGTGATCGTGCACGTCGGCGAGCTCGGTCAGGGCGAGATGCTCAAGTTGATCAACAACTCGCTCGGCGCCGCCAACGCGGCCGCGCTCGCCGAGGCACTGCTGCTCGCCCGGGCCACGGCCGTGGACCTCGACGCGTTCGTGCAGGTGACCTCAGCGGGATCGGGCGCATCGGCCCAGTTGACGTTGAAGTCGACGCCGATGCGCGAGCACGACTACACCACTCTGTTCAAGACAGCCCACCTGCTCAAGGACGTCCGCCTCTGCCTGGAGGAAGCCCAATCGGTGGGCGTGCCCTTTCCCGCCGCCGCCCATGCGCGGGACCTGCTCACCGCCACCATGGGCCGCGGCCACGCCGACGATGACTACGCCGCGCTGATCGAGGCCGCCGAGGGGCTCGCGGGGCGGCGACTGTGAACGTCTCGTAACTGCCCGATCCGGCACAGAGGCCAAATAAACCGTCGATTTGCAGGGGATTTGGGATTTCCGCCTGGATTTCGTATCTTTAAGGGGCCGGCCGCCCATTTGGTTCGGGCGGCACGCAGGTCTTACGTCTGGTAGCTCCCTTCATCTCGTTCGTTCTTTCCATGCCAATTGCTTTCAAAGAATGGGCTGTCACCGTCCGCGCTCTGGCGGAAGGCGAGCAGCTGCTAACTCTCCGTAAGGGCGGTATGCGCGAACCCGGGAAGCCTTTCCGGCTCGCCCATGAGCGCTTCTTCCTGTATCCCACCTTCGATCACCAGCCGGGCGACCTCGTGCGCGAGTCCCACCAGCCCGAGCTGCGCCGCGCTTTGGAGGAGGGCGTTTGGAGCGACGGCGAGCCGCCGCTGCACACCTTCACCTCCGGCGCCCCCGTCCAGCCGCCGGATCGCGTGCGCATCCGTGCCTGGGCCGAAGTCGCCGGTCATTTCACGATCGCCGATCCGCGCTGCGTCGACGCCCTCTCCCCTTTCTACGTATGGACGCCCGATTACGCCGAACGGCGCTTGGGCTGGCGCCGGCATCAACCGCTGCACGTGCTGCTCCTGCGCACCTACCGCATCCCCCGGCCGGTCACCGTGAAGGTCAAGGACGAGTATTCAGCCTCCCACGCTTGGGTCGAGTTGCAGCGCGAGCTCCCGTTTGAGGGCACCCCCGTCCTCTCCGACGCCGAGTTCGAACGCGCCTCCGAGGAGATCCAGGCGATCACCTCTGAAGCCGCCGGCCAGCCCGTCCTCGTCTAGTGTCGTAAGTCATAAATTCGCTGGCGTTTCCCGGCGCCTGCACGCGCCTGACGCCCGCCGCCGCCGGCCATGTGCCACCAGCACACTCACCGGCACCGTCGAACGTCAGATCACGTCCATCCATCCGGCAAACGCTGACCGAATTTATGACTCAAGACACTAGTCC
>DAIOGX010000007.1:0-47333 GCA_036744995.1 Solirubrobacteraceae bacterium | reverse complement strand
GCGTGGCGCAGTTCATGGTCATCCTCGACCTGAGCATCGTCAACGTCGCGCTGCCCTCGATCCAATCGAGCCTCGGCTTCTCCTCGCCCGACCTGCTCTGGGTCGTTGATGCATATGCGATCACGTTCGCCGGCTTTCTGATGCTGGGGGGGCGTGCCGCCGACCACCTCGGGCAGCGCCGGACGTTCGTAGCCGCGCTGGTCCTGTTCGGGCTCGCTTCGCTGGTCGGGGGCGCAGCGCCCGGCCAGGGGGTGCTCGTCGGCGCTCGCGCGGTGCAGGGCCTCGCCGGCGCCTTGATGGCGGCGTGCTCGCTGGCGATCGTCATCTCGTCGTTTCCGCCGGGCCCCAAGCTCAACCGTGCGATTGGCACATGGGCGGCGATGAACGGGCTCGGCGGGGCTGCTGGCGTGCTGTTCGGCGGTATCATCACTGAACTGCTCAGCTGGCGCTGGGTGCTGCTGATCAACCCGCCGATCGCGATCGGCGCCGCGATCGTGGCCTGGAGGATCGTCGTCGAGCGCCGCCGCGATCCCGGCAAGTCGTTCGACCTCGCCGGCGCTCTGACGCTGACGATCGGGCAGGTGATCCTCGTCTACGGCGTCGTCGAAGCCGGGCTGAAGGGTTGGGACACGTTTGCGGCCCTGGGACCGATCATCCTCGGCATCGCGCTCCTGGGCGTATTCGGCTTCGTCGAGGCCCGGCTGGCATCCGATCCTCTGATCCCCTTCAAAGCGTTGACCAAGCCGCTGCGGGTCGCCAACAACATCGTGTTGCTGTTCAGCGCGACGATTTTCCCGATGTGGATCCTGAGCTCGCTGTACCTGCAGCAGGTGTTGGGGCTCTCGCCCTTCCACACAGGGCTGATTTTCCTGCCGATGACGATCGTGATCGGGCTCGTCGCTGCGCGCTCCGGAAAGCTCGTCAGCCAGTTCGGCGTCAGGCCAGTGCTCGGTAGCGGCCTGATCATGCTGACGGCCGGCATGTACCTGCTCTCGAGGATCGGCCCGAGCGGCAGCGGGGTTGTCTACATCATGATCCCCGGACTATTGACGGCGGCGGGGATCGCGATGTCGATCGTGCCCTCGACGATTGCCGCGACGCAGGGCGCCAAGGAGGGTCAGGCCGGGCTCGCATCGGGTCTGGTCAACACGTCTCGTCAGGTGGGCGGCGGGCTTGGGATTGCGCTCCTGATCACGCTCGCGACGCAGCACAGCACACATCTGATCGGCTCAGGCGAGCAGGTTCCGCAGGCGCTGACCCACGGCTTTCAGCTCGCTTATCTGATCGGCGCGGGCCTGGCCGCGGCCGCGGCGGTCATCACGTTCACAGCGCTCCCCCGGCCCGCCACCGCCCTGGGAGGTGCAGCCCGGCGCTTTGCCCTCGCGATCGCCGTCGTCCTCGCGTGTTTCGTAGCGCTCACCGTTGCGTTCGCGGGCTCTCACGGCGCTCCGATCGGGGCGTACACCACCCGCGACGCCTACAGCTTCGTCACCACGCCGACGCTTCACCCGCCCAAGCTCGGAAGCAACCACCCAACGGCTGCCGGCGAGTTGGCGCCCGGATACATATTCACCGCGAGCTTCTACAACTTGAACTACCCCCCGATGGTCGGTCAGAGCGGCCCGCTGATCCTCGACCACAGTCTGCAGCCGGTCTGGTTCCAGCCTGTGCCGGAAAAGCTCGTCGCCGCCAACCTCAGCCTGCAGACCTATCACGGTAGGCCGGCGCTCGCCTGGTGGCAGGGCGTGGTCGGCAAAACGGGCGACACCGAAAGCGGCGAGTACGTGGTGGTCAACCAGCACTACCAGACGGTCGCGACGCTAAGAGGCGCGGACGGTTGGAAGATCACACTCCACGAGCTCCGGATCGACGGAGACGACGCCTGGGTGACGGCGAACAAGAACATCCCCCTGAACCTCTCCCGCTATGGCGGCGCTTACAACGGCGCACTGGTCGACTCGGCGGTGCAGGAGTACAGCCTCGAGACCGGCAAGCTCCTGCGCAGCTGGGATGCGCTCGACCACATTCCGCTGAGCGATTCCCAAGCCTCGGTACCGACCAACGGGTTCCCCTGGGATGCCTACCACGTCAACGCGATCGACCTGACCGGAAATGGCACATTCCTCGTCTCGATGCGCAACACGTGGGCCGCCTACCTGGTAAACATTGCCACTGGGAAGATCGAGTGGACCCTCGGCGGCAGGCACTCGAGCTTCAAGTTCGGTCCAGGAGCCGAATTCCAGTGGCAGCACGACGTGGCGCTGCAGGGTGGCTCAATGGTCAGCCTATTCGACGATCATTGCTGCCAGCTAAACAGCGGAGGCACTTCGGTCCCGGCGACGGGGCCCTCTCGAGGACTAATGCTCAAGCTCAACCAAGCCGCGCACATAGCAACGCTCGCCGCCCAGTACCCCGGAGGCGGCAACTTCGAATCGGAATTCATGGGCGACGCACAGCCGCTGGGAAACGGCAACGCGTTCATCGGCTGGGGATCGGAACCGTACTTCTCGGAGTACAGCTCCTCGGGCCGGCTGATCTTGGAAGGGAAGTTCCCGAAGCCCGATCTGAGCTATCGAGCCACCGTGGAGCAGTGGATCGGCCTGCCGCTCTCCGCGCCCGCTGGCGCCGCACGCCAAGCCGACGGCAAGACCACGGTGTACGCGAGCTGGAACGGGGCCACCCAACTCGTATCCTGGGTGGTTCTGGCTGGGCCCAGCGCCAGTCGGCTGGCTGTCGTGGCGAGGACTGCCAAGTCTGGGTTCGAGACGGCGATCTCGGTGCCCCAGGGCTACAAGAGCTTTAGGGTCCAGGCGCTCGCTGCCGGCGGCCGGGTGATCGGAGCTTCACAGCCATTCTCGCGGACGGGCCGATGACGATTCGCGCCGCTGTGTTGCGTCCGGTAGGTCTCCCGCTCGCGGTCCTCGCGAGCGCGCTGTGGGTATGCGCGTGCGGGGACACGTCAGCGGCCAGCTCAGAAGTGCTCCACGCCGAAGAGCGTCACGCCGAAGTTGCCGTGGCCGCCGCGGCGGCCAACCCGGTGACCGTCTCACCGCTGCCGTACACGCCGGACGCCTCTCAGGAGACGCAGATCAGCTTTCTCGGTCGACCGGGAACCCGCGTGATCGACGTACGCGTAGTCGGCTCGCGCAGCGGCGTCCATGCCGGGCGCCTGGAGGCCTATTCGACCGGGACGGGCGAGAGCTTCCTGCCGGTGCATCCGTTTATCGCGGGGGAGCAGGTGACCGTCCACGCTCTCCTGCGCACAGGGGGCTCCCGGGCACGGGCTGCGAGCACCACCTTTACGATCGCCCACCGGGCGATCTTCAGCACGAAAGAGTTTCCGGTTCAGAAAGGCGAAGCGAGCGCCGTGCAGCACTACAGTTCCGCGCCGACGCTCACCCCCTCGACGGTGACCGTCACCACGCCCTCAAAGCCGGGGGCGACGCCGGGCGACTTCTTTCTCGCGCCCTACCAGGGCGAAGGCACGCCGGGGCCGATGATTGTCGATCAGAGCGGCAACCTCGTGTGGTTTCACCCGCTTCCTGCCGGCATCGAGTCCACAGACTTCAGCGTCCAGCAATACGAAGGCAAGCCCGTGCTCGTCTGGTGGCAGGGACGCATCCTCGAAGTCGGCTTCGGCCAGGGCGAACAGGTGCTCTACAACACCGCCTACCAGCAGATCGCGACGATCCGCGCGGGCAACGGCTACCGCTCGGACTTGCACGAGATCCGGTTGACCCCGGAAGGGACGGCGTGGGTCGACGTGTTCGATCCGGTCGACATGAATCTTCGGGCCGAGGGCGGCACGGCCAACGACATCCTCACTGACTCGGTGGTCGAGGAGGTGGACATCAAGACTGGTCTGGTGATGTGGGAATGGCATGCTCTCGGGCACATCCCCGTGGGCGAATCCGAACAGCCGGTGCCCGCGAACAACTACCCCTGGGACTACATTCACATCAACTCGATCGACCCGGGTGGGGTGGGCTCAAATCAACCGGGCGACGTGCTGCTCTCATCGCGCAACACGTGGGCGCTGTACGACGTCGACCTGCACTCCGGTGGCATGCACTGGCGGATGGGCGGCAAGCGCTCGACGTTCAAGCTCGGAGCGGGCACGCGCTTTTACTGGCAGCACGACGCCAAATGGCAGCCCGGCGGGCTGATCTCTGTGTTCGACAACGGCTCGAACCCGCCAAAGGAGAAGCAGTCCCGCGGCCTGCTGCTCGCGCCCGACCTCGCCACCCGCACGGTCACGCTCGTCAAGCAGTTCGTCAACCCGACCAAGACGCTGCTCGCCTCGAGCCAGGGCAACACGCTCAACCTCTCACTCGGAAGCACTTCCGGGAACTGGCTGATGGGCTATGGCGGGCTGCCGAACTTCACCGAGTACGGTGCCAGCGGCGAAGTCTTGTTCGACGCGACGCTCGGCAAGAACGTTCAGAGCTTCCGCACGTATCTCTCGCCGTGGAGCGGAGCGCCCACGAGCCCTCCCTCGATCGCGGCCCAGGCGACCGCAAGTGGCAGCGTTACCGTCGAGGCGAGCTGGAACGGGTCTACAGATGTCGCCTCCTGGCAGGTGCTGGCGGGCGCCTCGCCTACTGCTCTAACACCGGTGGGCGCTGCCGCGAAGACTGGCTTTCAGACCACGATCACGGTGCAGACAGCCGGTCCCTACGTGGCGGTACAAGCGCTCGACGCCGCTGGTGCGGTCATCGGCACATCGCCGACGGTCACATCCTGAGCGCGCCGGGCGCCGGCCTCATGTTCTGCGTGCGCGCTTTGCTCCTCAGCTCCACAGCGCTGCTGTGGCTGGCACTCACGCCGGGGCACGCGAACGCGGCTAGGACTGCTCCCGGCTGCGTGCCGCCGGCGCTGAACGTCTCCGAGGCGCTCGCCGGCGGCGCCGTCACCGTCTCGCCGGCGCCCGACTCGATGGACGCCTCCTACCTCAGCCAGGTCAGCTTCCTCGGTGTTCCCACCTCCGATATCACCGACGTCGCCGTCCTAGGCTCGCGCAGCGGCGCCCATGCCGGCCGGCTCCTCGCCTACTCGCAGCGTGACGGAGCGAGCTTCCTGCCCAGCAAGCCGTTCTCCCAGGGAGAGGTCGTGACCGTGCACGCAGTGCTGCGCCAGGGCGTCACCACGACGCCCTTCGCCTGGCGCTTCACCGTCGCCGAGGTCGACTCCGTGAGCCACTCGCTCGAGACGCCCCCGCCCCCACCCCCGCCCGCGAAGCCAAGCGAACTCCAGCACTTCGTCTCGCGTCCCGACCTCGAGCCGCCGACCGTTGCGGTCACCGCCAACTCGGGCTCACCCGCGCCCGGCGACATCTTCCTCGCGCCCTACGCCGGACCGGGTCAGTACGGGCCGATGATTCTTGATGGCGCCGGCAAGCTCGTATGGTTCAAAGCCATCCCAGCCGGCTCCAGGGCGGCAGACCTACGGGTCCAGGAGTACGAGGGCCAGCCGGTCCTCACGTGGTGGGAGGACCCGCTCGTCGCCGGCGGCCAGCGCGACGCTGGGGTCGTGATCGTCAACAGCTCCTACCACGTCATCGCGATCGCGCGCGCCGGCAACGGCTACCAGCCCGACCTGCACGCGTTTGAGATCACCCCGCAGGGCGCTGCCCTATTCACGGTCTACGACGCGATTCGCTGCAACCTCAGCGCCTACGGCGGTCCCCTCGACGGCGCCGTTGCCGACACCTTGGTCCAGGAGATCGACCTGCACACCGGTCTCGTCCGCTACGAATGGCACGCGCTCGACCACGTCGCGCTTGCCGACTCCTATCAGCCGGTGGGCAGCGGTGGCACGCCTGTCTTGCCGTGGGACTACTTCCACATCAACGCGGTTTCCGAACACGGCGAAGATCTGCTCGTCGACTCGCGCAACACATGGGCTGCCTATGACGTCGACGCCCGCACCGGCCAGATCGCCTGGCGTCTCGGCGGCAAGCAGTCGAGCTTTCAGATGGGGCCGGGCGCGAGCCCCGCCTGGCAGCACGACGCCCGCGAAGAGCCCGACGGCACGATCTCGTTCTTCGACAACGGCGGCACGCCGAAGGTGCACTCGCAATCACGCGTGATTGTGCTCGCGCTCGACAAGCAGACCATGACGGCCACGCTTGTCTCGAGCTTCGTCCACCCGACCCCACTACTGGCGGCCAGCCAGGGAGATTTCCAGCCCCTCGCCGGCGGCAACCGGTTCGTCGGCTGGGGGCAGGAGCCGTTCTTCTCGGAATTCTCCCCGGAAGGCCGGATTCTTTTCGACGCTCACCTGCCCAACGCCTACCAGTCCTACACGGTGCTCAAGTTCCCTTGGTCGGGCGACCCGACGCAATCGCCTGCCCTCGCGGTCCGCGCTGTCTCCGAGGGGGGCGTCGTCGCCTACGCAAGCTGGAATGGGGCGACCGAAGTCGCCTCCTGGCGGGTGCTCGCGGGATCCTCGCCCACGATCCTGAAGCAGGTGGGCAGCATGGCCAAGACAGGTTTCGAGACGGCGATCGCGCTCTCGACCGCCCCGCGCTATTTGGCGGTGCAGGCGCTCGACGGCGCCGGCGCGGTCATCGGCATCTCTGCGACGGTCAGGGTCTGAGGACCCGCCCATGGCGCCTGTGCTTGTGCCGTCTCTGTAGGCCGGGCGTGTCCCGCCTATGCAGCGCGTCGGCGCTGGTCCCGAATTCCTCCGGCGGGCCGGCTTCACGCTCTGTGCGGCGCTTGCGGCTCGCCGCTGCGCCTTCGGCGGCGTGGGTGGCGGTGGAGAAGTAGTCCGCGAAGCCGCGGGCGTGCGCGGCGAGCAGGCGCGGGGGCAACGGATGCCGCAACTCGTCGTGAAAAGCGCGTTCGAAGTTCGCCCGCAGCCCTGCCTCCAGCGGGCTCTGGCCGGAGCTGTTGTGCAGCTCCAGGCGGCCGCTGTACGTACCGTAGTCGTACAGCTCGCTTTCCTGCCCGCGCGACAGCGGGTCGATGCTTTCCCCAGGCCAGTTCGAGTAGGTGGCATACTTCGCCTGAGGCGTGCGCAGCGCGACCACGTGCAGCGGCGCGTCGGCGGCGTACGGTTCGATCGCGTACTCGGTCACCGTCTCGTCGGTGGCGTGCAGCACGTAGGGGCGGCCCGGCGCCGTGGGGTCGGCGAGGATGCCCGCAAGGTCGAGCCGGCCTGCGAGGTGGGCATAGTGCGACTCGCGCCGCCAGTCGTTCGATCCGGTGGCGATCGTCAGCAAGAGCGGCGCGACGTCGACGCTCGAGCTGAGCTGGCGGCGGGGGAGCTGGGGTGCGGTGGTGAGCACGCCGCGGGGGTCCTTGACGATCAGTGGCACGCGTGTGCTCTCCTCGTAGGCTGCCGCGCCCTTGCCCCGCAAGCCGTGTGAGGCGCCGTACTCGCCGTGGTCGGAGGTGAAGACGATCACCGTGTTCGCCGCCACCTCCGGGCGGCTTTCGAGAGTGCTGAGGACCCGGCCGATGTGGCCGTCAACCTCCTGCTGGAGCTTCACGTAGAGGTCGAGGAATCCCAGCCACGCGCTGGTGACTTCGGGGCCTGTGAACGGAACCGGCCCGAACGAGGCCGCCGCGGTGTCCTGCAACGAGCGCTGCAGGAGCGGCTTGTTGCGCTCGATCATCAGCTCCGGCGTCTCGAAGTTGGGTGGCAATCGCCGGACGACGCTCGGGGCGTCGATCTCGGCTCCGACGCGGTCGCTCCACTTGTACCACCAGGCGATGTCGTGCGGGTTGACGAACGACACGGTCGTGCACCATGGCTCTGAGCCGCCCTCTTGGGCGAACCAATCCTCGAACTGGCGGGCGATGTGCGGGTCCACGTGCCAACCTTGGCCGGGTCCGCCGTCGGGCGAGGGATAGGTGCCGCCCGAGAACCCGTAGCGCTCGAGGGCGCGTTCGCCCGGCCCGGCGCTCCACGTGTTGTCGTGATGGGTGAGATGCCACTTGCCGTACCACCAGGTGCGGTAGCCGTGCTCGCGCAGCATCGTCCCCCAGGTCGGAAATCCGGGGTCCAGCGTGCTGCCACCAGTGATCATGCAGCCGGTCTGGTGCGTGTACAGGCCGGTCAGCAGCGCCGCCCGCGCGGGAGTGCAGTCGGTGGCGGCCGCGTAGTGCCTGGCGAAGGAGACCGCTCCGCGACTCAGGCGGCTCAGGTTGGGTGGGAGGCCCAGTCCAACTGGCGCGGCTGAGAACCATTGGGGGGTGCGCAACTGGTCGACCACGATCACGAGCACGTTTGGCCGCGCGTCGCTCCTGCGCGGCGCGACATGTGCGACGGGACGTGCGGCAGTCGTGGCCGGCCGCGCCGCTGAGGATCCACCCGTCTTGTCCGTCAGCTCGGCGATCGCCAGACCGGCGCCGGCCAGGCCGGCGCCGGCGATCAGCCCGCTCTTCAGGAACGTACGTCGGTCGACTCTCTTATCCTGCCCGGGATTCATGCTCTCCATTCGCGCTCATATCGTAGGGCTGACGGTGACGCTTGGGTTTGGACTCGCCGCGGCGAGTGCCGCCCTGGCCCAATCGGCTCCGACCTGCACGCCGGCGACGTTGAACGTCTCGGCGCTGCAGGCCGGATCGGTGACGGTCTCCCCGCTGCCGGGGAGCCGTGACGCCTCGCCGCGGACCCAGATCAGCTTCCTGGGCGCGCCCGCCGGCGAGCTTAGCGGGATCAGGGTCGTCGGCTCGCAGACGGGCGCGCACACGGGACGGTTGATCGCCTACTCACAGGGCGACGGCGGAAGCTTCTTGCCCACGCGGCCGTTTGCCGAAGGGGAGCGGGTCACGGTTCATGTACAACTGCGGACGGGCGGCGCGGCCCACGAGCTGATCGACCAGTTCGCGATCGCTCATCAGGACACGATCAGCACCACGCCGGAGACGATCCATCGCGGCGGACCCAGTGAAGTCCAGAGCTTTCGCTCGCGTCCTGACCTGCACCCGCCGACGGTCACGGTGACGGTGCGGTCTCCAGCCGTGGCGCCGGGCGATGAGTTTGTTGCGCCCTACACCGGGCCGGGGCAGGCCGGCCCGATGATCCTCGATCAGAACGGCGGGTTGGTCTGGTTCAAGGGGCTGCCCACGAACACCTCGGCCACCAACTTCCGCGTGCAGGAATACCTGGGTAAGCCCGTGCTGACGTGGTGGCAGGGCGATATCTCCGTGCACGGGCTCGGGAGGGGCGAGGACGTGATCGCTGACAGCACGTACACCGACATCGCGCATGTCAAGGCCGGCAACGGCGATGAAGCCGACCTCCACGAGTTCCAGCTGACCCCCCAGGGGACGGCGCTCCTCACCGCGTATGACCCGATCCTCTGCAACCTCTCCTTCCTCGGCGGTCCCAGCTACGGCGCCGTGACCGACGGGTTGTTCCAGGAGATCGACGTCAAGACCGGGCTGGTCATGCTCCAGTGGACCAGTCTCGATCATGTTGGGCTGGGCGAGTCCTACACGCCCGTGAAGACCACAAACGCCGGCTGGCCGTTCGACTTCTTCCACATCAACTCGATCGACCTCGAGCAGGGCGGCAACCTGCTGATCTCCGGGCGCAACACATGGGCTGTCTACGACATCGACAGTCAGACAGGCCAGATCGTATGGCGCCTCGGAGGCAAGCAGAGCAGCTTCACCTCAGGGCCGGGGACCCGTATAGCCTGGCAGCACGATCCGCGCGAACTGCCGAATGGGTCGATCAGCATCTTTGACAACGGCTCCGCGCCGACGGTGCACGGCCAGTCGCGCGGCATCGTCGTAAGTCTCGATCCGCAGCAGAAGACGGCCACACTCGTAAGCCAGTTCCTCCATCCCCCGGCGCTCATAGCCGAAAGCCAGGGAAACATGCAGGCGCTCGCGAACGGCGACTGGTTCCTCGGCTGGGGGCAGGTGCCGGACTTCTCCGAGCTGAGCGCCACTGGACAGCTGCTGTTCGACGCGCACTTCCCGGGTCGGACCCAGTCCTACAGGGATTTCCGCTTCACTTGGACGGGCACACCGGCCCACTCCCCGACGTTCGCTGTGCAGACCGCTGCTGACGGTGGTGGAACCGTCTACGCCAGTTGGAATGGCGCCACGCTCGTGGCTAGCTGGAGAGTGCTGGCCGGCCCCAGCGTGACGAGCTTGAAACCGGTAGTCGAAGCCGCGCGCTCAGGTTTCGAGACCGCGATCGCGCTGCCCGCCGGCACAGTCGGACCGGACGTGGCCGTGCAGGCGCTCGACGCGAGCGGGAATGTGATCGGGACCGCGCCTGAGCAACGAGATCTTCCTCACTGATTCGCGCGGGGTTTGCCACTTCAGTCATCCGCCAGAAGGGCCAGGCATGTCGAGCACCGACGACCTTCTACACAACGCTGAGGCCTACGCGGCCTCCTTCGAGGGAGGCGATCTGCCGAGGCTCCCCGCACGCAAAGTGGCCGTGCTGGCATGTATGGACGCACGCCTGAGGCCCTACGGCCTGCTGGGACTCAGCGCGGGCGACGCCCACGTGATCCGCAACGCCGGAGGAGTGGTGACTGCAGCACCGCGCGGTAGCTGAGGTTGTAGCCGTATGGTTCCCCCGCCGGGTTGCTCGCTTCGAGAGCGATCGTCGTCTTGGCGCCGAACAGCACGCTCTTGGGGGCCGTCACGGCGAGACCGAGATTCGGTTTGCCTTCGGCCCTTGCGGTCGCCGGTACATTCAGGGCAAGCAGCACGCGAGGAGCACGCCGAGCCCGAGGCATGCCAGTTTAGGGATCATGGGATCATGGACACGGCGGAAGTATCTCTGCTCGAAAGGCGGATCCATCTACTAGCCTTGGCGAGTCGCCCTGGAGGGGTGGCAGAGCGGTTGAATGCACCGGTCTTGAAAACCGGCAGGCGGGTAACCCCCGTCTCGGGAGTTCGAATCTCCCCCCCTCCGTTGCGCCCGGCTGGACTCCGACGGTCAGACGTGCCACGGTGACGGCTTGCGCAAGGGCTCTAGACTGGCATGCCAATCCAGGGAGAGGTGGCCGAGAGGCTGAAGGCACTCGCCTGCTAAGCGAGTATGGGGGTTAAACTCCATCGCGGGTTCGAATCCCGCCCTCTCCGTTTGCCGGACTAATTCGTTTGGCGGGGCTTCTGGTGACGAGCTGATGGCTACGCAGACGCGACTCGGTACAGGGACGCTCACGAGGCGAGCACTACGCGTCTCGACGCCGAGGGTGGTGCTCGCCATGTGTGGCGAGGGAGCCGCGCAAGCGGCCCTGCACGACCTGGGGGCTGATCAAGACAGGGCCGGCGACCTAGCGGCTTGGGCCTCTCAATCCTCGGGCTCATCTGAGGCGGCGACCGCGAACACGATGTGCCTGCGCGCCAGCGTCAGGTAGGGGTGGAGCTCGACCGGGCCGCCCTCCAGTGGTTCGACCGTGACCTCGGTGAGCGTCAGGAAGTCGCGCTCGGAGGCGTTCAGTACGTCGGACATGCGGCTGCGGTAGCCGTCGCGGGCGAGCGTGATGAAGCCATCGATTCGGTGTCTCGGAGTCTCGATCCTGATCCGCTCGCGGCGGTGGTCCATGCTCGGCGGGCTCTTTCCCTGGAGGTGCTGCTCGGGAGGAGGCTCCTCGGAGGTCATGCGGCCATTATCGGGCCTGGCCGCCATCGGGGGTCGCGTGGCTGTCTGGAGACCAGCACGCTTGAGCCGCGCCCCGCTCCTCAGCGTGTGACGGAGTAGGTCACGTGCGCTGTGGCCCGCCGCCCGGTGGGTCCGGCGGCGAGGATCGTCACGCGTGCGGTCATTGCGGTGTGGTGGCCCAGCTCGCGCTGCAGGCGGCGCAGCGCGGTGAGCCCGACGCGCAGGCGCACGTGCCCCGCCAGCGCGTGTGGGAGTGAGCGGGCGATGGCGATCAGCTTCACAGCGCCCCGTGCGTTACGGGGGGAGAGCGTGGCGGTGACGAGGATTCGACAGCCCCGGACGCAGCTCACGCTCAGCGCGAGCCCGCCTCGGGCGAGCACCCCAGTGTGCCGGGGCAGAGCGGTGCTCAGCACCGGCGCCACGTCCAGCGGCGGCGGCCAGGCGCTCGGCGCCACACACTCCGTGGGTGCGGGGGAGACCGGGTTGAAGCGCTCGACGCGATTGTTGTTCGTGTCGGCGACGTAGATGTCCCCGGAGCAGTCCACCGCGATCGCGGTCGGCTGGGAGAATTCGCCGGGGCCGATCCCGCGCTCGCCCCACTTCTGAAGGAAATGGCCGCTGGGGTCGAACACCTCGACGCGGTTGTTCTGGTTGTCGACCACGTACACGTTCCCCGCGTCATCCACGGCGACCCCGGTCGGGAGGTGGAAGTGCCCGTCGCCCGTGCCACGCGAACCCCATTCTGTTAGCACGGTGCCAGTGGGTGAGAGCTTGACGATCCGGTTGTTATAGGTATCGGCCACGTACATGTCGCCCGCGCCGTCGACGGCTACCGCTTCCGGGTGGTCGAACTCGCCCGGCCCAGTTCCTGATGACCCGTCACCGCCGTTTGCGCCGATGCGCGCGAGGAGCTTCCCTTCGGGTCCGTAGATGAGAATGCGGTTGTGGTTTGTGTCGGCCACATAGAGATCGCCCGAGCTCGACCCCACGGCCACGGAGCCGGCCCCGGAGAGTTGGGCTCCGCCGACGTCAGCGGGGCCGCCCAGCTCGGAGAGGTAGGTGCCGTCACCCCAGAAGCGCGAGATCCGCCCGTCGGCGGGGTCGGTGACGTAGAACGAGCCGCGTGGGTCGACGGCGATGCCCGCTGGGCGGTTGAAGCCGGATATGTACCCCCCGGGGGCGGCGAGGGTTCCGGCAAAGGCGTCGGTGCCCGGCGCGAACAGCTCGACGCGGCTGTCGACCGTGTCAGACACGAACAGACGCCCCGTCGGGTCGATTGCGAGCCCGCGCGGTCCGGTCAGCGGGCCGGGCCCGCGCGCGGAGGCGCCGATCGTACGCAGGAAGTGGCCTTCGGGGTCGAATACCTGGACGCGGTCGTTGGCGGTGTCGGCTACATAGGTGTCGCCGGCGGGGCCTGAGGCGAGCCCGCGGGGAAAGGCGAGCTGGCCGGGTTTGGAGCCGAAGCCTCCCCATTCGCTGACGAAGTCGAGCTGCGGGTTGAACTTGGCGATGCGGTGGTTGATGTCGTCGGCCACGTACACGTTGCCGGCGGCGTCGAGCGCGATCCCGTAGGGAAAGCCGAACCGGTCGCCGGTCGTGCCTTCTGAGCCGGTGAGGCCTTCGAACTGGCCGGAGGGGGTGAATTTCTCGATGCGATGGTTGTCGTCGTCGGTGACGAGCACCTCGGTCGCGTTCGCCGCGACCCCGCGGGGGTAGGAGAACTGGCCGCCGCCCGTCCCGTAGGAGCCCCATTCGAGCGGTTCGCCGCCTTCGAGGTTGAAGCGCTCGATCCGGTCGTTGCCCGAGTCGGCGACGTACACGTAGCTGCCGTACACGGCGATCCCGCCACCCGGCGGCTGGGTTGAGTTCAGCGAGGAGCCGAAGTTGAACTGCCCGAGTTCACTGCCGAAGTGGCCCCAATCCTTGATGAATTCGCCAGAGGGTGAGAACTTCTCGATCCGGTTGTGCTCGGAGTCGACTACGTAGACGTTCCCCGCGACGTCGGTCGCGAGGCCGCCGATCGGCCCGAACTGGCCGTGCCCGCCGCCGTAGGAGCCCCACTGGCCGAGATACTGCCCGGCGGCGGAGAACTTCTGCACGACGAAAGAGAGCTGGTCGGCGACGTAGACGTTTCCGAACGCGTCGACGGCGACCGCCTCGGGGAAGCGAAGCACGCCTTCGGCGCGCATCCCGATGATCGAGGCCGATACGTATGGGCATTCCCCGGCCGCGCCGGGGCACGATGCGGCGAGGGCGGGACTTGCGGTGACCCCCGCCAGCGCTGCGCCGGCCCCCGCCGGCGCGAGGGCGCAGGCGAGGGCGGCGGCGAACCGGAGCAATGGGCGACGCATCGTCCGGATGTTCTCAAGCCTCAGCGGGTGATGATGTGAACGACTCTTGAATGACTCCCCGTCAGGGAATGATGATCGTGAACGCGTAGCCAGTGGCGAGCGTGGTCGTGCTCGGGGTGTAGGTGTCCACCTCCAAGGTGCCTGCGGGGCAGTTGGTGCGCTGGGCGTTGACAGCGATCACACCGGGCGCCGCGATCGTCCCATAGCTGACCTCGGGCGAGACGGCCGCGACGTTGGCCGCGAGCGAGACGCCGGGTGTGGAGGTGATGCAGTAAACGCCGGGACTCGGCTCGCTGGCGCTGGCGATATCGGAGGCGTTGATCAGGTTGACCGCGGGCGGTGAGGTGGTCGGCTGCACGATCGCGTAAGCCGGTACGCCGGTCGGTCCAGTCGGCCCAGTCAATCCCTGGGGTCCCGCCGGACCAGTGGCGCCTGTTTTCCCAGTCGCGCCTGTTTTCCCAGCCGCGCCGGTCTTGCCCCCGGGCGCGCCGGTTTTGCCGGTTGCTCCTTTCGGACCGGTGGGGCCCGTGAATCCGCGCGGTCCTGAGATCAGGCAGGCGTGGACGCGCCGGTGATGGCTGATGACGATGACCACGGTGCAGCGGCGCACCCGCGCGGAGTGGGCGACGTGGGGGGATGCGGCGAGCGCGGGGATCGCTACGGTCATGGCCGCGGCGGCGGCCGGAATGGCGAGTAGGCACAGCGTGCGGCGGCGCATGTGGTTGCTCCCTTGCTTGGCGGGGAAGAATGGATGGATGGATCGACAACAGCGGTGACCTAGGAGCGGGAGGCTACGAGGTCACCGCCCCAAAGAACAGCTGGAGGCGACGATCGGAGCGGTAGGGGCCGCGTGGCCTTGCATGCGCGAACGCGCGCTGGGCCTACGCCGATCGGAATCGGACCGGTCGCTAGCCGACGTTCTCGGGCATGCGAGCCGCGGGCGTGGAAGCCGGGAGACCCGCGCGCGTGGCCGATGTCGCCAGTGGACCGCCGCCGGATTTCGAGGGCCGGTTGCGCTCGTCGCGGACGATGTAAAGCGGGCGGTGCTTGACCTCGTCGTAGATACGGCCCACGTACTCGCCGATCACGCCGAGCGCGATCAGCTGGATGCCGCCGAGCAGTAGGATCGCGATCGTGAGCGAGCCGAAGCCCGGCAGGTAGGAGCCGACGATGCGCAGCGCGATCACGACGGGGATCGCGATGAACGCCACACCCGCCGACAAGAGGCCTACGTACGTGGCCAGCTGCAGCGGCAGGTGCGAGAAGGAGGCGATCGCGTCGAGCGAGAAGCGCAGCATCTTGCGCAGCGTGTACTTCGTCTCGCCGGCGTGGCGCGCGTCGCGCTGGTAGGAGACGGCGGTCTGGGAGAAACCCACCCAGACGGTCATGCCGCGCAGGAAGCGCGAACGCTCGGTCATCGCCAGCAGCGCGTCGAGCGCGCGGCGGTCGAGCAGGCGGAAGTCGCCGGAGTTGGGCTCGAGATCGACCTGGGCGAGCTTGTCGAACAGCTTGTAGAACCAGGAGGCGGTCGCGAGCTTGAAGGCGGTCTCGCCCTCGCGCTGCTTGCGAACCGCGTAGACGACGTCTGAGCCCTGGCTCCACTGGGCGATCATCTCGGGGATCAGCTCGGGCGGGTCTTGCAGGTCGGCGTCGATCATCGCGACGACATCCCCGACCGCGTGCTCCAGGCCAGCGGTCAGGGCCGCCTGGTGGCCGAAATTGCGTGACAGATGGATAACGCGCACGCGCGGATCGGCGGCGGCCATGCGATCGAGCAGCTCAGGCGTGCGATCGGAGCTGCCGTCGTTGACGAGCACCAGCTCGAAGGTGTAGTCGGCCACGGCCGCGCAAGCGCGCGCGACGAACTGCTCCACGAGCTCCTCCTCGTCATAGACGGGCGCGACCACGCTGAGCAGGGCGGGGGTGCGAAGTGATGTGTCCGACATGATCGTTTAGCCTCTGAGCCGACGCTACTCGTGCGGCCGCTGATATGCATGTTGGTCGAGTGCGTTAAGCCGGCACTCAATTTATCGTTCATCCTGTCTATGGATGCCCGTCGAGCAGACTGAGACGCACAAATCGCGCACAAGCGTAGCGCGCTTGTCCTCGCACCCTCGGGCGCGGGTGCTCGTTCAGTTCGTGAAGTTCGGCATCGTCGGCGTGTCCAACACGCTGCTCACGCTGACGGTGTACACCGTGCTGCTGAAGGTATTCGGCGTCTGGTACCTGGCGGCGTCGGCCATCGGCTTCGTCGTGGGTGCGATCAACGGCTTCTTGCTCAACCGCCGCTGGACATTTCGCGAACACGTCGGTGACGCGCTCACGCCGGTTCGCTGGGGAGTCGTGCAGACTTGCGGCCTGAGCATCAACGAGGGCCTGCTGTACGTGTTCGTGCACCACGCGCAGTTCGACAAGCTGATCGCGCAGGTGTGCGCCACGGCAGTCGTGACCGTGCTCACGTTCTTCGCTAACCGCGCCTGGACCTTCCGCGCTCCCGCGCCCGCGGCCGTCGCTGACGGCGAGCTGTAGGAATTAGGGAGTCGCTGGCCAAGCGAGGCAAGGACGCAGCGAGCGCGGCGCGCTGGCCGATCAGCCGGCCCATCCGATCGACGATCGGTACGCGAGCTGGTCGCTTGAGGATCCCGTCGATCCCCAATCGTAAGGACGCAGCATCGCGCCTGCCAGCGGCTTCCTAACGGAACACGGCGAGCAGCGAGAGCCCTGCGGGGATGCGCCCGCCGTGTCCGATCAGCGTCGCCTCGAGCGCGAGCGGGCGCTCCAGCAGCCAGTTCATTGGCGCTGGCGGGACCCACAGGTCGAGGCTCGACTCGGTCGTCTTGGTGTTCAGCCGCTCCAACACGCGCAGCAGGATCGCCGCCGGGAGCAGGAGCGAGTTGAAGTAGGTCGTGCGCGCCTGCTTCCACCCGGCCTCCTCGGCAACGCGCTGTAGCGCACGGCGCGTGTAGCGGCGATGGTGCTGGTTGATCTCATCGTGCCTGCTCCACAACCACTGATAGGCGGGCACTGTCACGAGCAGCGACCCGCCGGGCGCGACCACGCGGCGCAGCTCGCGCAGAGCGGCTAGGTCGTCGTCGAGGTGCTCGATCACGTCGAGGCTCACTGCCAGGTCGAAGCTGTCGGGGGCGAAGTCCATCTCCAGCACCGAGCCTTCGATCACCTCGCCGGCCGCGCGCTCGCGGGCGAGGGCGACGCTTGTGTTTGACAGCTCCATCCCGGTGACCGTGCCGTGGCGGGCGAGCTCGACCATGTTGCGCCCGCTGCCGCAGCCGGCGTCGAGGATGCGTGCGCGCGCGGGCAGATGCAGATCGGCGATCACGCGCTCGAGCACGCGGCGCCGCCCTCGGTACCACCAGTGGCGATCCTCTGCGCGGTGGGTTTGCAGCTCGAAGTCTCTGTCCATCTCTGCGGCATCTTTTCCTAAAGGCCCCCCTGCGCGCGGTGTGCCCTCTCCTCGCCCTCCGCGTCCCCTGCCATATTCCCCCGTATTCTTGCTCGTTCAGCAGGTTCTCTGACCGACGAAGGGCACGCAAAATGAATGCCGTGAACCATCAGTTTCGACTCGCCGCCCGCCCATCAGGCCTCCCGCGGCCCAGCGACTGGCAATACACAGAGGAGCCCGTCCCCGAGCCGGGCGATGGCGAGGTGCTCGTCAAGATCCGCTACATCGGCCTCGAGCCGGCGATGCGCGGTTGGATGAACGAGAGTCGCTCATACATCCCCCCGGTCCAAATCGGGGACGTCATGCGCGGGTTCGCGGCTGGCGAGGTGATCGCGTCCAACCACCCCAACATCGCTGTCGGCGATCACGTGAGCGGTCTCCTCGGTGTGCAGGAGTACGCCGTGGCCAACGGCGACGGGGTCTTCAAGCTGGACACCGGACTCGCCCCGCTCGAGACCTACCTCGGCACGTTGGGCATGCCGGGGATGACCGCGTACTTCGGTCTCATCGACATCGGCCGTCCCGCAGAGGGCGAGACCGTCGTCGTGTCCGGCGCCGCCGGCGCGGTCGGGGGCGTCGTCGGACAAATCGCCAAGCTGAAGGGCTGCCGCGTCGTGGGGATCGCGGGCGGAGCCGAGAAGTGCCGCTATTTGGTGGAGGACCTGGGCTTTGACGCCGCCATCGACTACAAGTCCGACGATGTCATGAAGGCCCTCGGCGAGCAGTGTCCGAAGGGCATCGACATCTACTTCGACAACGTCGGCGGAGAGATACTCGACGCCGCCCTCGCGCACCTTGCCCGCCACGCTCGGGTCGTGATCTGCGGGGCCATTTCCCAGTACAACGTCAACGGCGCGATGAGAGGCCCAGCCAATTACATGTCGCTGCTCGTCAACCACGCAAGCATGACCGGCTTCGTGTTCTCGGACTACCTCGACCGCCTCTCGGAGGCCGCTCAGGCGCTGGGCGGTTGGGTCGCATCCGGGGAGCTGTCCTCGCGCGAGGACATTGCCGAGGGCGGCATCGAGAAGTTCCCGGACACCCTGCTGCGGCTGTTCAGCGGTGAGAACACGGGCAAGCTCGTGCTGAAGGTCGCTGAGGGCGGCTGACGGTCGCTCATGGCGCGGAGGCTGCGCGGATCGCGTATTCGATCTCGTTGCCTTCTCCCTGCCACACCACCAGCGCGCGGTCGCTGTCCGGGTCGATCGCTCGGGAACACCACGTGCAGCGCTCCGCTTCCCGGACAGCGGCTCGAGACGGCCGGCTGCGACCACTTCGGCGTGGTCTCAGAGCTTGCCACCCAGGCATGTTGGTGATAAGCCCGGCGAGCAACAGGCCTGCGACGAGCAGACCTCTACTCGCCCGTCGTGGCCTGTCCTAGGCGGGCAGCCGCGTCGGCCAGGCGGTCCTCGCCCCAGAACAGCTCGCCGTCGACGGCGAGTGTGGGAACGCCGAAGACGCCGAGGCGGTGGGCGGCGTCCGTGGCCTCGCGCAGGGCGAGCTTGACCGTAGGGTCGCCGATTGCCTGATCGACCGCTTGTGGATCGAGGCCTGAGTCGCGCGCGGCCGCGAGCACGTGTTCCGGGACGCTGAGGTCGTGACCCAGTTGGAAAGAGTTGCGGAGGGCGCGCGCGGCGAACTCGCGCCCGCATCCAGTCCTAAAGGCGAAGGTGGCCGCCCGCATCGCGGTCAGGTAGTTGCCGGGCCACGGCTCGGGCCAGCGCACGGGTGGGAGCCCGTACTCCAGCGCACGGCGCTCGACCTCGGCCATCCCGGTCTGGCGGCGCTCGAGGTCGCCCAGCGACCACGACGATCGGCCGTTGAGCTTGAACAGCGCGCCGAGCGATACCGGCTGCCAGTCGACGGGCCCGGGCAGAACCGCGCCCAGGCGCTCGGCGGCGAGATAGACATACGGCGATCCGAGGTCGAAGTAGAAGGTCGCCTGCCCCACCCGACGAGCTCAGCCGGTCTGCTCGGTGGGGCGGATGAGCAGCTCGTTGACCGCCACGTGCCGCGGGCGGGTGACGATGTAGGCGATCGCGTCCGCGATGTCCTCGGCCGCCAGGCGCTCGATGTCGCCGAAGCGCTTCATCATCTGCTCGCGCACCTCCTCGCGCAGGTGGGTGG
The DNA here is from genome assembly GCA_036744995.1 of Solirubrobacteraceae bacterium. Lineage (GTDB taxonomy): Bacteria > Actinomycetota > Thermoleophilia > Solirubrobacterales > Solirubrobacteraceae > Palsa-744. The sequence goes on along the minus strand of DAIOGX010000007.1, from coordinate 27,809 downwards.
ACAGCTCGGTGGTCACGGCGCCGGGCTCCACCAGCGAGACGCGCAGGTGACGGCCGGCGAACTCCTGGCGCGCGGACTCGCTGAACGCGCCGACACCGTGCTTGGTCAGGTTGTACACACCCGAACCCGAGCGCGCGACACGTCCGGCTACGGAGCTGATGTTGATCAGGTCGGCTACTCGCCGCGGCTCCTGATCTGCCGCCCGCAGCAGGTGTGGTAGTGCTGCATGCGCGATGTAGAGCAGGCCTTGGAGGTTGAGCGCGATCATGCGATCCCATTCATCGATCGGTGCGTCGAGGAGTGGGCCGAGCAGCATCACGCCGGCGTTGTTGACGACCGTGTCCAGGCGCCCGAGCTCCTGCACCGTGCGCGCTACAGCCGCGTTCGCCTGAGCCTGGTCGGTGACGTCGGTCTCGATCGCCAGCGCCCGGCCTCCGTTGCGCTCGATCTCATCCGCCAACTCGTCCAGGCGGTCCTTGCGTCGCGCCACGATCGCGACCGCGGCGCCCTGAGAGGCCAGCGTTCGCGCCGTCGCCTCGCCGATGCCGCTGCTGGCTCCGGTGACAAGCGCTACGGTGCCCTCGAGTCGGTCAGCCATGATTCGATCCTACCGGCGACGGCACAAGAGGAAGACGCATGATGGATTGGAAGCTCGAACTGGTAGTGGTCCCAGTCTCAGACGTCGACCGCGCCAAGTGCGGGCTCGGGACTGAGGCTCGGACACGCAAGACCGGCCGGATCGATCAAGAAAGCGGGGAGCCCGCGAAAAAGAAGAACCAGGCCACGAACGTGATGACGGCGATATAGACGCTGGCCATGACGATCTGCTCGAGCACGGTGATCCCCACCTCATGGCTGATGTCTTCTTTACCACGGACGTTCATGCTGCGCAGCCAGGTCAGCCGATCTTCGCTGGAGGGTCGTCCGATGAGCTCGTCGTAGGTGGCGTTGAGCCATGTGAGCGCGATCACCATCGCGAAGAGGAGCATGGCGAGCACGATGACGACAACGAACACCGCCTGCATGCTGAGCGCGCTCTTGCCCACGACCTGGGAGCCGACCCACAGCGCGAACAGAGGAGCGCCCGTCCAGAGGTTGATCGCGATGAAGGCGGTAGCGGCGGCCATCATCGTTCGCTTGAGCATCAAGAAGCGAGGCTGAGGATATGGCTGCGACGGCACGCTAAGAGCGTACCGCTCGATAGAGGAGCTGCTGGGAGCAGCCGTGCCCACTCGAGCCAGCTGTAATCCTCAACCAATGAACGATCCTCAGACGATGCACATCGATCAGGCGATCCGTACCCGCCGCACCCACAAGGCGTTTGGCCCCGAGCCAGTGGAGCGCGAGACTCTCGAGGAGCTGTTCGAGCTCGCGAGGTGGGCGCCCAACCACCATCTGACCAACCCATGGCGTTTCCGTGTCCTCGGCCGGCGTGCGCTCGAGCGCTTGAAGCAGGCTGCTGGTCCCGAGCAGGCGACAAAGCTCGACCGCGCGCCCACGCTGATCGTGGTCTCTGCCGCGCTCACCGGCGAGGATCTCAAAGACCAGGAGGACGTGAACGCGACAGCGGTCGCAGCCTATATCGTCCTGCTGGCCGCCCACGCGCGCGGCCTCGCCGGCTACTGGCGGACGCCTGCCGTCCTATCCACTCCCGAGGGTCGTGCCGCCGTCGGTATCTCGCCTCGAGAGCACATTGTCGGGCTCATCCATCTCGGCCCACCACGCCAGGAGAAACCCACACCCGAGCGCGCCGATCCGCGCACTTACGTCACCTATCTCGACTGACTAGCGCGGGGCGGCGCGATCCAGGTTCCAGTGACGCGAGGTCGGTCGTCAGCGCCCGTTAGCTCGAATCTCAACTTGGTTGTGAGCGACCAGCCATCAGAGCTTGCCGCGTCCTGTCTCTACGCCAGCCACGCAGACGAGCCTGGGCCAATAGAATCGCTCCTCTTGGGCGCGTAGCTCAGTGGGAGAGCGCTCGCTTCACACGCGAGAGGTCGCAGGTTCGAAACCCGCCGCGCCCATTGGCTCAAGCCCAAATGACCGAATACGGCGTCAACCAGCGCGCGCTGGTCTCCTATGCACGGCGCATCGGCTACCTGCAATGGCTAAAGGCCGTAACCGGTCAGCGTCCGCTGACCGGTGTGGAGCAGTGCCAGCTCGCTGCGGGCTACACGTCGTGAGCGTCATGGCGCATCGCAGTCTGCCCGGCAGGGACCCGAAGTTGGCAAACCAGCGCTCCAAAACACTACTTTGATGCTATCCTGCCAGTATGAGCCGCGTTCTGAGCCCTACCGAGTCGATGGCGCGAGCATTCGTCGCGTTGCGAGGCGCCGATCCAGATGACCGCGACGCGTTGAGTGCCGCGGTGCAGGATGCCGCCGCGGAGCTCCAGGCGGGCTTGGCGGACCGTTCCACATACTCCAAGACGGAGGCCGCACACCTCTTGGATGTGAGCTCCACGACACTCGAGAAGTGGATCGACCGTGGATTGATCCCGGTCGTGCAGGTACCGCGCTACAAGCGCGATCGCATTCCCGCGCGTGCGCTTTTGGCGCTGGCCGGCGAGGTTAAGCAGCTGCGCCGGCAGGGTCGCCATCGTGGCCTGCTCGTCGAGGCCCTAAGTCGCCTGGAGCAGGAGGACCCGCGGTGGCAGCGCGAGTTTGACGACCTCTACGGGGAGGGGCTGCGTGCGATGCGGCGCGGCGATCTCGTCAAGGTCGATCTCGACAGCTTCGGCCCGGACGACTGACGAACGCTTCGGTGTCCGCGCCGAGGCTGGAGATTTATGTTGCGCCTGCGGTCGAGCGTGTCATCGACGATCTGCGGGGGAAGCGACTGGGACTCGGGGACGCGCTGAGGGAATTGGCACGGGATCCCTGCTCGGCCGAGCTCGACGCACGGCGTCTATCGGGCCCGCTGGCTCCCGTCGTTTGCGGCATACACCTATCGCGCGGGTATCGGCTGGCGTTTTCTGTCCAGCCAAAGACGAAAGTGCATACCGCTCGCGTCGTTGTCCTGTACGTCGGCAAGCGCGACACACGTCGCCGTGTGCGCGATATCTGGGAGGTTCTGCACGATCTGTTCGGGGTCGAGAACCCACCCGACGAGCATGATCGACCGCCGTGTTGTGAGGACGGGATGCCCAACATCGGCGAAACCGAGCTCGACGATTTCATGGATCGGCTGCGGCGACTACTGCGCGGGCGCAAGACTCCCAGCGAGGGAGATTGAACGGCGACACGCGATGTCGGAGCACCAGGAGAAAGAGGCGTTGACTTCGGTCATAACATGCCACCCTCACTTCCATCCGCTCGGGATCGTAAGTTTGCCTCGATGGGAGCACCTTCGCGTAACGCTCCATGTCCCTGTGGCAGCGGGTTGAAGTACAAGCGCTGCTGCCTCGCGGCCGAGAGCCGTGAGCGCGAGACGGCGCGCTTCGAGGACGCCGTCGGCAAACGCATCTCAACGTGGGCAGCGGCGCAGTTCCCGGATGATCTGAAGGCGGCCCTGGAGCACTTCGGGGGTCCCGAGCCCGAGTTGGATGACCGCGACCTGATGATCTTCGCCACCTGGTTCTGCTCGGATAGAGAGCTTGCCTGCGGAGAGACCCCAGCGGCGTGCTATGCGGCTCGCAGCGACATCGATGCGCACGAGCGGGACGTGGCCGCGCGGATCGCCGCGGCGCGCTTGAGCTTGCAGCGTGTGCGTGGCGTGGAAACAGGCCATTGGATCGAGCTCGAGGACGTGCTCGGCGGAGTGGCTGTGCGTGTGCGCAGCGGCGATGTCTCGCGCGAGGCGACGCGTTGGGACATCCTGCTCTGCCGCGTGATGGATGACGATTGGATCCCGTCGCTGTGGGGCCCCGCGCTGTTCTACAAGCCCGACGAGGAGCCCGAGCTGCTCGCCGAGCTCGGCCGCCTCGCAGGCGCGCACCGGATACCCGCCGGCAGTGATCGTGTGTTCCGCGCGGCCGCGCTTGAGTTGATGCGCTTCGTGCCTCCCGGCCGTCTTGTCGAGCCGAGCGTCTTCACCGCGGAGGGCGACCCGCTCGTCGACGGTCGGGCGAGCTGGCGGATCACCGACGCCACGGCTGCGCTCGAACTGCTGTATGACCCGCCGGAGCTGGCATGGGTGGGTGAGAGTGAAGACGGATCGGGGGAGGCGATTCAGTGGACCGTGCCCCGTGAGCAGTTGCGCATGTCTGACACGCTGCTGCCACCGGGGGCGCTGCGCTTCGAGAGCAGCCTCACCGAGCTGCCCGGGCGGGTGTGTCTGGCGACGTTCGAGCTGACCGACGAGGAGCTGCGGTGCACGGCGGTCTCCCAGGCGAGGCTCGACGCAGCGATCGAGCTCATCGAGCGGCGCCTCGGGACGCTCGCCGAGCTGTACGAGCGAAACGTCCCGCCGCCTGAACCGGACCTCTCCTCACGCAGGCGTGACCATGCGCCCCGTCGGCGCGAGCGACCGCCCGGACTGACGGCGGCGGAAGCCGACGACCTCGAGCGCCAGTTCCTCAACGACCACTACCGCCGCTGGCTGGACGAACCACTCAATTTGCTCGGAGGCCACACGCCGCGCGTGGCCGCGCGCAATGGGCGGCGCGGCGAGCTTGAGCTGCTGCTGCGTGGAATCGAGAACCGAGCCGAGCGCGCTCGTCGAGATGGCGCTCCCTGGCCCGACGTCAGCTGGCTGCGGGACGAGCTTGGGCTGAACGCTGGCCAGCTCGCCGCGTAGCAGGTCGCGGACATGCCTCTTGCGGTGAGTGTCACGAACGACGTGGATTCGCGCCGGTGACGGTTGGAGAATTATCTGATGCTCGCTGAGACAGAGTTCGATGAGGCCATCGCTGCTCAGGAGATGAGACTCACCGAGCTAGACCGACTGACCGATGCCGCGCGCACGCGCCTCGCGGAGCTGCACACAGCGCGCGAGCGGGCCGCGGCGCGCGATACTGAAACCGAGCGGGCCACCGATGAAGGGGCGACTTGGTCGCCGGAGCGCAAGGTGGCGCTGTTCGCGAGTCTCTTCCGAGGGCGCGAGGATGTGTTTCCGCGGCGCTGGGAGAATCCAGGGAAGGGTCGCAGCGGGTGGGCGCCCCGCTGCTCGAACGAGTGGGTCTCCGGAGTGTGCGCCAAGCCGCGCGTGAGATGTGGAGAGTGCTCGCACCAGGCGTTCGTCGCGCCGGTGGAGGCGGAGCTGCTTGCGCATCTACAGGGCCGACAGGTGATGGGTGTCTACCCGCTGCTGACAGATGACACGTGCTGGCTGCTAGCGATCGATCTCGACGGCGGCTCGTGGCGTACCGATGTCGCGGCGCTGCGAGAGACATGCGACGAGCTGGACGTGCTCCCGGCGGTCGAGCGCTCGCGCTCGGGGGACGGCGCGCACATCTGGTTCTTCTTCAGTGCCCCGGTTCCGGCCGCTCTGGCCAGGCGCTTCGGGCTGATGCTGCTGACGGACGCGATGGGGCGCTGCTCGACGCTCGGCATGGCTTCCTACGACCGTCTGTTCCCGAGCCAGGACACGCTCCCGAAGGGCGGCTTCGGGAACCTGATCGCACTGCCCCTGCAACACAAGGCACGTCGGTATGGCAACTCGCTGTTCCTCGACGAGCAGCTCGAGCCCCACGAGGATCAGTGGTCTTACCTCGAGGCGCTGCCGCGCATCGAGCCCAGCCGCCTGGAGGACCTGGTTGAGCAGGCTGACGCCGCCGATCAGGTTCTCGGTGTTGCCGGGGAGTCGATCGACAGCGAGGCGCCGTGGCGTCCGGCCCGGTCGCTCTCCAGCAGGCTCGCCGCGGCGGCGATGCCGCATGTCCTCAGCGCGACGCTCGCGCAGCGCTTGTACGTGCGCAGCGAGGGACTCCCCGCCGCTCTGCTGGACGCGATGCGCAGGCTCGCGACGTTCTCCAACCCGCTGTTCCTGGAACGCCAGCGGCTGCGGATCTCCACGGCGCGCACACCGCGCGTGATCACCTGCTTCGAGCAGCAGGGCCAGTTCCTCGTGCTTCCCCGCGGAAGTCTCGCAGCGCTGGAAGAGCTGCTCGACGGCCTAGGTGTACGGCTGGAGCTGGCCGACGAGCGCACCGACGGGGTCAAGCTCGATACCCGGTTCACAGGCGAGCTGACCGACACCCAGACCGAGGCCGCGCAGGAGATGCTCGCGCACGAGCTGGGGGTGCTGTGCGCGCCCCCAGGGATCGGCAAGACCGTGATCGCCGCGCACCTGATCGCCGCCCGTGGCCGCTCAACGCTCGTGGTGGTGCACAGCAAGCCGCTGCTCGAGCAATGGGTCCAGCGGCTGACCCAGTTCCTCGATCTCGACGTCAAGCAGATCGGGATCATCGGCGCGGGCAGGAACAAATCAAAAGGCCGTCTGGATGTCGCGACTGTACAGAGCTTGGCACGCCGTGAGCACTTGCAGGAGCTGCTGGCAGATTACGGGCACGTCGTAGTCGACGAGTGCCACCATGTCCCGGCGGTCACGACCGAGCGGGTGCTGCAATCCGCTCCGGCGCGTTACGTGACCGGCCTTACCGCCACCCCTTACCGGCGTGATGGACACCATCCGATCATCGCGATGCAGTGCGGCCCGATATGCCACGAGATCGACCCGCGCACGGCCCGCTCGGGAGAAGAGCTGAGCCTGCGAATCGTCCGCCGCGAGACGACCTTCGACCCGGCGGTGCTCCCGACCGATGCCGGCATCCAGGAGATCTACGGTGCGCTCGCCACAGACGAGCAGCGCACCGAGCTGATCGCCCGGGACACGATTCAGCTGACCGTCGAAGGACGTTCGCCGATCGTCCTCACCGAGCGGCGCGAGCACCTGCAGCAGCTTGCCGATCACCTACGCGACCGCATCCCGGCGCTGATCGAATTACACGGCGAGATGCGCCCCCGCGCACGGCGGGCCGCGCTCGAGCAGCTCACCACCACGAGCGCGGACACGGCGCGTGTGGTGCTCGCCACCGGCCGCTACATCGGCGAGGGCTTCGACGACTCGCGCCTTGACACCCTCCTGCTCGCGATGCCGGTCGCGTGGAAGGGAACCGTCGTGCAGTACGCCGGGCGCCTGCACCGCCCACACCCCGGCAAGCACGACGCGCTCGTCTACGACTACGTCGACACCGAGTTGCCCGTGCTGCGCCGCATGTTCGCCAAGCGGTTGAAGACCTACCACACCCTTGGCTACACACTCGAGTGAGTCCTCAAACGTTTAGGCCAGTGGAACCGCTCGCTGGCCTAAACCCCGCAGAATTGAGCCCAATCAGCCGGTTTTCGCAATTCGCCCAGCGACCTGAACCACGCATATTTGCAGGGAAACCATCCAACCCACCCAACCGCAGTCCTGCATCACACGCGAGCGCTCGCAGGCTCGAAACCCGCCGCGCCCATTGGCCTTCCCTGTATCAGGGGGATCGCCCGGGCTAAGAGCCCAACCGAACCCCGACGTGCGGGTGCAGGCGATCGGTCGCTTCGGAGTAGGTGTTCGCGAGCGCGTCCACTTCGCCCTGAGTCAACGTGGCGCCGAACACGGCTTGGCCGCCGAGCTTGCGGTAGCCGGTGCGCAGCTTCTTGCCGATCTGCGCCAGGGAGAAGTGGGCGTCGTAAATGCTCTCGATGTACAGCGCCACGTTTTCGCGGGCAAATCGCGCCACCATCGGGTCGCCGTGGTCGATCTGCTCGATCGCGGCCCACACCAGCCGCCACCCGCGCGTGGCCAGGCCGCTGTAGGTTCGGAATAGCCCCGCGATCGGCGAGCCCGGCCCGGTGATCGCTCTGGCCTGAGCTTCTTCGAACAGCGCCGGCGCTGACAGCCTCGCCGCGCTCCCCACTGCCGCGGCGATCCGCGCACGCGCGATCGTTGTTGTGCTGGGCGGCAGGCCATTGACGATTAACGGCCACGCGACCTTGGTGGCCGCCACCTCCTGGTTCGCTGAGCTCTCGGTGCTCTCAAGGGCCCGGCTCACCGCGATCAGGTCTTCGCGCTGGAGGCTCAGTTCGGCCTGGCTCGCCCTCGCGCCCGTCCCGCAGCCGCCGGCCGCGACCGCGACGCCGCTCACGAGGAGCAGCAGCGCCGCGCTACGTACGGCTTTTACCCGAGCGGCTACCCGGAGGCCGACAGTCGTGTTTCGGGTGGCGCCTCGCTCCAGCGTGTGGGTCTCAGGGTTCGTACGGGTCCTACAGCTACGTGCCGAGCAGGTCGACCACGAACACGAGCGGCGCGTTCGCCGGGATTGTGGGCGGTGAGCCTTTCACGCCGTAGGCGAGTGCCGACGGGATGATCAGCTCACGCCGTCCGCCGACCTTCATGCCGGCCACGCCTTGATCCCAGCCGGGGATGACCTGGCCCCTGCCGAGGGTGAACGAGAACGGTTCGTTGCGTTTCCACGACGCGTCGAACTCTTTGCCGCCTTTGTAGAGGACGCCGACGTAGTTCACGGTCACCGTGTCGCCCGCCTTGGCTTCGGTGCCGGTTCCCTTGATCAGGTCTTTGATCACCAGCTTGCTCGGCGCGGCGCCGGAGGGCGGCGTCACTGTCGGTTCTTTCGAGAGCGGGCCGCTTGTCGGTGTTTTGGCGGTTGCGGTGGGAGCCGTCGGGGTTGACGCCGTGGGCGAGCTGACTTTTGCCAGTGCTTCGTCGGCTTTGTTCTCGTTGCCGACGCCGATAGTGCTGCCGCCACCGGAGCCACAGCCCGCGATCAGAACCGCAACGCCAAGCGTCGCGAGGGTCGCAAGGCTCCGGCTGGTGCGGGAGCGAAGAATGGTGGGGAAAGCGTTGAAGTAGGTCACGGTCGCGCAGCCTAGCGGAACTTGGCGTGTTGGGGTGCGGTTGCGCACGAGCACGCCGCCTGTCGCGACTTCGTTAGGATCGAGCCTGGACCGTGCTAGGCGGGGAGGTAGCGGCGCCCTGTATCCGCAATCCGCTCTAGCGGGGCTGAATTCCCCTCCGAGGGGTTCGGCTCCGGTCGCTCCGTCGCTCGGGGCGTCGATGGTTCGGGTCCCGCGCGGTGTCGGCTTGCGAACCAGGTCAGGTCCGGAAGGAAGCAGCCTTAAGCGATTACCGGCAGGCGCAGCGGGAGCTCCCGAGCCGGAGTCGTGAGCGACGATCAGGCAGCCGGCGCTCAGAGTCTCGACGAGGGGTGCACGGTCCGCTATGAGCAGTGTTCGAAGATCAGCCATGAGCGATTGGCGTGCGCCTCGGTGAAGCCGGGCGGCACGGTCACCGCCTCGTGCGGGTCGTGCGGGTCGAGCACGTAGTCGTCTTCGACTTCTGTGCTCGCTGGGTCCACGTAGACCCCGGATGAGATGTGTCCCACCTGCAGGCTCACGACGTTTGCGGGGCTCGTCTTCAGATACAGCGCGAGCAGCGGAATCGGCGCGTGGTTGGGCACCCCCACCGGTCCGCAGCGCAGCGTGATCGAATGGTTGTCGACAAGCGCGAGCAGTTCGCCCTGGATCGACTGCTGGCGTGAGAGTTTGTCCAGTTCGCGGTGGGCTTCGCGGTAGTTGGAGGGGGCGAAGGCGAGCAGCAGCACGAGCACGAGCGCGCCGCCGGCCATCCACCAGCGCCGCCGCGGGTCATCACGTTGCAGGCTCCTCCAGCCGAACACGCCGGCGCCGGCGAAGATGCAGAGGATCGCGGCTGCGAGGAAGGCGTAGCGGGTGTTGATGGGCAGCCCGACGGAGGCGAAGGCGGCGAACACGACGACGGCGAGGACGCCGGCGCCGGCTCCGAGCAGTGCGCGGCGGCGCAGCCAGAGCAGCGAGAGCACGCCGCCGAAGGCGGCGGCGACGAGCACGGCGGGGCGCAGGATCTCGCCGATCCGCCGCGGGATGTACTCGGGCACGTTGGCGATGCCGGTCTCGCGGTCGAGCGTTTCGGCGGTGTGCTGGGTGTTGGTCAGCGACCACAGCGGATCGCCGGTGACGGCGAGGTCGCTGAGGACCCAGATCAGTGGCGCGGCGGCGGCGAGCAGCGTCAGGCGCACGATCTCCCCGCGAGGACGCTCGCGCCAGGACGCGCCGCTGCCGATGCGAGCGCGCATCCAGGCCGGCACAAGCCCGATCAGGTACAGCCAGTACAGGCCGGAGAACGCCCACGCCTCCGGGCGCAATAGCCCGGCGAGGGCGAGCAGCGCGAGCACGGGCGCCCCGGCGGGGCCGCCCCGCAGGCGCTGGTGGCGGGACTCGACGAGCAGCGCGCCGAGCACGAGCGACAGGTAGGGGATGTCGACGTAGGCGCGCACGCCGTAGGAGAGCACTTCGGCGCGCGTGAGGAAGATCAGTGCGGCGAGCGCGCCGGCGGCCCACCCGAACCACTGGGCGCCGAGCTGGTAGATGGCCCAGCCGCAGGCGGACAGCGCGAGGAAGCCGAGCGCGACGGTGACCTCGACGATGGCGTGCGGCGCGAGCGGCGAGAGCACGAGGCCGAGCAGCTCGAGCAGCGGGTGGGGCGTGGGCGCGATCGCGACGCCGTAGGCGGGGGTGTCGCCGCGCGACAGCTGTCCGCCCCAGGCGAGCGCGTAGAGCGTGTCGTAGTTGGCGAAGCCCACGCCGCTCACGACGCGCAGCACGATGGCCCCGGCGGTGATCGCAAGTGGGGCGCCGACGAAGCGAGCCGGAAAGCGTTCGAGGCGAGCTCTCACGAGCGCGGACGCTATCCACTCCGGTGCGTGCGCGGCACACTTCCGCCGCACGCGCGGCACGACTCCGGCGGCGCGCTCGGCCGTGGGTAGACTCAGCCGACGGTGTCCTCACAGCAGCAGCAGCCAGATCAACCACAGCCACAGCAGCAGTCCCTGTATCGCAGGCACCGCCCCCGTACATTCGCCGACGTGGTCGGCCAGGAGCCGGTCGTGCGCACGCTGCGCAACGCGGTGCAGCGCGGGAAGGTGCACCACGCTTACCTGTTCGTCGGCTCGCGCGGGACGGGGAAGACCTCGATGGCGAAGATTCTCGCGGCGTGTCTGAACTGCGAGCGCGGCGGACCGACGATCGAGCCGTGCGGGGAGTGCGAGTCCTGCCTGTCGATTGCACGCGCCAACTCGCTCGACGTGATCGAGATGGACGCGGCTTCGAACAACTCGGTCGACGACATTCGTGAGCTACGCGAGAGCGTCGCCTACGCGCCGGTGAGCGGAGGCCGCAAGGTGTACATCCTCGACGAGGCGCACATGCTCTCGACGGCCGCGTGGAACGCGTTCCTGAAGACGCTCGAGGAGCCGCCGCCGAACACGGTGTTCGTGCTCGCGACGACCGAGGCGAGCAAAGTGCCCGCGACGGTCGTGGACCGCTGCCACCGCTTTGACTTCCACCGCCCCACGGTCGAGCAGATCGCGGACGTCGTGCGGCGCACGGCCCAGGCCGAGCAGATCGAGATCCCCCCGGCGGCGGTCGCCGCGCTGGCCCGCTCGGCGACCGGCAGCTTTCGCGACGCGCTCGGCACGCTCGAGCAGATCGTTACCTACAGCGGCAAGGAGATCGTGCTCGAGGACGTGCTCGCGGTACTCGGCGTGGCGGATGCGCGCCTGCTCGAACAGACGGTCGACGCGGTCGGCGCCGGTGACGCCCGGCGGGCGCTCCAGGCGCTCGAGGAATGCGTGGAGCAGGGACGCGACGCTGGCTCGTTCGCGAACGACTTGGAGGTGCGCTCACGCGAGTTGCTGATCGTGCATGTCCTCGGTGAAGTGCCCGCCGAGCTGTCGCTCACGCCCGAGGCCGACACCGCCCTCGCGGCGCAGGCCGAGCGGGTTGACCACGCCGTCATCGTCCGTCTGCTGGAGCTGCTGGGGGCGGCGATGGAGGGCGTGCGCGCGGGCGCGGACCCGCGCACTCGGCTCGAGCTGGCGCTCGTGAAGGCGGCCCAGCCCGAGGTCGATGCCTCGACACGCGCGCTGCTCGCGCGGATCGAGCGGTTGGAGCGCGAGCACGGGGTCGTCTCGGCCGTCGCGGTCGACCGGGTGGTGCCCGCCGGTGGGGTACAAGGCCCCGTGGGCGACACGCCGTCCGCGGCGGAGCACATCCGCGCGCCCGCGCCCGCCCGCGCGGAGATCGTGACCGCGCGTCCAGCGCCGGATCAGGACGCGAACATGGCAGTGGCAGTCGCGACAGAGGCGCCGGCAATGGACGTGGCGCGTGAGGTCTTGGCCGACCCCGCGCCCTTGGCCGACCCCGCGCCCGTGGCCGACATAGCGCCCGTGACGGCAGCGAACCCTGCGCCTATGACGGACGTAGCGTCTGTGACGGCGGCGGGGTCCGCGCCGCAACCCGATCTGGCGAGTGAGTCGACATCTGTCGCCCCGGTGGTCGAGCCGGTGGGCGATCTGCAAGCACTGATCGACTTATGGCCGGCGGTGGTCGAGCTGGTCGAGGTCGGCAACGGACTGGTCGGCGCGGTGATCGCCAATGCAACGCCAGTGGATATCGCCGGCGAAGACCTGACCGTGGGGTTTCCCACGAGCGCATCGTTCTTCAAGAAGAAGGCCGAGGATCCGGTCAACCGGACGATGGTGATCGACGCGCTGCGCCAGCTCGCGGGCGGGCGCTGGCGGATCTCATACGAGTTGCGCGAGGAGCTCGACGAGACGAATGGCGAGGGGGCGCGCTCAGATAGATACACCGAGGAGGAGTGGGTGGCCCGCTTCAAGGCGGAGCTCGATGCCGAGGAGATCCCGATCGAGCCAGCGCCCGTGCCGGCTCCGAGCGCAGAGAAAGGTGAGTGAAGCGACGATGCCCAAGCAGCCAAAGATGCCGAACGTGCAACAGATGATGCAGCAGGTGCAGAAGATGCAACAGGACATGGAGACGGCCCAGGAGGAGCTGAAGAACGAGCTCGTCGAAGCCTCCGCGGGCGGCGGCATGGTGACAGTGAGGATCACGGGCGACCTCGAGGTAAAGTCCGTGCAGATCGACCCTTCCGCGGTCGACCCCGAGGATCTGGAGATCCTCGCGGACATGGTGTTGGCGGCCGTCAACGAGGCGCTGCGCTCAGCCCAGGAGCTGGCGGCGCGCAAGCTGGGCGGCGCGACCAGCGGCCTTGACATGGGCACTCTCGGCGGACTGGGCCTGCCGGGCCTGTAGCCAGTGAGCACCTCCTACGCTCCTCCCGTCCAGCGGCTCGTGACAGAGCTGTCGAAGCTCCCCGGCGTCGGCAACCGCACCGCCCAGCGGCTGGCCTTTTACATCCTGCGCTCCTCCGGTGAGGATGCCGCCGCACTGGCGCAGGCGATTTCGGAGGTCAAGGAAAAGATCGGGCTGTGCGAGGTGTGCTTCAACCTCACCGACGAGGCGCGTTGCCGCATCTGTGAGGACGCCCGCCGCGATCACGGGCTGATCTGCGTTGTTGAGGAGCCCAGCGACGTGATCCCGATGGAGCGCACGCACGAGTATCACGGCGTCTACCATGTGCTCGGCGGGGCCCTCTCACCGATCGACGGCGTCGACCCCGAGGACCTGAAGATCTCAGAGCTCTTCGCGCGCGTCGCCTCGGGCGGGGGGACGCCCGGCGCGGTTGGGAATGGGCAGGTGGAGGTGGACCCCGTGCAGGTGGATCCGGACCCCGAGCGGTTGGGTTCAACGCGGACGGGCGCCGTGCACGAGGTTGTGCTGGCCACCAACCCGACCACGACCGGCGAGGCGACTGCGCTGCACATCGCCGAGGAGCTGCGCGCACGCGCGCCCGAGCTGACGGTCACGCGCTTGGCGAGCGGTCTGCCGGTGGGCTCGGACCTCGAGTACGCCGACGAGGTCACGCTCGGCAAGGCGTTCGCTGGACGCCGCGCTGTGTAGGGCCGCGGACACGATCGAGGAGTGCCTGTGAAGAGCCCCGCCATTGGGGGGACGAGGCCGGGATCTCCCGCAAGACTATTCTGCGCGCCTGCCCGGCCTGATTGTGATGAATATCCCTTTAGGACTATAAATCTTGGCTTGGCCCGGACGGAACGTCCAGACGCGGTGGGTTTACATCTCGTGGGCCACTTCGATCTCCGTTTCCGAGGCGATCTTGTCGTGGAGCAGGGGGCCTGCAGGTCAGCTGACGATCAAGTTCTCGTCGTATTCAAGCGCTACCCTGGAGTCGTGAAGCATTCTGTTCTGAGCACAACCCCGACAGCTGAGACCCCTGCGCTGAGCGATGAGGAGCGCCTCGAACGGCGCAAGCGATTTATCGAGCGAGTGCTCAGCCCGGATGGGCTGGATCGGGATACGCTCGAGCACATCGAGCAGCTAACCGGCGAAGAGCCTTAGCGACTGCGGTGGACGCTGCCGAGTTGTTGCGTGGCGACGTGCCGTTCATCGTCGACACGTCGGCGTGGTGGAGGTTCTCGTCACTCCCCAGCGAACTCGTCGACAAGGCGATCGTTGACGATCGCTTGTGGATCACCCCGATCGTACGAATGGAGATCCTCTACTCCGCCCGCAGCAGCACCGAGTACATCGCGTTCGAGACGGAACTCGACGGGTTCCGGATCCTACGCAACGATCGTGCTGTCGCCGACGCCGCGATGAGCGCGATCGGCGAGCTGGCACAGCACAGCGACGGGTACCACCGCGTGCCGCTCACCGATGCGCTGATTGCCGCGGCCGCCGCTGAACACGGCGGCGTTGCGGTGCTCCATCGCGACACGCACTTCAACAAGCTCGCCGAAGTCCTCACATTCGAGAACGTCGAGCTTCCAGGGCCCTGACTGGTTCTACACCGCCCGGGCGAAGAGCGCCTATATCCTGGCCGGCATGCCCAAAAGCAACATCGTCGTCATGAAGTTCGGTGGCACCTCGGTCGCCGATGCGAAGCGCATCCAGCGCGCCGCGCGCCGCATCGTGGACAAGCGCGAGGAAGGCTTTCGCGTGGTGGTGGTGCTCTCGGCACGCGGCAAGACGACCGATGAGCTGATCGCGATGGCGGAGGAGGTCTCGGCGGCGCCGGACCCGCGCGAGATGGACATGCTGCTGTCCTCCGGCGAGCGGATCTCCTGTGCGCTGTGCGCGATGGCGATCAACGACCTCGGCCACCGTGCGATCTCCTTGACGGGCTCACAGGCGGGGATCGTGACGGACG
This sequence comes from Solirubrobacteraceae bacterium, assembly GCA_036744995.1. Classification (GTDB taxonomy): domain Bacteria; phylum Actinomycetota; class Thermoleophilia; order Solirubrobacterales; family Solirubrobacteraceae; genus Palsa-744. The sequence continues at coordinate 12,746 of DAIOGX010000007.1, read as the reverse complement.
AGTCGCATACGAAGGCGCGCATCATCGAGGTGCGCGCGGACCGTGTTCGGGCGGCGCTGGAAGAGGACCACATCGTGCTCGTCGCGGGCTTCCAGGGCGTCTCGAGCACCGCCAAGAACGTCACCACGCTCGGCCGCGGCGGCTCTGACACGACCGCCGTCGCGGTCGCCGCGGCGCTCGGCGCCGGGGAGTGCGAGATCTACACCGACGTCTCCGGTGTCTATACCGCCGACCCGCGGATCGTGCCCGACGCACGCAAGCTGAGCGTGGTGTCCTTCGAGGAGATGCTGGAGATGGCGGCGTCGGGCGCGGGTGTGCTGCAGCTGCGCTCGGTCGAGTACGCGCGCAACCACGGCGTGCGCATCCACTGCCGCTCGTCCTTCGACGATCGGCCCGGTACGGTTGTGGCGTCAGAAGGAGAGATGAGAGCGATGATGGAGCAGCCACTGATAACAGCGGTCACGCACTCGAAGTCCGAGGCGATGGTGACGCTGATAGGCGTGCGGCACACGCCGGGCGTGGCGGCGAGCCTGTTCGAGGCGCTGGCCGAGGCGAACGTGAACGTGGACATGATCGACCAGAACCTGCCCGCCTCAGCGGGGGGCCTCGCGGAGATCTCCTTCACGATGCCCCGCGAAGACCTGCGCGCCGCGCGGATGGCGCTGGAGCCGCTCGCGGGGGAGGCGTACTCGGAGCTGATCGCGCGGGAGGAGATCGGGAAGGTGTCGATCGTCGGCGCGGGCATGCGCTCGCACCCCGGAGTGGCGGCGAAGGTGTTCAAGGTGCTCGCCGCGGAGGGACTGAACATCGAGATGATCTCCACCTCGCCGATCAAGATCTGCTGTGTCATCCCCCCCGATCGTGTGGAGTCGGTGGTGCGCGCGCTGCACGCCACGTTCGAGCTCTCGGGGGAGGGCACGATCGCGGAGGAGGAGCCATTCGGGGAGCGGGGAGCGCGCTGACTTCAGGCGTTGGCTTCGGCCGTGAGCCGTGCCACCGCGTCGGGTACGCCCTCGTGGGCTGTCGGGAAGCGTGGTTGCCAGCCAAGCTCGCGCTTGATCTTGGCGTTGGAGGAGCGGGCGGAGCGCACGACTGCATCGACGGCGTTACGTCCCGCCACCAGCCGCGCGAGCCCCGCCGGAATGCGCCGGGGTGGGCCGCTGCCGAGCGCCTCGGCGGTGAGCGCCATGAAGTCGTAGAAGGCGATCGGCTCGTCGTCGACGACATGGTAGATCGAGCCGGCGGGGGCATTCTCCGCGGCGAGGACGAGCGCTGTGGCGACGTCGTGCACGTGCACGACGTCCCATAGGTTCTCGCCGCGACCGATGACCGCGAAGCGCCCGGGTTGGCGCAGCTGTGCGACCAGCTCATTTGCATACCAGCCGCCGGGCCCGTAGACGTGCGATGGTCGCAGCACGACTGCCGGCAGGCCGGACTCGAGGACGAGCCGCTCGCCCGCCTGCTTTGAGCGGCCGTAGGGGGTCTCGACCGGGAGCGGCGTGTCCTCTGTGAGCAGAGCGCCGTGAGCATCGCCGGTGACGACGGTTGAAGCGAATACGACGCGCGGCCCAACGGGGACGGCCTTGCAGGCATCCAGGAGCCGTGTGGTGCCCTCGATGTTGATGGCCTGGACCTTGCGCTCTGAGCGCTGCGAAGCGATCTCGGCGGCGAGGTGGATCACACAATCGGGGCGCTCCTCGGCCAGCGTCTCGGCAAGGCGCGGTCCATCGTTCAGATCGCCGCTCAGGCCGCGTGTGCCCGCGGGCTCAGACCCCGACCGGCGCACCAGCGCGCCGACATCGTACCCATGCTCGGCCAGCTGGGGGCAGAGAGCCTGACCGATGAAACCGCTCGCGCCCGTGACGAGGATGCGCATGGGGGCAGGCTATCGAGCAGGTATGGCTCCCGCCCTCATGCGGCGCGACACACCGCGTCCGAGTAAGCTCGTGTGCCTCGTCCCTGCATGACTTCTGGATGGCCTTGAGATGTCGCTCGAATACGTCGACGTGCTGATCGTCGGTGCCGGTCTATCCGGCATTGGCGCCGGGTACCATCTCAAGGCGAACTGTCCGGGGAAGACATATGCGGTCCTCGAGGCGCGGGATCGCAGCGGCGGAACCTGGGATCTGTTCAGGTATCCGGGGATCCGCTCGGACTCGGATATGTACACCCTCGGCTACTCGTTCAAGCCATGGAAAGAGGCCAAGTCGATCGCGGACGGACCGTCGATCCTCGAGTATCTGCGCCAGACGGCAAGGGACCATGGCGTGGAGGAGAGGATTCGCTTCAACCATCGCGTGGTGCGCGCCGAGTTCTCCACAGAGGATGCGCGCTGGACGGTGGAAGTGGAGCGCGGCGATACGCAGGAGACGGTGCGCCTGAGCTGCGGGTTCCTGTTCATGTGCAGCGGGTACTATCGCTACGACGAGGGGTACACGCCGGAGTTCGAAGGCACTGAGCGCTTCGCCGGGCGCATCGTGCATCCGCAGAAGTGGCCAGAGGACGTCGAATACGCCGGCAAGCGGGTCGTGGTGATCGGCAGCGGCGCGACCGCGGTGACGCTGGTTCCGGCGATGGCGCAGAGCGCGGAGCACGTGACGATGCTGCAGCGTTCGCCCAGCTACATCGTCTCGTTGCCTGCCGAAGACCCGATCGCCAAGGCCCTGCGCCGGGTCTTCGGAGCGAAGGCCGCCTATCCGATCATGCGCTGGAAGAACGTGCTGCTGACGACGCTCAGCTTCCAACTGAGCCGGCGCAGGCCGGAGCTGATGAAGGCGCTGATCCGAAAAGGCATCGAGCGGGAGCTCCCCCATGGATATGAGATAGACACGCATTTCAAGCCCCAATACGACCCATGGGATCAGCGCATGTGCCTGGTGCCGAACGGCGATCTGTTCAAAGCGATCCGTGACGGCGACGCCTCGGTGGTGACCGATCGCATCGAGACGTTCACGGAGACGGGCCTGAAGCTCGAGTCCGGCGCCGAGTTGCAGGCCGACGTGATCGTCACCGCCACCGGGCTGAACCTGCTGGCGCTGGGGGGCATGCAGATCGCCGTCGACGGTCGCGAGGTCGAGCTGCCAGAGACGATGAGCTACAAGGGCATGATGCTCAGCGGTGTACCCAACCTGGCGTTCGCGCTCGGGTACCCAAACGCCTCGTGGACGCTCAAGTGCGACCTGACCTGCGAGTACGTCTGCCGCCTGCTCAACCATATGGACGAGCACGGTTATCAGCAGTGTGCGCCGCGGATCAACGACCCTTCGATCGCCGCACAGCCGATGATCGATTTCTCCTCCGGTTACGTGCGGCGCTCCATCGATAAATTCCCAAAACAGGGGTCAAAGGCGCCGTGGCGACTGCGCCAGAACTATGCGCTCGACATTTTTCCGATGAAGTTCGGCGCGCTCGAGGACGGCGCGATCGAGTTCTCCAAGAGTGCCTAACGAAATAGGTGGTGGTCGGGGTGTTCATGGATCAAGCTGGGATAGATCGGATGCCCGCCCACCCGGCGAAGTGCATGCTGGTGGCATGTGCGAGCCGTCACGTGGCGACGATCGAAGATCCACGGGATCTTCGATCGGTCCAGCGCCGTGTATCGATCCCACCCACCCGCATCCGGACGTGCCGATCTTTTCGTTAGGCGCTCCAAGACCCGATCGACAGTTGATGCCGTGGAGCGCCTCGTCGCCTGAGCAACGACGCTGAGCTCGGTCGCACGGAGATCGGCGTCCACACCCGCCGCGAGCTGTGACGCAGGCAGATTTGGCCGATCGATCGCTGACTGGGCTAACGGATGCCGTGAGTCGCGAGCCGCTGCCCACGGCGGGTGTGGCGTCCGCGCTGGTCCTTGAGCGCCACCTCGGAGGGGTCCTCCCAGATGACCAGGCCATCGCCAGCCTGGAGAGAGCCCCGCTCTTCGCCAGGCACAGGCCCGGGGGCGGCATCGCCCAGCGCCGCCATGTGGCAGATGGCGACGCACAACGTCAGTACGGCCAGCCAGGCGAGGGGGATCAAGATGATTAAGAGCATGTGCATGTGCTTGTGCTTGTGATTTAAGTTATTAGATGTGCCCGGGTCTATTCCTTCCCTCGGACGTCGTCTTCTAATCCTTAATCGTCAGGGGCAGCGTCGAACAAAGGTCCAGAGGAGGCTGTGCTCCGGCCCGGCCTCGAGTTTTGGCAGAGAGCCTTGACATGTGACTAAAAGGTCACCTATACTGGATCGGACATGAACGAGGATGAAGTGTTCAGAGCCCTGGCCGACCCGACGCGCCGGAGCCTGCTCGACGAGCTGTTCAGAGAGGACGGGCAGACGCTGAGCGCATTGGAGCAGCGTTTGCCGATGACGCGCTTCGGCGTGATGAAGCACTTGAAAGTGCTCGAGGATGCGTGGCTCGTGACCACGCGGCGACGCGGGCGCGAGAAGCTCCACTTCCTGAACCCGGTCCCGATCAGGCTCGTCCACGACCGCTGGGTGAGCAAGTACTCAGAGCCCTGGGCCAAGGGGCTCAGTGACCTAAAGCAACGAATGGAGGAACCAACGATGAGCACGACGACGGACACTGACACGAGCACGACGACGGACACGGATACGCAGAAGAGTGGGAAGCGACCCTGGACGACGGCCGATCAGACGGAGAAGGTGTTCGAGATCTTCATCAAAACGACTTCCGAGCGTTTGTGGGAGGCGATCATCGATCCGGAGCTGCGGCGGAAGTACAACTTCGGGGCGAGTGCCAGCTCCGACTGGACGCCCGGCTCCCGTTATGAGCTCGCGGCTGGCGACATGCGGCTCGCCGAGGGCGAGAACCTGGAGGTTGATCCCCCGCGCCGGCTCGTGCAGAGCTTCACCGCCGTGTGGAGCGAGGAGGTCAGGGCCGAAGGGACCTCGCGCGTCACCTGGGAGATTGAAGAGGTCGAGGATTCGTGCCGGCTGACCGTCACCCACGATCAGCTGCGCGAGGACGCCCAGGGCGAGATCTACGGCGGCTGGCCGATGATCCTCTCGGGGTTGAAGACGTTGCTGGAGACCGGAGAGACGCTCACGACCCCCGGCTCGCTGCGCTACGCACAAGTCCCGCAGCCGGCTGCTTGAGACCCGACGACGGACCAGATCGGGGCGCCGCTGCATCTTGGCGGCGTCTCGATCCGAGGTCGTGCCATGGCTCGGTGCCGAACAAGGTCTCCCATCACGCCTCGTGCTCGGTGCTGATCGCCCGCACGACCCTGACTTAAGATTGGTGCAACTGGCTCGTCGCGGGTGCGTGCGTTATCGGTAGGTCTGCATCGAAGAGGCTCTCAACTTTGTCCGCCGGGGTGGGTTCGCCCATGAAGAGTCCCTGAGCCATCGTGCAGCCCATTGCCTGGACTGTGGTCATCTGCTCGTACGTGTCGATTCCCGTGGCGATCACCGTTAGCGAGAGGTCCCGTCCGACGATGAGGATCGCTTTGATCAGCCAGCTGCGGTAATCCTCGTCATCTGAAGCGGCGAGGGAGTTCCGATCCACCTTGAGGAAGTCAAGCGGCATTCGCTGCAGGTCGGAGTGGCGCGCATACCCGCTGCCGCCGAAGTCGTTGATCGCGACCCGCACGCCCAGCTCCTTGATCTCCGCGATGCGTGCGGCGGCTGCTTGCAGGTCGTCCATCACTGTGGTCTCGGCGATCTCCAGCGTGAGCAATGAGGGCTCGATCCCGGACTGCTGCAGCGCACGCCGGACGTCCGTTGCGAATCCGTCTCGATTCAGCTGATTGGCCGACACTCCTATCGAGATGCCGACCCGATGACCAGCGACGTTCCATGCCGCGGCTCGGTTGCAGGCCTGCTCGAGCACCCAGCGACCGATTGGCACGATCAGCTCGGTGTCCTCGGCCAGCGGGATGAAGTCGACGGGCTCGAGGACGCCCTGCTCGGGATGCCGCCAGCGGATGAGTGCCTCGAGACCAACCACCTTGCGGGTGTTCAGATCGTAGATCGGCTCGTAGAGCAGGAAGAACTGCTGCTCTAGAAGCGCTGTATTGAGCTCGGCCTCGAGCACAGCACGGCTCTCGATGACCGAGCGCATGTTCGCGTTGAAGAGCGTGTAGCGGTCCTTGCCCGCGGCCTTGGCTGAGTACAGGGCCAGTTGCGCGTCGCGCAAGAGGTCTTCGGGAGTCTCGTATCGCCCAAAGGCGACGCCGATGCTCGCCGTCGCATAGAAGCTTGGACCAAAACCGTCCAGTTCGACGGGCTTGTGCAGCGCCTCGATCACGCGTCGGGCCAGGGAGTCGAGCCGCACTCCGCGGGCTGCCGACTCGACCAGCAGCACGAACTCGTCGCCGCCGAGACGACCCACGGTGTCCCCTGTGCGGAGCACGCCCTCCAGCCGTTCTGAGACGATGCTCAGAAGCTGATCGCCGGCATCCTTGCCGAGCTTGTCGTTGACGTCTTTGAACCAGTCGATGTCGATGAACAATGCGCCCGCCAGCATCCCCGACTGGCGTCCCGCGCGTGCGACCATGCGCTCGGCGCGGTCCATCGTGAGCGAGCGGTTGGGAAGCCCGGTGAGGGCGTCGTAGAGGTCTTCATGGGGCAGCAGCAGCTCGCGAGCCTCCGGCGCGAGCGCCCGTGCCGGAGTGCGAGGAGCGCCGAGGACGAAGACGAGCAGGCCAAGCAGCACGCTCAGTGCGATCCCTCCGATCAGGAGCGCGAGTGCGGTCCCATCCGAGAGGACGTTCGTGTCAACCGCTGCCCCGAAGCTCTTCACCGTCCATCCGTTGTGCAGGCTTGCAGTCGTGCTCTGCGGGTCGGCCTGCGGTGTGCCGCTGGTGAAGACGACGTTCGACGTGCCAGCGTGGTAACGGAGGCGCAGTGCGCTATTCGGGTGGCCACGCAGAACCTGCGCCAGCGTCACGCTTGGCACGAGCACCTCGCGCAGCCAGCCCACGGATGCGGTGACGCGACCGAAGGCCGTCTGCGGTGTCGCGTTGCCCCGGTAAACGGGCACCACCACTTCGAGGCCCTTCGTCCCTTTCACGGACACTGGCGTGTAGTGACCCAGTCCCGCGTCTCGAGCCAGCAGCAAAGCCGATCCCCGTGCGCAGTAGTCGTGGCCCGCCGGCGCGGCTCCGGCCGGGCTCCGCATGAGTTCAGCGACTGTCAGGCAGTAGAAATTGTGTCCGCTCGGGGGAACGATCCGCAGTCCCTCGGCGGCCGGCGTGACAGGAGTCTTGGCGGGCAGTTTGATCGCGTGGCCTGTCACCTGCTTCTCGAATTCGGCGAGCTGTGGTGTCCGGAAGAGCGCCACCAAGCTGAGATTGTCGAGCTCCGGGAAGCGCTGGAGTGTCCTCGCCCATTGCACCCACGACTCAAATTCTGCGGGCGTCCCCTTCGGGTTGCGGGCAAAGAAGGTGCTCGCGCTGACGCCGAGCTCTTCCTCCCGCTGGATCGACAGCTTCAGGGCTGAGGCGATCCCCGCCGAGCTCTGACGGAACGTCTGCCGCGCTTCCGCGGCATCGTGACGCGCCACAGAGTGCGCGGCAGAGAGCGAGCCGATCGTCCCCGCCACCACGCACAGCACCGCCACCGCGGCCCACACGGCCTTCCGGTGCAGGGCTACTACTTGCCCGACGCGCCCGAACCCGTCTCCGCGTGAGCTGGGTGGAGTCGTCTCAGGCGAGCTGGACGGAGTCGCCTCTAGAGGGCTGGGTGGAATCTCCGCTAGAGAGAGAGAGCCACCGTTGGTGCCCTGTGGCGGCTCTCCCGCGGATGCAGCTGGGGTCAGGCTGCCCTCTTGAGGCGAGTCGCTCGCGGGCACTCCGCCGCTCACCGGCATTCCGCTCGCGGGCACTCCGCCGCTCGACGGCACGCCGCTCGCCGGCACTTTGCCTGACGGCGCTTCTCCTGACACGCTGGGAGCGCCGTTGTTAGGCTCGGGGTTGTGTTGGGGGGTTTCGCTATCTGACATGGCGATCTCGTGTGCTCCCAACATCGGCGCATGCGCTCAATTGCTTGATCGAACTTGAAGTCGATGTCTATTTGAGCCGTGCATGCATCTCGACGAATAGCCGATCGATGCTGAGAAGGGTAGATCGGCATTTAGGCTCGATGTATTAAGTCCTGAGTCCTCAGGGCGACTCGTCGAGGCCTTTCGCGTGACGAGCCGATACATCGTGGCGGCAATGCATCAATGAGGAGCCAGGAGCCGTGCCTTATTGCGTGATTCCGTTCTGCGTTGGGCGTCTTGGGCTACGCGAAAGAATGCTCAGACGGCCTCTAGCTGCTTGCGGAAGGGCTCAGCTGGCTCGACGCTGGCGCCTACTGCGTATACCCGGTCTGTGAGCCAGTGATCGGAGGTCACCACGCGGATCGCACCGGGTTCTGGGTCGGCGCTGAGGCGCCGAACGATCTCGTCGTCGGCGGAGTCGCGACGCGGACGTGGAGCGTGGGCGACCTCGATGACGGTGGACGAGATGGGCGGAGAGGGCGGCTGCTCGAACACGACGGTGACGTCCTCGCCGCTGGCGGCAGCCCAGCGCTCGAGCAGATCGACCAAGCGGACCATCGCCGCGTGCCGGTCCCTCCACCAAGCGTCCGGACGCGTGCCGATCACGTTCATCCCGTCCACGACCCATCGCATCGAAGCAGCCTATTGAAGCCGCGCGAGCTGGGCTGTCGCGGGCTGGGTTCTAGGCGTGGGCGCCGATCTTTGCTTTGGGTTCGGCGGTTGCGAGGTTTTCCTGTGCCTGGGTTGTGTGGCGGGCGCGGTGCTCGGCGATGAATGCTTGGACCACATCGGGGTCGAACTGGGTGCCGGCGCAGCGGCGCAGCTCGGCCAGCGCTTCGGTCTCGCTCATGGCTGGGCGGTAGGAGTGGGCGGAGATCATCGCGTCGAACGCGTCGCACACGAACACGATGCGGCTGGCAAGCGGGATCTGCTCAGCGGCCAAGCCGCGCGGGTAGCCGGCGCCGTCGTGGCGCTCGTGGGCGGCGCGCACGATCTCGGCGACGCGGGCGAGCGCGGGCGCGGCACTGAGGATGTTCGCGCCGATGGTGGGGTGGCGGCGCATCAGCTCCCACTCCTCGTCGTCGAGTGGGCCGGGCTTGTGCAGCACGGCGTAGGGGATCGCAACCTTGCCGATCTCATGCAACTCGGCCGCTCGGGTGGCGTCGGAGAGCTCCTGGTCTGAGAGTCCGAGGCGGCGGGCGACGCCCTCGGTCAACGCCGCGACATTGGCGGAATGCATGTGCAGCTCGGGCTCGTGCACCGCGAGGATCTGCAGCGCGAGGTCGCGCGTCTGCCTACCCGCGCTGGCACGACTCGAGTCCTTGTACGCGTACATCCGCTCATCGGCGAGCTGCAGGGCCAGCTCGGGGTCCTCGGTTTCGAGGGGCAACAGGACCGATCCGTAGGAGCTCGTGATCGAGAAGCCCTCGCCCGCGGCGCTCAGCGCGCTCAGGCAGGACTCGACCATCTCCTCGTCGCTGTCACCCCACAGCAGGGCGCAGAACTCATCGCCACCCATGCGGTACGCGCGGCCATGGGATCCCACGGCTTCCTTGAACGTGCGCGAGACGCGGCTCAACAGCAGATCGCCACCGGGATGCCCGAACGTGTCGTTGTAGGCCTTGAAGCCGTCGAGGTCGAACATCAACAAGCGCACGGGCCGCTCGGGTGTCGCGTCGCTCCAGACCGTGGCGAGATCGTCCGAGAGCTGCCGGCGGTTGGCCAGGCCGGTCAACGGGTCGAGGATCGCGTCGTCGCGCTGGTGCAGCTCGGCGGTCTCGAGCGCCCACACGATCGACACCACCCCGGTCAGCAACGCGAGCGTGGCGATCACCGCCACCGGATGGTGGATCGTCGCCTGGGGGTTCACCCCAAGCGTGGCCGCGATGATCACGATGACCGTCAGCGCGAGTCCGGCGATCACGACTTGAGGGCGAAAGCGTGCGGCGACCATCCCTGCCGGCAGCACCAGCCAGGGGAGCATCGGGCTGCGTGGGCCGCCGCTGAGCGCGACCCCGGTGGCGAGCAGCAGCATCGTGAACAAGATCGCGCAGACGCTCACGCGCTCGGGGTGAGCGCTCGTGCGCATACGGAGGTCGACGTTGATGAAGTTGAGCGATGAGAGCGCGAACAGGATCAGCGTCCACCAGCCCAGCCAGGGGGCCGAGACGACCAGCGCCACGCCGACCGCGCCGGAGCCGATCTTGCGGATCATCCGCACGCGATCGTTCGCGTCCACCACACGGCTGCGATCCAGGTCAGTGGGGCAAAGCCAACTCGTTTCCATGTCGCCCTACTCTTCGGCCATTCCAAGCCCCAGCTTGAAAAGACAGGCATCTACCGCGACGGCATCCCCTTTCGTTCGGCGACGGCGTCAGCTTTCGTCGCCGGGCGTGACGACCCTCGCTAGGGTTCAAGTTTGGCGAACCGGGTAAGTTGAGGGCGTGAGGATCGCTCAGGCAGCAGCAGCGCGCCGCGCAACATGGGCACTCCGAGCGAGGGGGCGAGCAACAGGGGCTCTTCGCGCTCGCATGGGCTCGCGCGTGGCTGGCTCCGGATCGCGCGTGGTCGTCGCGCTCCTCCTATCCGTTGGCGCCGTCGTCCTGCCGGCCTCGACGGCGGCCGGTGCGGCCAAGGCTTCGGCGCCCAGCGCCACGACTGGGGGCGTCTCCCATGTGATGTTTTCCTCGGCGATCCTCAACGGCAGCGTGGACGCGCGCGGGCAGACGACCGCATACGCGTTTCAGTACGGGACCACCAGGGCCTATGGCGCGCAGACGCCGCTGGCCGCGGCGGGGAATGGGACGATCGCGATCAAAGTGAGCGAGACCGTCGGTGGCCTTCAGCCGGATACGGTCTATCACTACCGGCTGATCGCGACCAGCTCCGCGGGTACGACGAAGGGCGGGGATCGAACCTTCACGACAGTGAAGGTTCCGCTCTCAGTGCAGCTTGTCGGCGCCCCGAATCCAGTTGAATTCGGCAACCCGTTCTTCGTCGAGGGCACGCTGATGGGCACGGGTGCGGCGAACCACGAGATCCTCCTCGAGGCCAACCCATTTCCGTACTCGGGGGGCTTCAAGAGTGTCGGCAATCCTGAGGTCACGAATGCCACCGGGGGTTTCTCATTTCCGTTTTTGGGCTTGAACGAAAATGCTCAATTGAGGGTGGTGACGGTGGGGAAGCCCTTGGTTATAAGCCCGGTGGTGACCGAGAACGTGGCCGTGCGGGTCAGCTTCCACGTGCGTCGCACGCGGCGTCGAGGCTACGTGCGCCTCTATGGCGATGTCGCCCCGGCCGAGGTCGGTGCGCTCGTGGGTTTCCAGCTGTTGCGGCCGGGTACGTCCGTGAACGAGGGCGGCACCGTTGTCAAAGTCGGCACCGCGAGCGTCTCGAGCTTCAGCCGCATCGTGCGTCTGCGCCACCGCGGCCTGTATCGAGCGCTGATCAAGGTCTCGAACGACGGCGCCCACGTCTCGAACTACAGCCCGCCAATCCTCATCCGCTGATCCCCGGTTGCCAGCTTGGACGGTGATGGTGATGGCGGCATCCGCTCGTCGCGTTCTCAGTCATGCTACGACGAGCGGTGACCAGGTTCATTTTCGATCTCAACAAAGGATTCAAATAGATGGCACTGGATGCGACAAAGATTGGGCATGTGGTGGCCTTGCAGATGGAGGCGCTCGAAGAACGGTTCGGCGACGATTGCGAGATCGGCGATGTCTGCACGATCGTCGAGATCGTGGGACCGCATGGCTCTCAGGTGGCGATGCGCAGCAGCGAAGTCCGCCCCCACGCGCTCATCGGTCTGCTGCGGATGGCCGAGGCGATGGCGCTCGGCAGCCTGCGCGGGGGGCCTGACGACGAGGAGGCCTGATCGGCGGCGGATCTGCGGGATCCGCCGCCGCTGCTCAGCTCGTGCGTGGGTCTTGACCTAGGCGGCGAGCAGAACGCCAGCCGGTGTTCTTGTGGCGCCGACTCGCACGGCCACGGCCTGCAGCAGACCGGCTCGAAGGAGCCGCCGCGAATCGCTCCCCAAGTCCACGAGCGCGGCGTTCGCGAGCTGCTCATCGATCGTCCCGGCTTCCGATTGGGTGATCGCTGCGCGTGCGAGGCGAGCCCGCTCGATCGGCGTGTCGATCGACTCGACAACTGCCTCGAGCAGCTCTGGGTTGGGATCGTTCTCGGCGACCTCATCGCAGAGCTGGGCAAGCGTCGGCGAATGGAGCTTTGGCAGCGAGACCTGCAGAGACAGATGTGCCGCGGGCAGATCCCAAAGCTCCTCGAACAGATCATCCAGCGCAGCATCAGAGAGTCGCCGAAGCTTGCCCACTGCCCGTCTACAGCAAGAAGCCAGGAAAGCGCGAGCAAGACTCTCCTCAGAAGGGCCGCGCTCCACACCACAGCAGCGCTTCGCCTTACGACCCGAGCCGCAAGGACAGCGCTCGTTGCGCCCAACCTTCGCCACACCCAAATCATGACGCGACCACCGGTCGGAAACCCACCCCAGTGTTACCACTCGAACTTACGGACGGGTCTACTGTCACCTCGCTGAGTGCATGAGCATACGCCCGCTGCGCCCGTCTCCTCTGAGGGGTCAGTACCCACGTCCCGACGCGCGTCCACGGCGTTTGCTCGAGATCCAACAGGGCGACCATGATTTGGTCCGGCCTACGGCCGGGGGGACCCACCTCCGCCAGCCATGTGGCCGGCTCCGGCACCCCTACATCATTCGTCCATTGTCGGGCTGTTTTACGTCCAA
>DAIOGX010000006.1:0-50151 GCA_036744995.1 Solirubrobacteraceae bacterium | reverse complement strand
GCGCGAGCGCGCCGCCGAGCGGATGTTCACGCTCACCGAAGCGCACGAACACCGGCCCGCCGAACGGCTGACGCTCGACGACCTCCAGGTGCTCGCCGATCGCGATGCCGTGCTCGGCCAGGTAGCGCAACATCTCCGGGTCAGAGTCAGAGACGCGCACGAAATGTCCCACGGCGCCGGCCGTCAGCTCGTCCAGACTGTGGGTCTGGCGCTCCTCGATCCCGAACTCCGGCGTGGGGATCGGATCGCCGTGCGGATCAACAGTCGGGTCACCCAGGCGCGCGGCGATCAGCTCCTCCAGCTCGTCGGAGAGCACATGCTCGAGGACCTCGGCCTCGTCGTGCACACGATCCCAGGGCATACCAAGCTCCTCAGCCAAGAACAGCTCCAGCAGCCGGTGGTGGCGCAACACCTCGAGCGCCACCCGGCGACCCTCACTTGTGAGCCTCACGCCACGGTAGGGCTCGTGCTCGACCAACCCGACCTCAGACAGCTTGCGCACCATCGCCGAAACCGAACCCGGCGTGACACCCAGCCGCTCGGCCAGCTCAGTGGTCGATACCGCCCCGCCCTCACGGACCTCCAGCGCATACACCGCCTTGGCATAGTCTTGAACAGATGCAGAAATTGCATTAGCCACAGCCACACGCGTATTTAGGCAGACCAAACTCTGTTTGTCAAGCGGCAATAACTCGAACGTTCGTTGATCGGCCGCTGCCAACCTCAGCGCAACGTGCGTTAGTCTGAGCCTTATGGCCGACGACCGCTGCGATCTGCTGTGTCTGGACCTGCCGCGCGCTGAGGCGATCCGCCAGCGCTTGGATCTCGACCTCGCGGCAGGGGCATCCGCTCGCGCGAAGGCGCTCGCCGACCCCACGCGGTTTCTGATCGCGCTCGCCCTGCGCGACGGCGAGGAGCTGTGCGTGTGCGACCTCGCCTGGATCACCGCGCGAGCGGAGAACCTCGTCGGCCACCACCTGCGCACGCTGCGCAGCGCCGGCCTGGCGAGCTCGCGGCGCGAGCACAAGATCGTCTTCTACGCACTGACCGACGCCGGCCGCCGGCTGCTCGACGCGCACCTCGAGCTCGCCGAGGTGGCGCTATGAGTACCCCGTCGCTTGAGCTGCCTACCATCGCCGAGCCGGCGCAGGCTTCGCTACGACAGAGCCTGCTCGGGTTGGCCGAGCGCGACCGCCTGATCCGTCGCGCGAAGGCGCTGTCCTGGCTGAGCCTCGCCTACATGACCGCCGAGGGCGCAATCGCGATCACCGCCGCGATCCTCTCAAGCTCCGTCGCACTACTCGGCTTCGGCCTCGACTCCGCAATCGAGGGCCTCGCCTCGATCATCGTCATCTGGCGCTTCACCGGCACCCGCCGACACTCCGAGCACGCCGAGCTTCGCGCCCAGCGACTCGTCGCCATCACATTCTTCCTGCTCGCCCCCTATATCACCCAGGACGCCGTCCGCACACTCGCAGGCGGCGAGCACCCCCGCACCAGCTGGCTCGGGATCGGCCTGTCGATCTCAAGCATCATCGTCATGCCACTCCTCGGCAAAACCAAGCAGGCAATCGGCCAGCGCCTGGGCTCAGGCGCAACCGCCGGCGAGGGCACACAAAACATGCTCTGCGCCTACCTCGCCGCCGGCGTCCTCACCGGCCTGGCGCTCAACGCCGCCTTCGGCCTGTGGTGGGCCGACCCCGCCGTCGCACTCGCCATCGGCGCACTCGCACTCAACGAGGGCCGCCAAACCTGGCACGGCCACGGCTGCTGCGCCACCCCGCCACTCCCCGGCGAGACGCTCGACGCATGCCAGGTGCGGGACACCACACTGGAGTGATGATTCGCCCCTGCAGCCCTGTCTCTTGCTTGATTTGGGAAAAGAGAGATGTGCTCATTTCAATTTTCAGTCCTCGAGGTTCGTCAGAGCCGCCGAGAAGGCGTCATATGGCTCGACGATCGAGGAGGCGGATGCGGGAGGTAGGTGTGCTGGGAGCGCTGGGAGCGTGAAGCACACGCGGGTTCCGGACTGGGCTGGTGCGAGCCATATCTCTCCGCCGTGGGTGTTGACTATGGCGCGTGCGATCGCGAGACCGAGGCCGGTGCCGTCGTCCGAGCGGGACGTGTGCTCGCCGCCGCGATAGAACGCCTCGAATACGTGCTCGCTGTCCTGGGCGTGGATTCCGCTGCCGTTGTCGGCCACCTCCAGCTCGACCTTCGCGCCTACTCGCCTGGTGTGCACCCTCACTTCGCCTCCGCGTGGTGTGTGGCGGATCGCGTTGTCCAGGAGGTTGAGCAGCACTCGCCGGATCTGATCGGGGTCCGCTCGAGCGGTCAGCGTCACGCCGGGGGCGTGACCCGCGCCGGGCTCGGCGCCCAGCGTGACACCACGCTCTTCGCCGGTGGCGAGCATCGCGGCCACGGTTTCACTGGCGAGCTCGCCGATCTCCACCGGCTCGGTCTTCAGGTTGATCTCGCCGGCCTGGACACGACTGAGCTCGAACAGGTCGTCGATCAGGGCTGAGAGAATGGCCACGTGGGTCTGCATCTCGCGCAGATAGCGCGTGCGGGTGGCGCCGGTGGCGATGCCGTCCTGGATGGCCTCGGTGAGGACGCGCAGCGAGGCGA
The DNA here is from genome assembly GCA_036744995.1 of Solirubrobacteraceae bacterium. GTDB lineage: Bacteria > Actinomycetota > Thermoleophilia > Solirubrobacterales > Solirubrobacteraceae > Palsa-744. The sequence continues at coordinate 47,523 of DAIOGX010000006.1, read as the reverse complement.
TCGGCGTGCGCAGGTCGTGGGAGACAGCGATGATCAACCGTTCTCGCGCCTGCACCGCGGACGCGCGGCATGCCTCCTCTGAGGCGAGTTGCTCGATCATGGCGTTTACGGCTAGGGCCAGGTCGGCGAGCTCGTCGTTGCCGCCGAGAGCGAGGTCCGTGCTCCGGTCCCCGGCGCCGACCGCGCGCAGACGGTCACGCAGCGTCTCGATGTCTGCAACCAGGGGATCGGTCAGCACCGACGCGACGCACACGCCCACGACCGCTATCACCGCGGCCATCACGGACACCAGCCGCGCATCGTGGCTGGATATGAACATCACCGTCGCCGCGACCCATACGGCGAGCAGGATCGCGCCGAGGGGGATCCCAACCGCGAGCGCGAGTTGGCGGCTGAGCGAGCCGGCCCTCGCACGTGAGTGCCTGATGCCCAGCGCCGCCACCAGTGCGGTGACGGACACGGCGAGCAGCAAGCCGAGGGTCACCAGCGCCGCGTGCAGGCCTGACAGTCCCCCGACGATGCTGGCTCCGATCGCGCATGCCAGCATGCTCATCGCCAGTGCGCGTCTCATCGCTGACCTCGCTCGATCGGCTTGCGCGCCGGCGCTCGGAAGCGGTAGCCGGCGCCCCGCGCGGTCTCTATGTAGCGGGGATGCGCGGGGTCGGGCTCGATCTTGCCGCGCAGTCGGCGCACGTGCACGGTGACGGTGCTCGTATCGGTGAAGAACGACGTGTTCCACACCGACTCCATCAGCTGGTCGCGGCTGAACACGCGACCGGGGTGCGACGCGAGATGCAACAGCAGATCGAACTCCAGCGCGGTGAGCGGCACGTAGCGGCCGTCGATCTCGACCGTGCGGCACTCCGGATCGATCACGAGGCCCTCGATCTCGATCGGCCGAGAATCCGCTGCGTTCTCGGTGCGTGCGGCGCGTCGCAGAACGGCGTCCACGCGGGCCACGAGCTCCGCTGGGGAGAAGGGCTTGACGACATAGTCGTCGGCGCCGCGCCTCAGGCCGGCTATGCGGTCGGATTCCTCCGCGCGCGCTGTGAGCAAGATCACCGCCGGCGCCGGTCCGTTGCCGGCGCCCTCAGATCCCCGATCGCCGCGCAGACGCGTCATCACGTCGAGTCCGTCGAAGCCGGGGAGCATGACGTCGAGGACAATCAGGTCGGGTTTCCAGGAATGCGCGATCCCGACCGCCGCCGGTCCGGCGAAGGCCTGGCGGGCTTCGTATCCCGCGCGCTCGAGGTACCGGGAGACGACCTCCGCGATCGTGCGCTCGTCGTCGACTACGAGCACGCGGCGGCACACCCCAGGGCGCTTTGCCGCCGACTCGAGGTGACCCGCCATCGTCAACCGAACGTGAAGTCGTAGAGCCGCGTGCCCGCCTGCGGCTCCAGGGTAAGCGTGTGCCTCTGCACGCCCGGAAGGCTCACGAGGGTGTAGAGGCGTTCAGAAGACGGGTTCACGGACGCTTCGTGGACGTCTGCTCCCGCCTCGGATGCCGGGATCGGCTTGCCGTCCAGCAGCACCCGCACATGGTGGACCCCCCCGCTGCCGCCCATCACCAGATAGACGTGCTGCGCTTTGAAGCTCAGCGACAGTGAGCCGCCTTCTGAGATGGCCGCTTCGCGGCCGATGTTCCAGCGTCCGCTGTAGGCGAGCTCGTCAGGCCCCGGAGCGCGTGGCGTCCCGAAGTCCTGCGGGCTGTCGGTGATCTGACCGTTGGTGAAGCGCTCAGCGCGGTTGGCGCCGAGATAGCTCTCGGGAGTGATGTCGGCTGCCGCGGTGATCGCTCCCACAGGCGCCGCATGCGCAGTGGTAGCCTCGCCGGCTTCGGCCAGCAGGGTGCGGATCACGCGTTCGTCGGCGCCGTAGTCCCCCTCGCCGAAGTGGGCGTGACGCACGTATCCGTGTGCGTCGATGAAGTACTCGGCCGGCCAGTATTCGTTGCCGTAGGCGTCGAAGGTCGCGCTGTTGTTGTCCTGAACCACGGGATAGTGGATGCCGTCGTCCTGGATTGCGCTTGCCACGTTGCTCGCGACGTGCTCGAACGCGAACTCGGGCGTGTGGACCCCGACGATTTCCAGTCCCCGCGAATGATAGGTGGCGTACCAAGCCTTGATGTACGGCAGTGTGCGGATGCAGTTGATGCAGCTGTAGGTCCAGAAGTCCACGACGACGACTTTTCCACGCAGGCTCGCGAGCCTGATGGGTTTGTCACCGGGCGTATTGAACCATTGCTGGGTGTCCGTGAATTCGGGTGCGCGACCGAGGATCGGCAGGCGCAGCCTCGCTTCTGGGCGCTGAGGAGCGCCGGCCTGCTTTGCCTGGGAGCCGGCGCCGAGACCGTTTGCCGCGCTCGCGACGGCCTTGCCGAGCGCGTTCGTCTGGCCTCCCTTCAGCGCCACCAGCTGCTTGTGTACCGATGCCTGAGCCTCGAGGCCTTTGGTCGGATCGACGAGGAATTCGGGCGCATCGCGGGCGATCGTATTCTCGAACTTGATGTCGTAGTTGCCGATCATCAGCAGGCCCACCACGACCATTATCGCTCCCATCCCCATCTGCAGCGCACCCGATCGGCGGGCCAGGCGCGAGGTCACCCTGCGCCCACCGAGCATCAACAGATAGAGCACCACCGCCGAGCCCAGACCGTAGGCGAGCGCCACCAGCAGACGCCCGACGCTGAACGACTGCGACGCCGATACGGTGATCACCCCCGCGAGGATCGGCCCAGCGCACGGCGCGTAGACCAGACCGAGGCTCGCGCCCACCATGGTGCCCGACCAGAACCCGTCCCCTGTCCGCTTGACCTGCGCGCCGCCGGCGAGGCGACTCACGTAGCCCTCGAGTCGAGCGGCGAGTGGCGGGATCAGCAACGTGATCCCGAACCCGAGCAGCACGATGATCGCCACCTTGCGCAGCAGGTCGTCAGGCAGCCCCAGCGCCGATATCAGGTAGACGAGCGCGACCGTGGAGAACGTGAACGAGGCAACGAGCCCCGCGACGATCCCGAGCGGGCGCCGACGCCCGCCAGACGCGCCAGCGGCGAGCACTATCGGCAGCACCGGCAGCACGCAGGGAGACAGCGCGGTCCCAGCGCCCGCGATGAAGCCAAATATGATCAACAGCAGCATGTGCGCAGGAGCGTGACAGGCGCCGATTACGTTCTCGTGAACTGATGCGCCGGTGCGACGATCCTGACGGGAGTCCCCAGCGGCAGGATCGCCGCGAGCCGCTCGATCACGCGATTGCGCACACGAATGCAGCCATGGCTGACCGTATGACCGATCCCCGACGGGTCATCCGTGCCATGGATGCCGACCTGCCCATCGCCGCCGCCGAAGTGGCTCAACACGGACGAGTGGGCCGAGAGGGCAAACGCCCACGGACCATAGAGTCCGTTCGGGTCAGGCTGGCGCAGCAGCTCGGCGACGTAGTAAAGACCGGAAGGGGTCGGGGTCGCCGCGCGCCCGACACCCACCGCAACGTCGAGCAGCAGCCGCCCCGCCTTACGCACCACCAGCCGACGAGCTCTCAGATTGACGAGCACCGAGTAGGGGTCGGAGCGCAATTCCATGCCAGCCGCACGCACCCAGCCCTCCGAGCCGTTCGGGCGGCTCGGCAACATGACACGCAGCCACGAGCCCCTGCGCTCGCGAACAAGGAACACCAATGGCGTTCGTTGCGCAGTCGGGTTGGAATAGCGCCGCCAAGGACGCCGCCCGCCAGGCACGCGGTACACGACTGCCTGACGGCCCTCGACGTTGGCAACGACGCTCGCCGCAACGGGCTCGCTTCCCGAGCGGCCATCAGCTACCGACGCCGGTGCGCCGACCCGATCCGCCGCACGCACGGCCACCCTCACCAAACCGGAACCACCCGACGCCAACAGCGAACCCGCCAAAAGCCCAACGACAACCAGGCTCGGCACCGCGAGCGCGACACCGAGCCACCGCCAACGCATCCGCTAGCCCGTCAGATCAGCGCTACTCATCGCCGCGCCGTGGTGCATCGCGGCTCCCTCCTGCTTCATAGCCTCTTCGTGCTTCATGGCCTCTTCATGCTTCATCGCAGCTTCATGCTTCATCGCCTCTTCGTGTTTCATCGCGGCTTCGCTCTCGCCCAACGCAATCCCACCGCTCAGACCGCCCACCAGCAGACCCCCGGCGATCGCAATCGCCATCCACTTCCGTCGTGCGCTCATGTTCATCCTTTCGCTCAACCAGCTGTCCAATACATGCGCCCGACCCTATGGACCAAATGTGACAATGCGATGAACTCGCACCGAACCCGGGGGTGCAGCCACCTCGAGAATGGCGCGACGTTCCTTCCCCACCGACGAAGGTCGCCGACTGCTCGCCCCATGGCGCTCCGCTCAAAGGGCTTCGCACCTGATGCCAGCGATCACGGCCATGTCCGCAGATCCTCAAACGCCACGACTGGCGGCCACGCTCCGCGCTCCCCATCCGGCAAAGCGAAAGTGTCCGTCGGCGTCTCGCTCACGCTCGCAAAGGACGACAGGCAGGCGCACAGACGATGGCTCGGTCCACGCCTGCTTTCGGGCAGAAGAAGTAGGCGTGGGTCGTTGTTCGCGCGTGGGTTTGGTGGTCTCGCGGGAGTGCCGGAGGGACTTCCATGAGCTGCGTCACTTCGGTGCGTTATGCATGCCAACGAGCCTGAGCCCTACGGCCACCCGGACAAGCGGAGGGGGTCGACCGGATCCGACGCGCGTTAGGCGGAAAACCTGGTGACGTTTCGCTCAGGTTGGGCGGAATATGGGCGGAAAGCCGTGCCAAAAGGTGCCGATTTGCAGGGATGTCCGGCGAATCGAACCAGTATCGCCCATTCTGGACCATTGGTTCGAGTGCCTCCATCAAAGCCGGGGCAGATCACCTCCGCGTGTTTGCGTAAGATGGAGGATCAAGGACACGGCACCTGCGGCCGATCTTTCTGCTGGACTGTTTGTTATGGCTGCCCGAACTGAGAACGAGATTCGTGAGCTGACTCTTGAGCAGGGTGAGCAGCTGCTCGACGAGAAAGCTCGGCAGTACCTGGGCATGAGTGGAGAGGAGTTCGCGCGCCGCTGGGAGGCAGGCGAGATCGACGCCGATGACGAGCCGGACGTGATGCGAGTCGCGATGCTGCTCGGCTTTGCCCGCTAGCAGCCCGGCCGAGGCCGTCGAGGTCTACCGCTCTCGGCGCGTCGCGTTGCTCTCGTGTCTGACGCCCGCCTATGTCGAGCTGCGTGGCTATGCACCCTCACCGACGCCGCATCCGTTCGCGCTCGCCAAGGGCGAGACCGTGCGACTGCGCGGACAGAGTGAGCTCGGCCTCTCGGTGATCGAGGCGTACGACATCGCGCAGACCCTCGACAGCAACTGGCAGGCGCGAGTGGTCGCCTACTTCTACGCGATCGAGCACGAGGGCGCGGAGCTGCTCGCCTACCACTGGCACCCACACGGCAGGAGCCAAGTCACCGACCCGCATCTGCACGTACGCGCTGCCATCCAGCTCGGGGAGCGCTGGCTCGGCAAGGTCCACCTACCAACTGGCGCGATCAATCTGGAGGACATCGTGGCGCTGACGATCAATGAGTTGGGAGCGGAGCCGCTGCGTGAGGACTGGGAGCGGCTAATCCCAATTCCGTTTGCCTAAGCCCGCGGCGTCGAGTCGTCGTGTGCCTGCTTCGCCACGGAAGCGGCTGTGCCTGCTCAACGGTCTCCCGCAAACCGGCCCGGCTTGTGGGCCTCTTACCGGACCCTCACGTCGGTCGCACCGGCGTCCGTTGTCACTCGGGCTGCTGCTCCTGTGTGGGGTGAGTGGGCTCGGGAAGCGGTCGGCGCGCGATCTCGGCGGCCTCGCTGCGGTTGAGGCCGAAGCTGCGCAGCACGCCCTCGGCATGCAGCACGTCCGCCTGCTCGCTGCCTTCTCCCACCAGCTGGCCGTGGATGACCGCGAACAGCGCGCCGCCGCTCGCGTCGAGAGCCAGACCGGGGTCGGCGACGTCGAAGCGGCCGGCCTCGATCGCGCAGCGAAGATCGCTGCGCGCCGACCGCCCCAGCACCGACCACGCGACGCGGAAGGGAACCTCGAGCCGGAGGAGCAACCACGCCCAATCCGAGTCGCTCTGAGCCGCGCGCACGAGGTGGCGGTGGGCGATGCTGATCTTCTCAGCCGGGTCGTCCACGTGGGCCTGGCGTAGCTCCAGGAGCGCGAGCTGCTTTGACAGCTCCTCTTCGAGCAGGGCGTCGAGCAGCTCCTCCTTGGTGCGGAAGTAGTTGTAGAACGACCCGATCGCGATGTCCGCGTGCTCGGCGATCTGGGCGATCGTCGTGTGCTCCATCCCGCGCGCGGCGAAGAGCTGTCTCGCCGCCGCGAGCAGGCCCGCCCGCGTGCGCGCCTTGCGCCGCTCCACCCGAGTCCCTGCGCGGGGTGCGTAGTGGCGCGGGCTCGCGGGCATCCGCCTATTCTCCGACACCGGCATCATCTGAATATACCATCAGGATTGAATATAGATTCATCTACTGCTAAGGTCATCGCTCCAGTGACCGAGGGCGTTGGGAGGAGATGAGATGACCGAGGAGGTGCCGGTGCTTGTCGTGGGCGGCGGCGGCGCGGGCCTCACCGCATCGATGCTCCTCGCCCTCATGGGCGTCGAGCACCTGCTGATCAACGCGCGCGCGGAGACCTCCGACCTGCCGAAGGCGCACGTCCTGAACCAGCGGGCGATGGAGATCCTCGAGGATGTGGGGGCGGCCGAGGAGATCGCGCGACGCGGCACGCCCTCGCAGAACATGGCGGCCACCGCCTTCTACGCGGGCTTCGCCGGGCCGAGCGAGGAGTACGGCCGCAGGCTGGCGCGCCTGGAGTGCTGGGGCGCGGGCGGAGCCGACGAGAACTGGCGCGCCGCGAGCCCATGGGTCCAGCAGAACCTTCCTCAGATCCGCCTGGAGCCGATCCTGCGCAAGCGCGCCGAAGAGCTCTCGCCCGGTTGCGTCCGCTTCCGCCACGAGCTGATGCGGCTCGAACAGGACAGCGAGGGCGTCACAGCTCACGTCCGCGACCACGACGGCGCGCGCGACTACACGATCCGCTCTCAGTACCTGATCGGGGCGGACGGCGGGCGCCGCGTCGCTGCGGAGATCGGCGTGGAGTACGTCGGGCTCGGCGTCGTGGTGCAGGCCTCGACGCTGCACGTCACCGCGGACTTCTCACGATGGGCGCGCGACCCTGACGTGCTGATCCGCTGGATCCTCTCGCCGCAGAGCGGCGTGGGCGTGGTGATGGTGCCGATGGGCCCGGAGCGCTGGGGCCCCGACTCCGAGGAGTGGGTGATCCATCTCAACTACCCGGTCGACGACCCCCGCGCGCAGTCGGACGAGCAGGTCGAGGCGGATGTCCGCCGCGCGATGGGCATCGGCGATCACCCGATGCACGTCCACAAGATGACCCGCTGGTCGGTCGACGCGATGATGGCGTCAGCGTTCGGCGTCGGTCGCGTGTACCTCGTGGGAGACGCCGCCCACAGGCATCCGCCGACCGGCGGCCTCGGGCTGACCAGCGCCATCCACGACGTAGGCAACCTGACCTGGAAGCTGGCCGCCGTGCTCGCCGGTCACGCGGCCCCGGCGCTGCTCGACACGTATGAGCCCGAGCGCCGCTCCTCCGACGAGCAGAACGCCCAGCGCTCGCTTGAAAACGCCGTCAACCACGTCACGATCGCCGCTGCGAGCGGCGTCGGTCCCGAGCAGGGGGAGGAGCAGAACCTCGCCGTCCTGCGCCGTATGTGGGGTGGCAGTGCGGAGGACGCCGAGCATCGCTCGACGCTCCTGCGCCACATGCGTGCGCAGTCGATGGAGTTCTGCGAGCTGAACGTCGAGCTCGGCTACGAGTACGAGTCTGCGGCGATCATCGACGACCGCGCACCGCATCGACCCCCCGTCGACCCGATCCGTGTCTACGAACCCTCCACGCGACCCGGCTCGCCGCTCCCTCATGCTTGGATCGACGACGAGGACGGACAGCGACGAGCGATCAAGGACCTCGTCGGTCCCGGGCGCTTCCTGCTGATCGCCGGCGAGCAGGGCGAGAGCTGGTGCGAGGCGGCACGCGAGCTGGCGGCCGCCACGGGCCTACCTCTCGATGCGCTGCGCATCGGCCACCTGGACGGCGACCTGTTCGATCCGCGCTGCACCTGGCTGCGCCACCGCGAGATCGGCGCTGACGGGGCGATCCTCGTGCGTCCCGACCGCTTCATCGCGTGGCGCAGCATGGGCGCGGGCGCGAGCCCGCTGGACGAGCTCGCCGCCGCGCTCGGCCAGATCCTTGCCACGCCGATCGCCGCAACCGCTCAGGCCTGACGAAGGCATGCGCCCCACTCCCCACGACATCGACGTCGACGTCGCGATCGTCGGGTTCGGCCCAGTCGGGCAGGCGCTCGCCGCGCTGCTGGGCCGTGCCGGACACTCCGTGCTCGCGGTCGAGCGCTTCGCCGAGATCTACCGCATGCCGCGCGCTGTGCACCTCGACCACGAGATCATGCGGCTGCTCCAGGGCCTCGGGGTCGCGGACGAGCTCGCCGACGAGCTGCTGCCCGTCCGCGACTACCACTGGTACGGCGCCGATGGGGAGCCGTTGATGACGCTCGAAGCACCCGTGCCCGCGGCATCCGGCTGGGAGCCCGACTACATGTTCTTCCAGCCGGCGCTGGAGCAGGCGCTCGCGCGCCGCGCAAGCGAGCAGCCCTCCGTGACGGTCGAGCGCCGGTGGGTTGCGCAGGCGCTGAGCGTCGAGCCGGAAGGCGCGTTGCTGACCGTGCGTTGTGTGAGCGAGGAGCGCAATCTGGCCTTGGGCGAGGAGCTCCGCTCGATCCGCGCACGCTGGGTCGTCGGCGCGGACGGCGCCAACTCGTTCGTTCGTGAGGCGCGCGGCATCGCCCGCCGAGACCTCGGGTTCCAGGAGCGCTGGCTCGTGGTTGACCTCGAGCCGCACGACATCGACGCGCTCGAGCTGCCTGTGGCGTGCCAGTGGTGCGACCCGGCACGCCCGACCACGCATGTTCGCAGCGGCCCCCGTCATCGGCGCTTCGAGTTCATGCTGCTGCCCGGCGAGGATCCCGCCGACTTCGAGGATCCCGCCCGGGCCTGGGAGCTGCTGAGACCGTGGTTCACGCCCGCCGACGGAACGCTGGCGCGCCACGCCGTCTACGAGTTCCGCTCGATGCTCGCCGAGCGGATGCGCGACGGCCGCGCGCTGCTGGTGGGCGACGCCGCGCACCTCACGCCGCCGTTCCTCGGCCAGGGCCTGTGCTCGGGGCTGCGGGACGCGGCCAACGTCGCATGGAAGCTCGACCTCGTGCTGAAGGGTGTCGCCGAGGAGGCGCTGCTCGACACCGTCGATGCGGAGCGCCAGCCGCAGAACGAGTGGGTCATCACCCTCGCCGTCGAGCTTGGGCGCGTGCTGTGCCAGCTCGACCCCGACCTCGCCGCCGAGCGCGACGCGGCGCTGCGCGCCGCGGGAGCTCCGCCCGCCCCCGAGCTAGCCCCGCTCACCGGAGGGCTGCTGCGCCGCGGAGCCGACGGTGCGCCCGGTCCGCTGGCCGGCCACCTGTCCGTGCAGGGCCTGATCTCGACGCAGTCGGGCGAGGTGCTGCTCGACGATCTGACCGGCGGCGGGTTCACCCTGATCGCCGCCGCCGGCGACCCACCGCAGGAGCTCGACGGGCGCCACCGCGCGCTGCTGGACGCACTCGGAGCGCACGTCGTGTCGCTCGACCCCAGCGCCGGCTGCGGCCGGCGCGATGCCGACGGGCGCCTCACCGGCTGGCTGCGCAAGCATGGGGCGCACGCCGTGCTCGTGCGTCCCGACTTCTACGTCTTCGGCAGCGCAGCGTCCGCCGCCGATCTGCCCGCGCTGATCGACGAGCTGCACGACCAACTGCCCCTCCCGACCCCCGCCTGACCACAAGGAGCCACCGATGTCCGATACCACCGCGGTCCACCCGAAGTTTCACCATTTCAACCTCAAGACCACGCGCCTGCAGGAGATGATCGACTGGTACGGCGCCGTGGTCGCCACCGAGGTCGTCTTCCAAGACGCAACAGGAGCCTGGCTGAGCAACGACGGCGCCAACCACCGTGTGGCGCTGCTCGCGTTTCCCGGCTTCACGGATGACCCTGACAAGGACACCCGGACAGGCATACATCACAGCGCCTTCGAGTTCGAGAGCTTCGACGAGCTCAACTCCAACTACCTGCGGCTGCGCGAGCACGGGATCACGCCGGACATCTGCATCGACCACGGGATGACGTTCTCCTACTACTACAAGGACCCCGACGGCAACCACGTCGAGCTGCAGTGCGACAACTTCGGCGACTGGGCAGCCTCCAAGAAATGGATGCAGACCAGCGAGGAGTTCCATGCCAACCCGATCGGGCACTTCGTCGATGCCGAGAAGGTGGCCGCCGCGGCGGCCACCGGGGAGCCGTTCGCCGAGATCCACCGCCGGGCGATGGCGGACGAGCTCGCGCCCGCGCAGGCGCCCGTCGAGATCCCCACCGAGGGCTGAGGTCGATGCGCCTGGTCACCTACGAGGTCGGCGCCGGCGCCGAGGCCGGCGTGCTCGTCGACGAGCAGGTCGTCCCGGTGTCCGCGCTGGATGCGCCCGCGCGATCGGTCCGCGGCCTGCTCGAGATGCTCGACGCCGCCGGACTCCTGGCGCTGGGTGAGCGCGCCGCCGCCAGCGACGAGCGATTGGCGCTGGCAAGCGTGCGCCTGCTGGCGCCGGTTCCGGACCCCGAGAAGATCATCTGCCTCGGCCTGAACTACCGCGACCACGCGGCCGAGACCGGCCAGGAGCCACCGGCGGCGCCGCTCTGGTTCGCCAAGTTCGCCAACTCCCTGATCGGCAGCGGCGAGGACATCGTGCTGCCCGCGGCCCATCCCGAGTACGTCGACTACGAGGCCGAGCTCGCAGTGGTGATCGGGCGTCCCACCCACCGCGTGCAGGCCGATCAGGCACTCTCACACGTCGCCGGAGCGATGCCGTTCAACGACGTCAGCGCCCGCGATCTGCAGTTGCAGAACCCACTGTGGACGAGCGGCAAGGCGATCGACACGTTCGCCCCCTGCGGGCCCGCGCTGGTCACCCTCGACGAGGCCGGCGAGCTCGGGGCTCTCGGCCTGCGCACGCGGATCAACGGCAAGCAGGTACAGGAGGGCAACACCTCCAACCTCATCTTCTCCGTCGCCGCCGCTGTCGCCTGGCTTTCCAGGACGATGACGCTCCTCCCAGGCGACATCATCGCCACCGGCACCCCCGCCGGTGTAGGTGGCCCCCAGGGCATCTTCCTACGCGCCGGCGACACAGTCGAAGTCGAGATCGACCGCCTGGGCACTCTCACCAACCACGTACGCGCGGAATAAGCGCAGATCAAGGAGCTGCTGAGAAATGAACACGATCCTCTGGGTAGCGCAAGGCATCCTGGCAGCCGTATTCCTCGCCGCCGGCCTGCTGAAGCTCACCAACACCCGCGAGACGCTGAAAGACAAAACACCCTACGTGGAAGACTTCACCGACAGCCAGGTGAAGACCATCGGGACGGTCGAGGTGCTCAGCGCCATCGGAGTCGTACTGCCGGGCGCCCTGAAGATCTTGCCGGCGCTCTCGCCGATCGCCGCGTGCGGCCAAGCGCTCACGATGATCGCCGCAGCGGCCACGCTGATACGCCGCCGCGAATATGCACACGTGCTCCTGAACCTCGTCATCTTCGCCCTCGCCGTGTTCGTCGCCATCGAGCGATTCGGCGCGTACGCGCTCTAGCCCCGCCGCGACGTGGGCGATGCGCGCGTCTCACCATGTCTGCACGTGGCTTGCGCTCAGGACGCTTGGATCAGTGCCCAACCGCGCTCGTGTTTTCGCAGGAGCGGGCGTATCCGCTCAACCAATACCTGCGGCGAACTTGCGAGCGAGACCACCTATGCCACGAGCCGCTCGAGTTCCTCGTGTCTGGAAGCCGAGAGCACCGGCCAGTCGGGCTCGTAGCCGAACACATCAGCGAGCGGGGCGGAGCCGTAGCGCTCGGTGACGATCTCGATGTGCTCGGGTGTGACGAGCGCGGGATGCGACACGCCGCAGGAGCGCGCCAGCGCGAGGATCTCCGCGCGCAGCGCGACGAGGTAGTTGGCTGCACGACTTGACTTGAGCTCTGGATCGAGACCGTGCATAAGCCAGCGCGACTGAGTAGCGACGCCGGTCGGGCAGCGGCCGGTGTGGCAGCGCTGGGCCTGGATGCAGCCGATCGAGAGCATCGCCTCACGGCCCACGCTGATCATGTCGCAGCCCAGTGCGAACGCGAAGAGCGCGGAGTCCGGGAAGCCGAGCCGGCCCGAGCCGATAAACACAACGTCCTCGGCCAGCCCCGCGCGCGCGAACGTGCCATAGACGCGCGCGAAGCCCAGCTTGAACGGCAGGGCGACGTGGTCGGCGAACGAGAGCGGCGCGGCGCCGGTCCCGCCCTCGCCGCCGTCGACCGTGATGAAGTCCGGTCCTGCGCCCGTGGCCGCCATGCGCTCGGCGAGCGTTTCCCAGAAGCCGTTCTCGCCGACCGCGGACTTGATGCCGACCGGCAGGCCCGTGTCAGCCGCGACAAGCTCGACGAACTCGATCAGCTCATCGACATCTGAGAACTCTGAGTGTGCGGGTGGGCTGACACAGTCCTCGCCGACCGGTATGCAGCGAATGTCCGCGATCTCCGGTGTCACCTTGACGCCGGGCAGCAGTCCGCCGAGCCCGGGCTTGGCGCCTTGGGACAGCTTGATCTCGATGGCGCGCACCGGCGCCTGCTCCACACGCTCGCGCAACCGCTCGAGGCTGAAGCGGCCTTGCGCGTCGCGGCAGCCGAAGTACCCAGTGCCGATCTGAAAGACCAGCTCTCCGCCGTGGCAATGCGCGCCCGCAAGGCCGCCCTCACCGGTGTTCTGAAGGCAGCCCGCGAGCTCGGCGCCGCGGTTCAGCGCCTCGACGGCGACGGGGGAGAGTGAGCCGTAGCTCATCCCTGACAGGTTCACCAGCGAAGCGGGGCGGAACGCGTGACGTCGCCCGTGGCTCGCGCCGAGGATCTTGGCTGCGGGGATGCCGTAGCCCGGCGGCCCGCCAGACTCTCCCGCTGCCGGCGCGGGGGCGGGAAACGGCGAGTGCTTGATGATCAGCAGGCTCTCGACAGCCTCCATCTCGTCGTCGGTTCCGAACCCGAACACATTCGGTTTGCCCTCCGAGGACGCGTAGATCCAGCGCCTCTGATCGCGCGAGAACGGGCGCTCCTCGTTGTTGGAGGTGACGATGTACTGGCGCAACTCCGGGCCGAACGCCTCGAGCGCGTAGCGCAGGTGCCCGAGGATCGGGAAGTTACGCAGGATCGCGCGCCGGCGCTGTAGGAGGTCGTAACCCACGACACCCGCAAGTGCTGTGGCGGCGGCGCGAGAGCGAGAGCTATTGAGCATGGCCACTGCGTGCGACAGCCTCGCAGCGTGGGCGGACATCGCCATCGGCCGCTTGTCTCTGGTGCGGTAGCGTCGGCCTGGTGCGCGAGGTTCTGCCCGGCGTGTTCCATTGGCCAGCGATCCATCCGCGGATCCACATCGAGGTCTCGTCTTACTGGCTGCAGGACGGCGGCATCCTCATCGATCCACTCGTCCCACCCGACGTCGGGCTTCAGTGGTTCGAGCGCCGCGCGACGCTCCCGGCGGCGATTCTGCTCTCAAACCGTCACCACTATCGCGACAGCGCGCGCTTCCAAGATGTGTTCGGTTGTCCTGTGTACTGCAACCGAGCCGGGCTGGGAGAGTTCATCCACGGTGAGCTCGTCACCGCATTCGATCCGGGCGACACGCTCCCGGGCGGCAGCGGTGCCCAGGAGGTCGGTGGGCTGTGTCCCGACGAGACGGCCCTGCATCTCCCCTCAAAGCGAGCGGTCGTGATCGCCGATGGGGTTGTCCGCGGAAGCCCGGTGGGGCGGGTGGGGCTGGACCACGGCAGACGGGCCAATAGCGATGCCGAGCGGCTACGAGGCCCAGTAGTCCTCACGGAGCGCGTATGGGCAACTTGTACCGATGTGAGCTTGGTACCCGGCGGGATAGCTTTGGCGGCGTGATGAACGTACCGTCGATGATGCACCTCGCCACCGCCATGAATGATTCCGAACCGGCCCCTTCGGAGCGCCCTTCGGAGCGTTGGTGCGTGCTGCTCCTCAGCAGCCGGGCAAGCCGGATCTTTTGCGGGGACCGTGAGCGGCTGGTGGAGGTGGGGGACGTCCACGACGATGTCCATCGCCGTCACAGCCAGGGTGGCTGGTCACAGGCGCGTTTTCAGCGCGGTATCGAGAAGGAGATCGAGGATCACATCAAGCGAACCTGCGAGTTGCTGTTCGCGCGTTTTCAGAACGAGCCGTTTGACCACCTGATCCTCGGCGGCCCATCTGAGCTCTCGCATCGGGTGGAGCACGACCTACACACCGACCTGTGCCAGCGACTCGTCGGGCACGTCGACATCGACGTGGAGCGAGCCTCTGTGGAGGAGGTCCACCGGCGGGCGCTCCCAGTCATCGAAGCACAGGAGCGCCAACGCGAACAGGATGCGTTGGCGCGGCTCACCGAGGGCATCGCACCGGATGGCCACGCAGTGACCGGGCTCGACGAGGTTCTCGAGCTGCTGAGCGAGCAGCGCGTGGAGACACTCCTGCTCGCGCAGGGCTTTGTGGCACCCGGGCTCAGCTGTCCGCGCTGCGGGCGCCTGTCCACGACTGGGACATCGTGCCCGATGGACGCCGCAGAGCTGCAACCCCAGGAGAACATCGTCGATCACGCAGTCGAGCGCGCCCTGAGCCAGTCAATCGAGGTGCTCATCTTCCGTGAGCACCGGAGTGAGCTCGAGCGGCATGGCTCGATCGCCGCGCTTCTTCGCTACTAGCCATCTCACAAACAGGAGTCCACATGACCGTAACAACCGAGGAACTAAAAGCCGAGAAGTGGATCGAGTACTTCGACTCGATCGCTCCGATCATCGACGGGCACCTGGTCACGATCGAGGTCATGAGTGAGCAGCTGGGCGATCAGGTTGGCGTCGAGCGGCTACCGCTCCAGGCGATCGGCTACGACCCCAAGGACAACGTGCTGGAGGTCGCTGTGGGTGGACGCGGCGTGCGCTACCCCGTCCTGCTGCGACACTTCATCTCCGATCCACAGACGATCAGCGTCGAGGAGTCGGGCCAGCTCGCTCCCAAAGCGATCCTGGTAACCGATGCGAGCGGCGTTCGAACACTGATCCGACTCATCGAGCCCGCCGCCCTCGACGCCTAGCGATCCCCCCGGTTGGCTGCGTGATGCACGATCGCCTCGTGATCTGCTGGGTAGACGAGAGACTCGTGCCCCTCGTCCCAGCGAACGCGGAAGTGGGTGTGCCCGGGCGCGCCGAGGATCTCCCTGATTTCCCCGCGCCGCGAAGGGCTGCCCGCTACGCCGGCGACCTCGAGCCAATCGCCGACGCGGGCGGTTGAGCCGTCTTTATTGTGGGGCTCCATCGGCGGGTACCATCACATTACGTCATAGACGCCCAAGCATCCGGTTTCGCTACCGAGCTCGATGTGGTGAACTACCCGTTGTGCCGCGAGCAGGTGTGTGGCTGATGGACGTAGTTCTCCGCAGTAACTCGCCGGTAATCGACCGATGGCACTCGGCTGGGCGGGCGATACGCTCGCCAGTGCGATGAACATTGGCAGCTACATGTCCCGGCCATGACTGCTCTGGGCCTAGCCTTGATTGTCGTGGCGCTCGCGCTGCTGCTGGCCGAGGCGCATCTATCGACCGGTGGGCTCATGGCCGCGTGCGCGAGCCTCGCCGCCGTGGGCGGCGTGGTGTTGCTGTTGCTCGCGGCCGGTGCCGGCGGCGTGGTGGTGTTGGTTGTCGGGCTATGCGCTGCTGCTGGGGCCGTGTCGCTGCTGCTGCTTGCACGACGCCGAATCCTGCTGCCTCTGCGGGCGCGTCCTCGCACCGGGAGAGAGGCGCTCGTGGGACACCTGGGCGTGGTTCGCGCCGATGGCGGACCAGAGCCGGAGGTGTTCCTCGACGGGTCCCTGTGGCGCGCCGAGCCCAGTCCGATTCATCACGAGAGCGAGCTGCACGACGGCGACCGTGTGGTCGTCGAAAGCGTCAACGGCTTGACCTTGCGCGTGCGCAAGGCCGAGCAATGGGAGCTGAATCCATGATCGTCACGATCCTCATAGGTGTCCTTGTCGTCCTGCTGCTGCTCGGGTTGATCCTTGCCTCGGCATCGGTGCGCATCTTGCGCGAGTACGAGCGCGGCGTCGTGTTCCGCCTCGGGCGCCTGCTCGACCAGAAGGGGCCGGGCGTCGTGCTGCTGATTCCGTTCGTCGATCGGCTGGTGCGCGTGAGCCTGCGCACGGTTACGCAGCAGATTCCTCCGCAGGAGGTGATAACCCGCGACAACGTGCCGGCGCGCGTCACCGCGGTCACCTACTTCCATGTCGTCGATCCCAACCGCTCGGTCGTCGAGGTCGAAGACGTCCTCGCGGCGACCTCGCAGATCGCGCAGACGACGCTGCGCTCAGTGTTGGGCAAGGCCGAGCTCGACACACTGCTGGCCGAGCGCGAGCGCCTGAACGAGGATTTGCAGAAGATCATCGACGACCAGACGGAGCCGTGGGGCATCAAGGTGACGGCCGTCGAGATCAAGGATGTGGAAATCCCCGAGGATATGCAGCACGCGATCGCGCGCCAGGCCGAGGCCGAGCGCGAGCGCCGGGCGAAGATCATCAACGCCGAGGGCGAGTTCCAGGCCGCCGCCAAGCTCGGCGAGGCCGCCGATGTGATCAGCCGCAACCCCGTCACGATTCAGCTCCGCTATCTGCAGACGCTGCTGGAGATCGGCAGCGAGCAGAACTCGACGATCGTCTTCCCGCTGCCGATCGACCTGATCGGGCCGCTGCTGCAGGCGGTGAGCGCTCGCGGCGCCGACGCCGGCGCGCCTTCGCAGCCCTTGGCTGGGATGACTGCAGGTCCTACCGGCAACGGCCTTCCGGGGGAGAAACCCAGTACGCGATGAGCCGCGCGGGGTGGGGGTCGCCCGAATACGAGTCGCCGATGAGCCCAGGCGGAGATCTACTGAGTAAGCCGGGTGGTTCGCCCGGATGCGAATGCCGTAGCTGGCTGGCAACGTCTGCTCCATGAACACATCCACAGCCCTCACCCAGCCGTCCCTAGCCGAGCTCGTCGACCTCAGTGGCAAGACGGCGATCGTGACCGGCGGCGCGATGGGTATCGGGCTGGGCATCGCCCGCCGCCTACACGAGGCGGGTGCGAGCGTGCTCGTAGCGGATCTCGATCTGGTCGCCAGCGAACATGCGGTCGAGGCTCTGCGCGCCGTGCGAGCCGACAGCGCTCTGACTGTGCGCTGCGACGTCAGCGATCCCGAGAGCGTGGAGGGCATGGTGCGCACCGCCGTCGAGCGCTTCGGCGGCGTGGACATCCTCGTCAACAATGCCGGTATCTACCCTATGGTCCCTCTGGCCGACCTCGACGCGGCAACGTTTCGTCGTGTGCTGGATGTGAACCTCACCGGCCTGTTCCTGTGCACGAAGGCCGTCTCGGCGCGTATGATCGAGCAGGGCAGGGGCGGGCGGATCGTCAACATCACATCGATCGACGCGCTGCACCCCTCGATGGTCGGGCTGGCCCATTACGACGCGTCCAAGCACGGCGCTTGGGGCTTCACCAAGAACATCGCGCTGGAGCTCGCGCCGCACAACATCGCGGTCAACGCGATCGCCCCGGGCGGGATCAGGACGCCGGGCACCGGAGACATGGACGAGGCGGCGCTTGCAGGTTTCGAGGCCATGATCCCGATGCGGCGAATGGGCGATCCCGACGACATCGGCCGTGCGGCGCTGTTCCTCGCCTGCGAGCTCTCGAGCTACATGACCGGCGCCCAGATCGTCGTCGACGGCGGCCGGTTGCTGGCCTGAGGGGTTGCTGGCCTGAGGGGAAGCGGAAGCTCTACCTCTACCAGGTGCGGCGCTTGCGACGGTGGTCGATGCGCACCGTGCGGCGAGGCCGTGGCTGGCGGCCAGCATGGAGCAGATGGCCAGGAGGATCGCGACACGCCTCGTGCTGGAGCGCCTGCCGGAGGATCTGGGGGAGATCGCGGCCGAGTTCGAACGAGTCGCTGGAGCTACGTAGCGGTGACAAATATGGCTTGCGGTCTGTGGGTGGGTGACTTGACAAGCACCTGTTGTACTGCCATTGTGAGTGCATGGCGACAACAACGAAGGCGCAGCGACTTCAGATCCGGGTGGACGGTAGCGACAAGTTCCTGCTGGAGCGGGCGGCCGCGGCAGCGCACCTCAACGTATCGGCGTTCGTTTTGCAGGCCGCGGCGGCAAGGGCTGAGGAGGTCCTCGCGGAACGTCCCAGCATTGTGCTCAGCGCATCAGCGGCCAAGGCGTTCAACGAGGCGCTCGACGAGCCCGCCCAGGTCAACGAGCGCCTAGCGCAAGCCCTCAAACGGACACGCACATTCACCTGGCTTGACTGAGCTACGCCGCCCGGCAGCACTCGATACGCGCCAGCATGACCGCTCGCAGTTCGACTGCGGCGAGCCGGCGCTCGACGACTGGCTACGTCGCTACGCCGGACAGAACCGCCGGCGTGACACAGCAGCGACATGGGTCATCGCCGACGCAGACGATCGGGTAGCGGCGTATGCAAGCATCGCGATGACGGGTATCGACCGCTCAGTCGCACCGGCGGGTCTGGCCAAACAGGCACCCGATCCGGTGCCGGCGCTACTACTCGGGCGCCTGGCCGTCGATCGCCACCACAGCGGACGCGGGGTGGGCACGGCACTTGTCGCACACGTGCTCGCGACCGCAGTGGAGCTCAACACGCACGCCGCCGCTCGCGCGGTAGTCGTAAACGCGATCAATCCCAACGCGCGCCGCTGGTGGGAGCACCTCGGATTTCAACCATTCGACCCTGATGAAGAAGAGTGTCCGGACCTCTATCTGCTGACCACTGAGATCGCCAAGACGCTCGACTGCGAGCCCTGAAAAGAGCGCCCGCCAAGCGTCCTGAGAGAGCGCGCCCAGGGGAGTCGCGCGGAGCGCGATGGGCGCACGTCATCGCGGTGAAACCACCGTAACTCACTCAATTCCACGGGGAGCGGGCAAATGACGGATTACACCCAAACTTGGCGCCAAAACGTCTTTAGATTGGTGCCTAGAACGTATTAGCCGGGGAGCTCGGTCAGCAGGTGCACGCCGGGGCAGTCGGTGAAGACCGCGTCGTGGGCCACGAGCGGGATGGACCAGCGGATCGCGGTGGCTGCGATCCAGAGGTCGGCGTTGTGGTTGCTCTGGTGCAAGGGGTGACCGATCATCCGGCACTGGTTGCGAAGCTCGGCGACGGCCTCGATCGTGTCGATGTCCATCGGGAGGATGCGCGCTCGCGCCACGAGCCGTGCGAGCCGCTGCTGTCGTGCAGGGCCCCAGTTTGCGTTCAGTGCCCCATAGCGCGCCTCGGCCACCGTCTGCGGAGCGACGGCGATCCGCTGCCCAAAGAGGTGCTTGGCGTAGCGGGTGGCGAGCGGCGAGCGCTCGCGCAAGCGGGCCTGAAGACGTTGGTGTCGACCAGGACTGTCCCGGTCACTGCTCCAGCGCCGCCACGAACGTCTGCCATTCCTCCTCGGTCAGGTCGGGGATGTCGAAGTGCTCGTCAGCGTCGAGCGGCGCGACGTCGGCCATCAGCTCCTCGAGCGGCAGAGGATTCCAAAACAGCGAGCTCGCTTGCTCGATCAGGTCTTGCTTGGCGGCGGGTTCCGGCATCGTGCTCAGCTCCAGCCACACAGTGTAGGACCAACCGGCGCCGTCCTACTGAGGCCCGCACCCGCTCTACCGTTGGCGCCGCCGCCATCTGCATGCCTCGGTACGGTCTGGCGATGCCTACTGGCCCAAGGAAACCCGTGGGACCCAGGCCCGTGTGTGAGCAGGGCGTGCGGGTCAAGTTCCACTACACCCAGCCAGACCACGCAGAGTTGATTCTGGCTGAATCGACCTTTTACGTGTCGATCGAGCCGATGCCTCTGGTCCGTGCAGACGCTGACGGCTACACGTACGCCGGCGAGTGGGTCGACGGCTTCGCCGACCGGCCAGAGCTACCGCTCGCGGTACGTGTTCGCCTCGCTCGCTTGGGCGAACGCTACGCACCGAAGAAGCTCTCTGCGGCGCAGCGCGAGCTGCTGGCCTCTCCGATGGCTGAACGCGACGCCGCAAGGGGGATCTCACCGGAGATGGAGGGTTTCCAGGCCGACGCACTGGACGCCGAGCGGGCCTGGGAGGAGGGCGTCTACGATGAGCTTTCCGACGAGCAGCGGCAGTGGGTCTCCCATCCGAGCTCGCATCCCGCATTGCCCGCGGATACGCGCTATCCGCTGACGCTCGGTCAGCTTCATCTCCTGACCGAAGCGAGCGAGCGCCAGCTTCGTCACTGGACCGACGAGGATCTGCTTCCGGCACACAGGGCGGGCACCCATCGTCGCTACTACAGCGCCGCCGCTGCCAAAGCGCTCCTATTGGCGCAGATGACCCAACAGCAGATGGCCGCGCTGATTGCCCTACGTCGCGGCGGGGAGCCCGGACGGCGTCTGGTGGTGCTGATCGGCAGCGTCATGGCGAGCGCCGCGGACCGCGCCGACGTAACCGAGCAAGAGCGCAGCGACATCCTCCAGGGGACCCGGGCGCTCATCGACAACCGAGACGCGCTCGCCGGCAATAAAGCCGCCTGAACGAGCGACATCGTTCGCGCGGCCTCGCGCAGGGATGTGTTAGCCGGGCGGGCAGCTGAAGATGCCATGACGCATCGCGTCCTCGACACGCGCGTGCTCCAAACGGGGATGCGATAACTGCCCTCAGTTGGTGTCGTACTCATCGCAGATCCAGGCTATCCCGCTGCTGACCGGTGCGTATCGGGGTAAGCTGCGCGCTCGTCTCCGTGAGGACTACCGATCAAGCTCATGGTCAGTGCGTGGAGACCCTGCTCAGCTCGTTGATCGCGATGTGGTGGCTGAGCTGCTGGATCTGCTGGTGTGTCCCGGTGCCGAGTCCGTGCCTGGTGGCGTTCAGAGCGCCGGCCGCCATCGCCAAGCGCAGGGCGAGATCCAGCTCCTGGCCGTCCGCCAAGCTGGCGCCGAGTGCGGCGAACATCGAGTCGCCTGTGCCTTTTGGCTCCAGCGTCTGGACCCGTGGTCCCGTCAGCTCCAGATAGCGTCCGCGAGCGCCGTCGAGTACCAGCGCGGGCTCGGCGGCGCGCGAGATCAGTACCGTCTCGGCGCCCTGGTCGTGAAGTTTGTCGAGCGCGTCCAGGAGGTCATCGACTCCAGAGCTGCCGGCGATGTCCTCGTTGAGCGCCTCCTCCTCACTGATCTTCAAGATGTCCAGGCCCCCAGCCAGCGCGGCTTTCAACGATGAGCCAGCGAGATCGGCGATGACCTGAACCCCGTTGCTCCGCAGGTCACCCGCCAGCCGGCGGTAGACCTCGCTGTCCAGGACGGTGGACGGATCTACTCCCGTCAGCAGCGCAATACCCGCGTCCAGTGCCGCGCTGAGCGTCAGCCCGTAGAGCTCGTCGGCCTCATGACGAGACAGGCGCTTGGATTCTGTGCGCGCGAGCTGCTCGCGCACGCCACCTCGACGGGCGTGGATGTAGACACCGTTGGATGCCGCACACTCCACGCTCAAGAGCTCGACGTTCTCCCTCGTGATCAGCCCGCGCAGCACCGCACCCGACTCGCCGCCCAGAGCGCAGCACAAGGAGACCTCGGCGCCCAGCAGCGCCGCCATGCGAGCCACCCAGAATCCCTGCCCACCGGCGTGCAGGTGGATCTCCTGCCGCGGCGTGTCCGCCGCCTCGACGGTGATCGTCAAGAGCGGCGAGGGCGCGAACACGACGAGCGACGGGCTGCTCATCAGAGGGCCGGGAGCAACTCGAGCAGGCTGCGCTTCAAGCTCGGCGCGGAGGCGATCGTAAAGCGGGAGTCCACGCCATGCTCCGATCCGTCCCGGTCGTAGGTCAGACCCCCCGCCTCGCGCGCCAGCAACACTCCCGCGCTCACGTCCCAGGCACGGTTGGAGAGCATCATCGATGCGCCGAGGCGCCCGGCCGCCAGCCAGGCGAGGTCGAGTGCGGCCGACCCGTGAGCTCGCACCCCGAGTGCCCGCGGCGCAAGGCCGGCCAGGAGCGCAATATGTATGGGATTCTCGACGGACCGATCATCCGCGACCGCGAAGTCGGTGACTCCAACAACCGCATCGGCAAGTCGATGCACATCGGGCATGTGCAGACGCGTGCCGTTGAGGTATGCCCCACCACCTGCCCGGGCGACGTAGCGCTCGCCCAGCAAGGGAAGATCGATGATCCCGAAGATCGGCTGACCGTCACTCAGCAGGGCCAGGGAGATGGCGCACAGCGGGCTGCCCTTGATGAAGTTGGTCGTGCCGTCGACCGGATCGAGAACCCACAGCAACGGGGCATGCAGGTGACCGCCCCGCTCCTCGCCCAAGAACGGAATGTCTCGCGTGACCCGTGCCAGCGAATCCCTGACGGAGTCCTCGATCTGGAAATCCACTCGACTCGCATAGTCACGGTCCCCCTTGGCGATCAGGCCACCTAGGTGCGAACGACCCTGGACCAGAAGGCGAGCAGCACTGTCAACCGCTCCACCGGCGATCAGCAGCAACTCGTTGGCGTCGCTTTCAGCGAGACGGGCAGACGGGTCAGGCGCGGCTGAGCGAAGTGACTCGGTCATCGTGAACACTATCCTCTATCCGGGCGGATACCCTCGCCATCCGTAGCTCTTACGGGCGGATATACCGCGGTTCACCACAACCAAGCAGGCATCGTGACAGCGCTCGAAGGGCCAGCGCGCCGGGTGGCTGACTCTCAGTAGTCCGCCACACTGATCTCCGGGCGATTCCCGGACGCCGCCGGCACGTCGCGGGAGCATGATGCAAGGATGTTGTTTCTCGATCGTCGCGATGCCGGTCATCGACTGGCCAGCGAGCTCATGGAGTTCGCGGATGAGCGGCCGGTGATCGTAGCGTTGCCGCGCGGCGGTGTACCCGTCGGCGTCGAGGTTGCGCGAGCGCTCGGCGCGCCGCTCGACATCCTCGCGGTACGCAAGCTGGGAGCACCGGGCAATCCCGAGCTCGGCGTGGGGGCCGTCGCGGAGGATGGCACAGCCATTCTCGACCCCCAATCGGCTGGGATGCACGGCATGACCCAGGCCATGCTGGAGGAGACGCTCGCAGTCGAGTCACGCGAGCTGCGCCGCAGGGTGGAGCGCTACCGCGATGGTCGCCCCTCGATCCCCGTGAGCGGGCGAACCGTGATCGTCGTTGACGACGGGCTGGCAACCGGTCTGACTGACCTGGCGGCGGTCCGCGCGCTGCGCAAACGCGGCGCCCGCCGCATCGTGGTGGCGGTCCCGGTGGGTTCCAGCGAGGCGGTGTCGATGCTGGCCGGCGAGGCCGATCGCGTCGTCTGCCTGGAGGTCCCGCGTCGCCTGTTCGGGGTGGGCATGTGGTATCGCGACTTCTCACCCGTCTCCGACGAGCAGGTCGAAGCGCTTCTCGCCGAGGCCGGCAGGGCCGAGACAGCCCCTGCGGCGAGCACCGAGGAATCGGGCCTGACCCGAACCGCGGGACTACGCTCCGAGGACGCGCTGCACAGAGTGAGATGAGCGTGGCTTCGCCGCTGGCCCTGCCCCTCGGTGAAACCGCCGCGCTCGACGCGCTGCGGCTGGATGCCCAGCCTCTGCACGGCGCCGACTGCGACTACGACGCGCTGCTCGAGCGGGTGGGTGATGCGAGCCTCGTGCTGCTCGGCGAGGCAAGCCACGGCACCCACGAGTTCTACCGCGAGCGTGCGCGGATCACGCGCCGGCTGATCGACGAGCTCGGATTCACCGCCGTGGCGGTCGAGGGGGACTGGCCCGACGCCGATCGCGTCAGTCGCTACGTGCAGGGCGCAGGCGATGACGCCGACGCCGAGGAGGCTCTGCGCGGCTTTCAACGGTTTCCCACCTGGATGTGGCGCAACGCCGAGATGCTGGACTTCGTGGGCTGGCTGCGTTCACACAACGAACGGCTCTCGCGCGGTGAGCGCGGCGTGGGCTTCTACGGCCTTGACCTCTACAGCCTGGAGGCCTCGATGGAGGCTGTCGTCTCCTACCTGGAGCAAGTGGACCCCGCCGGCGCCTCACGCGCCCGGGAGCGCTACGAGTGCCTGCACCCGTTCGCCAAGGACAGCTCCGAATACGGACAGGCGGTTCTACTCGGCGTCAGCGAGCCGTGCCGGCGGCGCGTGCTCGAGCAGCTCGTCGAGCTGCGCCGCCATGCCGGCGACTACCTGAGCTCGGACGGTCTGGTCGCGGAGGACCGCTACTTCCTGGCCGAGCAGAACGCGACGGTCGTCGCCGACGCTGAGGAGTACTACCGCACGATGTTCGGCGGCCCGGCGCCGTCGTGGAACCTGCGCGACCGGCACATGGCGGACACGCTCGACCAGCTGCAGGTCCATCTCGCCCGCCACGGAGACGCCGGCAAGGTGGTCGTGTGGGAGCACAACTCACACGTCGGTGACGCCCGCTCCACGGAGATGGCCCAGCGCGGTGAGCTCAACCTCGGACAGCTGATGCGCGAACGCCACGCCCACGACGTCGTGCTCGTCGGCTTCAGCACCTACGCCGGCACCGTCACGGCTGCCTCGGAGTGGGGCGGGGAGGCGGAGCGCAAGCGCGTCCGGCCCGCGCTGCCAGACAGCTACGAGGCGCTCCTGCACGCCACCGAGATCCCGGCGTTCCTGCTGTGCCCGCTGGGCAGGAGCGTCAGCGGGCGCGTGCTGCGCGAGCCGCGGCTGCAGCGCGCGATCGGCGTCATCTACCGGCCGGAGAGCGAACGCCAGAGCCACTGGTTCGCAGCGTGCGCCTCACAGCAGTTCGACGCGCTCGTGCACATCGACATCACCCGCGCGGTCGAGCCGCTGGAGCGCACCGGCGCGTGGGAGCTGGGGGAGCCGCCGGAGACCTATCCCACCGCGCTCTGATCGACGGCTGGCCCGATGGCCGATCGAAACGACATCGACTTCACCTACTCGCTGACCGACCGCGTGTTTCGCCTGAGCATGGGGGAGCTAGCGGATTTCAGCGGAGCCAAGTACGACGGCGACTTCTCGCTCAGCCTGGAGCAGGCCCAGCGTCGAAAGCACGAGTATGTGGCCGAGCAGATCGGGATCGAACCCGGCAAGCGCGTGCTCGACCTCGGCTGCGGCTGGGGACCGCTGCTCGATTTCATCCGCGGCCGCGAAGCTGTCGGGGTCGGAGTCACCTTTTCGCGCGCACAGCAGGCCGCCTGCCGCCGGCACGGTCTCGACGTGCACCTGTACGACGCGCGTCAGCTGGATCGTGAGAGCTTCGGTCGCTTCGACGCCGTCGCGAGCCTCGGTGCGTTCGAGCACTTCTGCTCGATCGAGGAGTACCGCGCCGGACGCCAGGAGGAGATCTACCGGGCGATCTTCGAGCGGGTCGCGGCCGTGCTGCCCGAGAACGGGCGCCTCTTCCTGCAGACGATGGTCTTCGGTCCCAACATGATCCCGTTGGATCAGGTCGATGTCCACGCTCCGCGCGACTCGGACGCGTTCGTTCTCGCGCTGATGGAGCGTCAGTTCCCCGGCTCGTGGCTGCCGTTCGGCGAAGAGCAGGTCGTTCGCTGCGCAGAGCCGAGCTTTCGGCTCCTCTCCAACAGCACCGGCCGCCTCGATTACATCGAGACGATCAACCAGTGGAACGCGCGGATTGGCGCCCGGAGCCTGCGCAAGTCCATGCTCAAGCTCCAGCTCGTCCCTCGCTGGCTGACTAGCGCCGACTTCCGTCTCGCGTTCACCTCGGGCGTGAGCGCCAACAAGGTCTGCTTCGAACGCGAGCTACTCGATCACCACAGGCTCACCTTCGAGAGACGTTAGCTTACCCTCACCGCTCTGTCCATCGCGCGGATCGTGATTGGCGTGCTCGATAGCGGATGCCGCGCCAACTGCGGTATGCGGCTTGTAGCGATGCTCAGGCGTCAACAGTACTGGCACAGGTGACTCGGCCACCATGCGACGCACCACCGCGGCATGTTCGCCCGTGAGGTCCTGGCTCCAACTGAGCGCAACGAGCTCGCACCCGCTTCGACGGAGGATGTCGAGCAGGTGCTCGCGCGGCTCGCCCACACGCAACTCGAGGCTTGCGTCCACCGCGGGACAGTGGCGGGCGATGAACTCCTCTCGCCACGCGCGTACCTCGTGCGGCAGCTGGTCGCTGAACGCCGGCAGCGATCGCTGTTCGTATACATGCGCCACGACGATCTCGAGCTCGGCGGCGCTGGCCAGCTCCATGATCTCCTGTAGCGCCGCCGTGCACGCGCCGGTTCCGTCCAGCGCCACGAGCACGCTCTCGATGTGGTGGCCTACAGCTGCGTTTGGCGGCACGACGACGATGGGCTTGTCCAACGACGTAACGAGCGCCGTGGTAGTACTACCCGTCGTCGGCCTGCTCGCCGGTGAACCTCGTGTGCCGATCACAATCGCGGCGACGTCCTCGCCTGAGGCTGCATGGGCGATGGCCTCTGAAGCTCGCCCAGCGACGGTTCTGAGAGCTACCCCCGCGCTCTGTGCCGTCTGTGCCACGGCTGCGTTCTCCGGACCTACGTGTAATGCCTCAACGCTCGCTGAAAACAGGCTTGATATGGCAGCGGCGCTCGCCAGCACGCCCGTCGCGGCTGAGTCGTTGGTGATCGCGGCGATTACCTTCATCGAGAGCATTCAGCTTCAAACAGTCTGGGTGCCGGCGTCAAGCCCATCACTGTCATCCGGTGTCTGGATCGGGCGTAGCGTCATTGCCCAAAGGTCACCTGGAGCGTAGGCCTCAATCTCGAGTGTAAGGCAGTCCTCGAGTGACGCGAACATGTCCTCTCCGGCGGTTGTGAACTGCGAGACAACCCGAAACAGCCTGCGGCCGTCGGTGAGGTAGCCGCCCCAGCCGAGCTGCTCGGAGGGCGCCGCGCGAGGGCCGGGAGGAAGTGGGGAAGCGAGCGACATCGCCTGCCGGCTCACCCAGTCAAGCTCAAGCGAGCGTCGTGCTCTACGGTGTTAGGCTCGGGCGCGCCCTGGCAGAGGTGCTGCGTGAACCAGTTGATCGTTAGTCGGCCGCGCCCGACCATCGCGTCGAGCTGCGCGGTGCTCAGCCCCTGGCGCCGGACAGCCTCGTCGTCGATGATCGCGATTTCGCCCTCGGCGAGTGCGCCAATCGGATGCTCGGGGTTCTCTGGCACTACGAGCTCGCGTACTACGACGATCTCCAGCGGCGCCTGCAACGCGCCCGCTACCTCGGCTGCCACCGGCATCCCACCCGGCGCGATGCCGACCACGATTGGATCCTCGTAGCGAAAGCCGAAGAGCAGCGTGGCCAGACGGCGTCCTGCGTCGCGTCGGTCGGCGAAGCGCACGGGCATCGATTCGACCGCGCCGGAATGCGCTGTGCGCTCCAGGATTGTCATGGAAGCATCCCCTCAGCCATCTGCCCATCTTCGCCGGGGTGGCAGCCCGCCGCATCGGCGGCATGTACGGATCGGCGCAGCGGGCTACTACTGAGCGCGTACGATCAGCCGTTGCGCTGCCCGCGGGCGCGCGCTGGGCGAGCCTCACTCTCGCGGGAAGCGACGCGGGCTCGGCCCGACGCTCACGGTCTCCCCGCCGGCGACGCTGAGGAGCGTCGGCCGGTCGCTGCTCACCTCGATCGTCTGCGCGTTCACCCGCACACACAGCTGTGCTGCGCGAAAGCGAAGCCGCAGCTCGAGCAGCTCCCAGCCCTCGGCGATCCGCGGTTCGAGCTCGAGCACGTCACCTCGGGGACGGGCTCCTAGGAAGCCGAGCGCCAGCGCCTGCCAAACGCTTCCCATCGCGGCGATGTGCACTCCACTCGCGGTCGACCCCGATTCATCGTCGAGGTCGATCCTTGTTGTCATCGCCAGCGCCGCGCGCGCCTCGTCCAGCCGGCCGGCACGCGCCAGCAGCGCGGCGTGAACACCGGGTGACAGCGAGCTGGAATGCGCGGTGCGAGGCTCGTAGAAGGCCAGGTTGGCGGCAAGCGACCCCTCCACGACCTCGTCCGGCACGAGATGGTGGAGCATCAGCACATCGGCCTGCTTTACGACCTGAGCCTGATGCACCCGCTCGGGTGAGAGCAGCAGGTCCGCGGCGATCGGCCGTCGCGGCGCGATCTCGGAGATGACCAGCGGCTCCAGCGCAAAGAACCCGGCGAACTGCTCATACAGTCCGCTGTCCGGGTGATAGCCGTCCACGAGCGCATCGGCGAGATCGAGCCACGATCTACGCTCGGCCCGCTCGACGGCGCCGTCCGTGGTCTCCGCGAAGGCGCGGCGCAGGTTCCAGCTCGCCATCACGTTGGTGTAGGCGTTGTCGTCGACGAGCTCGTGGTACTCGTCGGGGCCGATCACGCCCCTGATATGTGCCCGCCCACCCGTGCCGTCGCTGTCGCGTTCGACGCGCGAGGCCCAGTAGCGGGCCGTCTCGACGAGCAGGCGCCGCCCGGCTCCTTCACGGAACGCCCGATCGCCGGTCCAGTCGATGTAGCAGCCGGCTGCCCAGGCGACGTCGGCGACGATGTGCTCCTCGCGCTGGCCGGTGTAGATCGCGACCTCGTGCCCAGCACGATCGCGCGCGGAGCGCGGCGTGACATCCTCGCCGCTGGCGGCCGACTCCCACGCAAAGCGCGCGCCGGCATGCCCGGCGGCACGCGCGGCTGCCCGCGCTGAGGGCAGGCGCCTGACGCGGTACTCGAGGATCGCCCGTGCGGATGCCGGATGGGTCGCGGCGAGGAACGGGAGCACGAACACGTCGCTGTCCCAGAAGACGTGGCCGCGGTAGCCGCGGCCAGTCAGGGCACGAGCGCCGACCGCCGCCTCGCCATGATCGCCCGCGCAGGCGATCAGGTGAAACAGCGCCAGTCGTATCCCGACTTGCAGCTCGGGGTCGCCATCGATGCGCACATCGGCATGCTCCCAGCGCCGCGCCCAGGCGCGGCGATGATCGCCCAACAGCCGCTCGCGCCCGGCCTGCCTGGCTCGATGCGCACGTCGCAGCGCCGGCTTGCTCGAATCCCCGGCAGAGGTTGCCGCGTAGACCGCGATGCGCTCGAGCGACGCGTCCTCACCGGCCCCGGCGATCGACTGCACCGCGGCAGCTTCGAGCGTGCCGTTTGCCACGGGGATCAGGATCACGGCGCCGTCGTCCTGGCGCTCGGCGTGCGTGTGCGGCGGCGCAACGAGCGGCGGGCCGGCTTCGAGCGTCGCGCGTGGCGCGAGTGCGCGCAGGACCGCGACACCGGGCTCGGCGAGCGAGCAGAACTGCAACGCCGCCAGCTCGCCCGGCATCTGTTGGCAGAGCACGCCCGCGTGCAGATCGAGGACGCGACGCACGCGACCGCCGGATGCCCGCGCTGCGAGGCGGTTCCACAGCGGCGCCGGCTGCAACTCTGAGAGCTCGCCGTGGCCACGGTAGACGCCCGCCATCAGGACCGCCGGCGTGGCGCCGCGGCCCGGCGCAAGCACGCTTCCGCGGGTGCCGAGGTAGCCGTCGGCGATCGTCAGCAGCGCTTCGTTTGCGCGCTCGCGCTCGCGCCCGACGCCGTCGACTGCGAGCGTCCAGCAGGGATCCGATGAGACGATCGGCAGGGCGCCGCGCCGGCGCAGAGCGAGCTGCCGGTCGAGCAGCCCGGAGAAGGCGGCCGGCCCGCCGTGGAGCGAGATGATCCCGTCCGGCACGCCGGCGGGCTCGACCCCGACCGAGGCCACGGTGGCGCCGGCGGCGGCGTCGATCAACAGCATGGAGTCGCTGCCGGGAAGGCCGCCGAGCGGCCCGAGCTCATCGCCCACGATCAGGACCTGCTCGGGGGACACGCCGCGCTGCCACAGATGCTCGAAGTACCAGCGGGCGGAGTCGGCCTTGTCGGTGAGGCCGATCTCGATGTGCTTGGCGTCGCTCGTCACACGCGCGTCCGTCAGCCCGGCCTCGGCGGCCGCGGCCTCGCTCAGCTCGACCGCCGCTTGCAGGCCGTCCAGCCCGTGCTCGCGCAGACGCGCTTCCACGGCCGTCAGCAGCTCGCCGATGCGCGCCTTCGGCGGGTCGGCCCACTCGGCGATGGGGATCAGGTCGATCTTGCGCCGGTTCAGTCGCTGCGAGACGATCCTCGCCTCCAGTCCACAGGCGCGGAGCCGCTGCACGGTCAGCGCCGCCGCCCGGTCGAGCGCGAGCTCCTGCGCCTCAGAGGCCGTGAGCCGTGCGGTCAGCTCGACGCCGTTTTGGCTTGCGCGGTACACCTCCGAGCCGCGGTTGAGCAGCAGATGGAGCTCTCCAGGGCCGCGCGGTCGCGCGCGCAGCTGGCCGTCGATGTTCCCCACATGAGTGCCGCTGACCACAGCCAGATCGAGGCCGAGAAGACAGGCGCTCTCAACGGCGGCGCAAAGGGCGCTGGCATCGGTTGCGCGGTCGGGAACCGCCGTGCCGTCCCAGTCGAAGATCAGTGCCTCGAAGCGCCTGTCGAGCTCGTTCGGCAGCGCCGGGACATTGCTCACGGGGCGGCGGCCATCGTCACGTTCAGCTCGCCGTGCTGCTCGTGCAGCGCAAAGCCCGTTACACGGCCATCGCGTTTGAAGTCGAGCGTGACGCTGGCATCGCCCACGCGCAGAGCCTCGAGCCTGACCCGCTCCAGCCAGTCGGGCAACAGCGGACGCTCGATCCTCAGTGCCCGGCCGGGCGCGTCGGGCGAGATGCCGAGCATCGTCTGCAGCAGCAAAAACGGCGCCGCGGCGGCCCACGCCTGCGGGATGCAGGCAACCGGGTAGGCAACCACCGCTGGGCGCTCCGAGCGGGCAAACCCGCAGTAGAGCTCCGGCAGGCGGAAATCGCGGGCGTTCGTGGCGACGTCGAACAGCGCGTCGGCGATCCGCCGGACGGCGCCGTCGTGGCCATAGCGCTTCAGGCCCGCGGCGATGATCGCGTTGTCGTGCGGCCACACCGAGCCGTTGTGGTAGCTCATCGGGTTATACGCCGGACAGCTGCTCGACAGGGTGCGTACGCCCCAGCCGCAGAACATGTCGTCCGCCATCAGCCGCTCGGCCACAGCGGCGGCCTTGTCCGGCTCGACGATCCCGCAGTACAGACAGTGCCCGGGGTTGGAGGTGACGCTCGCGACCTGGCGCTTGCGCCCGTCGAGCGCCAGCGCGAAGGTTCCCTCCTGCGGGTTCCAGAAGGCCTCGTTGAACGCTTCTCGCAGGTGCTGCGCCTCGCCGCGCAGGCGCAGCTCGGTGTCGGTGTCCCCGAGTGCCGCGTAGACCTCGGCGATCGCGAGCTTTGCGCGATAGACATAGCCCTGCGCCTCGACGAGCGCGATCGGACCCTCGGCGAGGCTGCCGTCGGCATGCACGACAGAATCGTGGGAGTCCTTCCACCCCTGGTTGCGCAGGCCAGCGGGTGAACGGCGCTCATACTCGATGAAGCCGTCGCCGTCGCGGTCGCCGAACTCATCGATCCACCTCAGGGCGCCGTCGAGCGCCGGACGCAGGCGGCGTAGTGTCGGCAGGTCCCCCGTCCAGGCGTAGTAGTCGGCGGCGCACATCAGGAACAGTGGCGTCGCGTCCACGGTGCCGTAGTACGGCGTGTGCGGGACGATCCCCGTCCGCGCGAGCTCGCCGACGCGCAGCTCGTGCATGATCTTGCCCGGCTCGGCATCGCGCCAGGGGTCATCCTCCCTTGCTTGAAGCTTCGCCAAGACGCGCAGCGCGTCGCGCGCCAGATCGGGATTCAGCATCAGCGCCTCACTTGACGCCACGAGCGCGTCGCGCCCAAACGGAGCGACATACCAGGGGATGCCGGCGGACAGGAGACGCCCTCCCGGCGCAGGCATGACGAGCGCGCGCAGGTCGCGGCTCGAGGTGGCCGTCAGCCCTCCGAACAGCTCGTTGTCGCTGCTGATGCGCGTGCAGCGCGACTCCCACTCCGCGCCAGACTGCGCGAGCTCGGCCGCCGCCGTCTCGATGCGTCGCCGCGGACGCCGGCTGCCGCCGATCGACGGCTCGGCCGTCATCAAGATCGTCACCGGCACTCCTGGCTGGAGCGTCACCTCCCAGTGCGCGCGCACGCAGCGTGGATCCAGCTCGACTCGCGCGGGCTGTGGGTCGAGCTCGATCACTGCCTCCCGGAACGTCTCGTCCTCGCCGACGTAGGCCAGCACGAGCCCGCGCTCCAGCTGCTTGGGAGCGAGCGCGTGCCCGCGCGCCTGCCTTTGAGGCCCGCCACGCACCTCGAAGATGTCGGCGAAGTCGGCGGCGAGCGCGAGCGAGACGCTCGTCGTGACCGCCTCGCGCCGGAAGTTCAACACGCGCACGAGGTAATACAGGCGCCCCGAGGCGATCATCAGCTCACGGCTGATGCTCAACGACTGCTGCGGCACCGCCGCCAGCCCCTCGCGCGGCAAGCTCGCGTTGGTCGAGTCGACGATCGCATGGTCATCGACCGCCGCGTATGACAGCGCAACCGGGGGAGCATCGCCGACCTCGAAGCGGATCTCCGACAGATAGCGCGTGTCGTGGGCATAGAAGCCCTCGCCGGACACCCGCAGCGCGGCGACGTCGCCGTCGGTGCGCGCGCACAGGAACAGCTCGCCGTCCTTGATCACGAGCAGCTCCTCACGCGCCTCCGCGGGAATGTCTGGTGCTCCCCGGAGCTCCACCGGTCCGGCGCGGCCAAGGACCTCGAACTGCTCACCGCGCGGGCTGAGGACCTCCCGCTCGCTCGCTGCCGTCGCGGGCGCGGCGCGCCGGCGCGTCATTCGGCGCCGGTCGCCTGTCGGCTCCGCTGCTCCCTGCTGGCTCACCGCGACGCCGCTCTCATTACCAACAAGCCGATGGTAGACGCCGGCGGGGCGGCCCGCTCCGTAGTTTCCGGCTCGATTCTGGTGGAGGTTTGCGGATGCCCGCGCCGTGGAAGGAGATTAATTTGGCCGTGCGACCCAAGGACATGCCGGCCGGCGGATGGTTCAGCCGGAACGGTGCCGAAGTAACCCTCGAAGTCATGAACGCGCCCTCCCTCCACCAAATCACGACCCTCCCCCGTGGCACGGAGCGGAGGGCGCTGAGGGTTGCCGTGCTCGCGCCACCATGGATCACCGTGCCACCGCCAGGCTACGGAGGGATCGAGGCCGTCGTCGCGCTGCTGTGCGACGAGCTGGTTGCGCGAGGGCACGACCTCACGCTGTTCGCGGCGCCCGGCTCGCACTCGGCCGCCCGGGTGTGCTCACCGTTGCAAGCCACACATGCCGATCAGATCGGCTCCTCGCTGTACGAGTCAGACCACGTCGCTGTTGCGTATGACGCAATCGATCGCGCCGCCGCGGAAGGTGGACCGTTCGACGTCGTGCACGACCACTCGGGCTTCACCGCGCTCGCCATGGCGGACCGCGTCTCGGCGCCTGTGGTTCACACCCTGCATGGCCCCTTCAGCAGCGACATGTGCCCGTTCTACGAGCGGCATGGCCACAAGGCGCGACTCGTCGCGATCAGCGACTTCCAGCTCGAGCACGCGCCGGCCGGCGTGCGCGTCGCCGATGTCGTATCCAACCCGATCCGGGTCGAGGACTGGCCGTTTCGCGAGGGCAAGGACGACTACCTGCTGTGGATGGGTCGATTGGACCCGATCAAGGGCGCCCACCGCGCGATCGCGGCAGCGCGGGCCGCCCGCATGCGGCTCGTGCTCGCCGGACCCGTGCAGCCGGGGCAGGAGGCCTACTTCCGCAGCGAGATCGAGCCGCACGTCGACGGTCGCAACGTCGTGTTCGCCGGCGAGGTCGGCGGGGTGCGCCGCAAGGAGCTGTTCGCGCGCGCAAAGGCGTTCCTGATGCCGATCAGCTGGCCCGAGCCGTTCGGGATGGTGATGGTCGAGGCGCTCGCCTGCGGAACCCCGGTGATCGCCTTCCCCGAGGGCGCCGCCAGCGAGATCGTGCTCGACGGCGAGAACGGCTTCCACGTTGCCGACGTGCAGGCGATGGCCGAGGCGACCCGATCGCTCGAGCAGATCGACCCGGCGCGCTGCAGGCGAAGCGTCGCCTCCCGATACGACGCGGCGATCGTCGCCGAAGGCTACGAGGACGTCTACTACCGCGCGATCCGCTCGACGGCTGGCGCAGGCCCGCAGTTCGCTCGACACGGCCAGCCGGAGTCCCGCGCCGAGACGATCGAGCGCCCGCCACGTCACGCCGCGCGGGCTTCGATCCTGCAGCCGGCGAGCTGAGCGCTCATTGTCGCCGAGCCCTACACGCCCGTCATCGACAATTCGCGGCACGACCGCGCACACGCGCGACGCGAGGCGCGAGGCGGCCCGTGCGATACAGCTCGCGGCACGCTCGCTCGCGCTGGAGCCCGCCGAGCTCGGCGGGGCCGCCTATCGCGGCTTCTGCGCGCGCGAAGAGGAGCGCAGCCTGCCCTCGTGGCTTGCGGTCAGCGTCCTGTTCGCCGGCTGGCAGCGTGCCTGCGAGCAGGTCTTGGCCCTGACCTACGACGAGGCTGACGTCGAGGCGAACGTCGTGCGCATGCTCTACGGCGACCCATCGCGCCGTCACCTCCTCCACGCCACGGCCGGCCACGAGCAGACCGTGGAGCCACTCGGCACGGTGGCGGACGGGAGCGATGTCTGATGGCGCCGCCCGCGGTCGGCACCGGCACGCTGCGGCGGCTGAGCGAGCTCGACACCGGTGGGCACCCTGTCCTCAGCGTCTACCTCGGCCTCGAGAGCGGGAGATCTCTCGAGGCAGTCGCGGAGGTGCGCGAGCGGGAACTGGACGGCGTGATCGCCGACATCGAGCAGGGGACGATGCAGGCCGAGGTGGGCCGTCTCCACGAGGTCCTGCAGCGCATGCCCGAGCTCGCACACGGAACGCGCAGCCTCGCTCTGTTCTCATCAGCACAAGGAGCGACAGTCGCGGCCGTGCCGCTGCCGAGCCCGATCGAGCCGATGACAGTCATCGACACTCTGCCATGGCTCGAGCCGCTGGCTGGCATCTTCAGCCCGGGAGACCTCGCTGTCGCCGTCATCGACCGGCACATCGGGCGCCTGTTTCGCGGCGCGCCTCGCATGCTCGTGGAGTTCGCGACGGTCCACGATCAGCGCCACTGCAAGCCCACCCTGGGCGACTGCTCACGACCGGCCCGTTGCAGCCCGATCGAAGAGCACCTCGCCCAGCACGCTGGGCGACTCGCGACCCTGCTCCTGCGCGCTCACCGACGTCGAGCCTTCGATCAGCTGGCAGTGATCGCTCCGCGTGAGCTGTGGCCCACGCTCGAAGGAGCCTTGCACAGCGATCTGCGTGGCCGTCTCACCGGACTCATGGAGCTCGACGTCGTCGATGCGCCCGCGCGCGAGATCGCACGCACGGTCGCTCAGCACGTCCAGCGCTACCGCACCGAGCGCCGTGCGTGCTCCAGTCGGACATCTCTGTCACTCCCGGCCACCATAGAAGCCACCCCCGACGCCAACGCGCTCGCACTCGTCTGACAGGGCATGTGGGGAGCTCAGCCGTTGATCAGCTTGCGTTTCAGCGCGTAGTCCTCGAGCCCGTCGCGCTGGAGGCTTGAGCTGCGCGTAATCCTCAGCTTTCGTGCGGTCTTGCACGGATGTGGGCGGGCAATGAGATGCGGGACGCTTCTGGCATCCCGTACCCGCGATCTGCAAGGAGCCCAACATGACTGAGGCCGACCCGAGCATCATTGAGCACAGCGTCGAAAAGATGCATATCTGGTTGAAGGAGATCGCCGCGGAGATCGGCGACGAGGATCGTCAGTACGCCTATCGCGCGCTGCGTGCCGTGTTGCACACGTTGCGCGACCGGCTGACCGTCGACGTGGCAGCCAAGCTCGCCGCTCAGCTGCCAACTCTGATCCGAGGGGTCTACTACGAGGATTGGGATCCCAGCCGCACCCCACTGCCTATCCACGACGTGGAGGCGTTTCTCGATCATGTCGTAAGCGAGGGGCGCATGGCCGGAGAGACCGAGGCCTCGGTCGCTGTAACGGCGGTCGCGCGGGTACTGCGGGCGCATGTCTCTCCCGGCGAGATCGACGATGTCCTCGCGGTCCTGCCGGATAAGTTCAGGGCGCTGATCGTGGTCTGACCCACCCACGATGCAGTCCTCAGATGCGGTGAGCGCCGGGAACCCTCTGCCCCGCATAGCGATCTTCGCGCCTCATCCGCTGCTCACGGTCACCCTCGAGCGTGAGGGAGCCAGGCACGAGCAGGTTCACTTCCACCCTGGCGGACAGGGAGTGTGGGTGGCGCGCATGGCCGCCAGTTTGGGCGCCGACCCGGTGCTCTGTGGATTTCTGGGCGGCGAGAGCGGCGAGTTGCTGGGCGGCCTGCTGCAGCGTCAGATCGGTCGAGTACGTCTCGTGGACACGGTGTCCGCGAGTGGCTGCTATGTGACCGATCGTCGCTCGGGTGAGCGACAGGTACTCACCTGTACGCTCAGCGACCCGCCCTCTCGGCACGAGCTCGACGAGCTCTTCTCGATCACCTGCGCGGAGGCGATCACCGACGGCTGGCTGATCCTCACCAATCCGATGCCGGGGGACGCGCTGGCGCTGGAGATCTACGGCGACCTGATCGCCGACGCCCGCGCAAACGGATGCCGCACCCTGGTTGATCTCTCCACCCCACGCTTGGACAGCGCGCTGCGCGGCGAACCGGACCTGGTGAAGCTCAACGACTGGGAGCTGGCCGAGTTCGTGCGCAGCCCGGTATCAGAGCCGGCACAGCTGCGCGCCGCCGCGCAGCGACTATGCGAGGAGGGGGCGCGAGCGGTCATTGTGACCCGCGGCGAGCAGCCGGCGCTGGTGATCGCCGGTGAGCGAGCATGGCGACTGACACCGCCTGCCCTGACGCGCGGGTTCCGCGAGGGATGTGGCGATGCGATGATGGGCGCACTGGCCGCAACGTGGGCGCAAGGCGAGAGCTTCGAGCGAGCTGTCGTGGTGGGTGCCGCGGCGGGCGCGGCCAACTTCTTACGCCACGGGCTGGGCGGCGCCTCGCGCGAGGTCGTCGAGCGCCTCGTGGACAGCATCGTGCTCGAGCCGCTCACGGCAGGCGAGTGACCGGTTCTCCGCGCACGATCGCCCGCGGCGCGAGATCGGCCGACCATGCGATCTGCTCCGCGCTGCGAACCGTGGCCAGGTGCGTGAATCCCGCCGCCAGCGCCACGGGACGACCGGCGTGCGAGGAATGAGCGTCGCTTGAGAGCAGGTCCACCAAGCCGTCCCGCGCAAGCCCCATCACGAACCCCTCGGGCTCGGATTCGGCGATGAACTCGGCCGTCCACTGGATCAGAGCACCATCGTCGGCGAGTCGCCGCAGACGCTCGGAGAAGTCAGCGCCGGCGTGACGCTCGGGATGGGCGATGATGGTTCTGAGTCCCCGCTGAGCGAGTCGCCGCACCACTTCGCTCAGGCCATCGCCGAGCGGTCCGGGAGCCGGCTCCAGCAGGATCCATCCTCCGTCCCCACCTGCGCCTCCAGCTTCGCCGCGCGACCCTCCGTTCCCGCCGAGCGTCACCGAACGCAGCTGGGTGTCACTCAGGTCGTCCGCCTGTGTCTGCGCCAGCTCCCCGCCGGGGAGGACTCGAACGCCGATCCCTTCGGCATCCAGGTGCGCCTGCAGCGAGTCCACGCGCGCGACGATCTCCTCGATGCGCACGTTGTGGTCGTGGCGGATATGCGGCGTGGCGCACACTGCTTCGATCCCGTCCCGCTCGGCCTGGCACGCCATCGCAAGGCTGTCGTCGAGATCGAGCGCGCCATCGTCGAGCCCCGGCAGGATGTGACAGTGCAGATCGATCACGGCTCTGCCTATGTCCCCGAGAGAGCCTTCAGCGGTGTCATGCGGGTGACTCTCCAGGCGGGATAGATCCCTCCGAGGACTCCGATCGCGACACCGACGAGCAGCGCTCGTCCGAGCCCCCAGGCCGTGACCGACGGGGAGACGTAAGCGCTCACGCCGAGCGCGTGGACCAGCAGACCGCCGCCGATGACTCCGATCAGCAGGCCGAGGGCGGCGCCGAGCATGCTGACCGCGATCCCTTCGCCGAAGATCAACGACGCGACGCGCGTGGGAGACCATCCGACGGTGCTCAGCAGCGCGAGCTCGCCTTGGCGCTCCATGATCGACATCGCCATCGTGTTGGCGACGCTGATCGCACCCACGATCAGCGCGATCACCACGATCACGAGGATCGCGTTGGAGATGAGCGTGCCGTTGGCGCCGGCCCGCAGGGCCTGCTGGGGGTCGCTGATCACTTGGGTGCCAGGGAAGCTGTGTTCGATGGCCGTGCCGGCGGCCGACGCGTGTGCGCCCGGAGCCAGTTGCACGACCACGTCGGTCTCCTCCCCGGCGCGGCCGCTCAGCTGCTGGGCCTGGGCGAGCGCCAGGACCGCGCCGGAGTCCTCGAACAGCACACCCGAGTGATAGACGCCCGCGACCCGGTATGTCTGTCCCTTGACGACGAGCATGCCACCCGGAGCCAGGTGCAGCTGTTCGGCCAAGCGATCCCCGATCAGGATTTCGCGCCCGCCCGACCGCGCGCGCTCGCCGGCGACGATGACCAGGTTGTGCGTGAAGAACCCGCCGGGATCGGCGCCGAACACGACCGCGCTGGGCGTGGACTCGACCGCTTCGATCATCAGCAACAGCGGCGTGGCGGCGGCCACATCGGGCTGTGCGGCGATGCGTCCCACGATCGACGCGGGCAGGATCGAGGCGGTCGGGTCGGACACGTTCGCCTGGAAGATCCCGAGCTCTGAGCCACCGAGATGGATGAATTCGTCCGCCGTGTCTCTCAGCCCCTGAGTGAAGGACAGCAACGCAACAATCGTGGCCACGCCGACGGCGACGCCTCCGGCGGTGAACACGGTGCGAGCCCGGCTGCGCAGCAGGTTCGTCGTGATGATCGCGAGCATCGGCCGGCTCCTCGATCACCCGGCGCGCGCGGAACGCGACGTGGTGGGCGACGACGGCGACACGGCAGGGGAGGGGCGTGGTTCGCCTGGCGCGGAGGATGGCGCGGCCGCGGACTGGATGCGCCCGTCGATCAGGGTGACCGTGCGGTCCGCCCGCGCGCCGACGGCCTCGTCGTAGCTGACCACGATCATCGTCATGCCGAGACTGTCGCGCAGGCCGAAGAGCAGATCGAGCACGCGCTCAGAGGTGTGGGAATCGAGCGCCCCCGTGGGCTCGTCAGCCAGCAACAGGTGTGGCCGATTGGCAAGCGCGCGGGCCACGGCGACCCGTTGGCGCTCTCCCCCGGAGAGCTCGTGAGGCAGGTGATCGGCACGGTCGGCGAGCCCGACCTCCTCGAGCAATGAGCGCGCGCGAGTATGTCGCTCGGCGCGATGGACACCGGCCCCGATGAGCGGGA
Organism: Solirubrobacteraceae bacterium; assembly: GCA_036744995.1. Lineage (GTDB taxonomy): Bacteria > Actinomycetota > Thermoleophilia > Solirubrobacterales > Solirubrobacteraceae > Palsa-744. The sequence goes on along the minus strand of DAIOGX010000006.1, from coordinate 7,886 downwards.
CCTCCACATTTGCTCGCGCCGAGAGCGTTCCCAGCAGCAGATGGCGTTGGAAGACGAAGCCGACGATCTCACGGCGGGCGCGAGCTGGACGGGGCTCCTTCCAGATGGCCCGCCCGTCGATCAGCACTTCTCCCGTGTCCGATTGCTCCAGACCGCCGATCAAGCTCAGCAGCGTGCTCTTGCCCGACCCCGAGCGGCCGGCTATCGCCACAGCCTCTCCCGCCTCGACCTTCAGGGACACCTCGCGCAGGGCGCTGATCTGCCCAAAGCTCTTGCTGACCCGATCGACGATCACCGCCGCGCCCGCGCCCGCACCCGCGCCTTGGCTCATGCAACGACCTGCACGGGATAGTCGAGGTTGATCGTCGTCCCCTCCGAAACGATCACCGCGCGGAACGTCAGCGGGTAGCCGACCGCCGAGGAGGGCCACCTGAAGATGTCCGAGAAATGACCGGTGAAGGTGTAGTGAGAGCGATGGGCCACGACCTGCCCGCCGAACAGGTACTCATAGCTCACGCTCGCCCTCGCCGGGCGCCCAGCGCTCGAGACCGTGAAGCGGATCGGCCATGCCTGGTTGACCTTCGGGTGGCTCCCACCGGCGTGCAGTGTCGCGGTCACCGCGCCCGAGGAGCCCGTCACGACGCTGGGGGCAGCGGCCGTCGCCGACGTGGACGGCTGTGGGATGGAGGCGGGGGTGGTGCTCTGCTGGGAGGCCTTGGTGGTAGAGGACCGCGTGGTCTTGCCGGTGGAGGACGAGCCGCAGCCGGCCACAAGGAGCAGGACGGCCGTGAACCCACTCAGCCGGCAACCTCGCCTGCATGCGCTGAGGGCGCGGATCGGCGCTGTCGATCGAGGAGTCATTGCGTCATCCTTTCAATGGATCAATGTGAGCCGGATGATCGCCGGCCTCCTCCACACAGGCATCCGCAGGAGCTACTGCCTGCTGTACGCAGTGCACCGCAGACCGTCCGTGTATGACACGGATGCGCTTGCCCGCGGATCGCGTGATCATTGGGACACGCCTCGCTGGGAGGCGCAATCGACACGCTGGCCTGACGGGCGTGTGCAACTGCGTTCCTACCCGGCCATGGCGCTGAAAGAAGACGATGCCAAACACGTCCACGACTCAACTCGACCCCCGCTGGGAGGGACGCACCGACCCAGCCCTCCTGGCGGCCCTCGCGGCAGCGGAGACCTATGGGGTGAGCATGCCGGTCGTCGTGCACGAGACGCACGCCTCGTGGGTGTTCGTGGCCGGCGATCGCGCTTACAAGATCAAGAAGCCGGTCGCGCTTGGCTTCCTGGACTACAGCACGCTCTCGCGCCGGCACGCGGCCTGCCTCGAGGAGGCCCGCATCAACCAGGAGCTCGCCCCCGGCATCTATCTCGGAGTGCGGGCGATCCTCGAGACCTCCGACGGGTTTCGCTTTGCGGTCGAGGACACGCCGGGCGCGATCGAGTACGCGGTGGAGATGCAGAGCTTTCGCGAGGACGACACCTTTGCTGGTCTGATCGCGGCGGGATCTCTCACCCGAGCGCACGTCGCCGCGGTGGCCCGCCTGCTGGCGGACTTCCACCGCTCCGCCACCGTGGTGGCAGACTGGGGGCCGGACAGCGTGCTCGCCGTCTGGCGAAGCAACGTGGGGGAGCTGCAGGAAGTGGACCATCCGGCCGGGTGGCGTCTGGACATTGTCGCCGCGTTCGGTGAGACCTTCGTGAAGCGGCATGCGCTGGAGCTGCGGCGGCGCGCGCTGTTGGGGCTCGCCCGCGACGGCCACGGGGACCTGCGCTGCGAGCACGTGCTGGCCGGGCCGACCGTCCGTGTGGTCGACCGAATCGAGTTCGACCCGCAACTGCGCCGCACCGATGTCGCCTGCGATCTGGCGTTCCTGGCGATGGATCTGGAGGCCCACGGGCAACGCTGGGCGGCGCGCGAGCTCGTCAGCGCTTACCGCCACGCGGGCATCAGTCCCGGCGGGGAGGCGTTGCGCTCCTGCTATGCCGCGCACTGGGCGCTCGTGCGCGCCAAGGTCGCGCTGATCGCCGCGGCCGAGCACGACGGCGAGAGTGGCGCCGAGCAGCTGCGAGCGGCACAGCAGCTGTGGTCGCTGAGCGAGCGGCTGTGCTGGCGCGCCCGGGCGCCCCTGGCGATCGTGATCTGCGGTCCCGCCGCCAGCGGCAAGTCGACGCTGGCCTCCGAGCTCGCGCGGCGCTCGGAGATGGAGGTGGTCTCCTCCGACGCCGTCCGCAAGCGCCTGGCTGACCTCGACGAGCACGAGCCGGCACGCGTCGAGCACTACAGCGCTCGCTTCACACGCGCGACCTACGAGCAGCTCGGACGCGACGCGCTGCTCGCGCTTCGCCGCAACGACGCCGTTATCGTGGATGCGACCTGCCGCGCGCGCGAGGATCGCGCGCTGTTGCTGGACAGGCTGCGGCGGGTCGGCATGACGCGCCTGATCGTTCGCTGCGAGATTCCACTGGGGCTGGCGCGCGAGCGCGCCGCGCGGCGGTTGCACGATCCACAACGCATCTCCGACGCGACGCCGCGGATCGCCGAGGAGCAGTTCCACGCGTTCGAGGAGCTCGACGAGCTGCCCAACAACAGCGTGCTGAGGCTCGACACGGCCCAGACCCTGGACACGCAGGTCGCCGAGGTCACCCGCGCGGTGGACCGCCGCGGCTTGGAAGGCGCAGCGGGCCGTCAAGGTCCGTAGAAACGTGCACCCGGCCTGGGGAGAGTCCCGGATGTGCCGCCTTCGGGCCGCGTTTAGCTTCGCGTGTGCATGTCACCACCGCACTCATCGCACTCCGACCAAAGGTAGGCACCGAAGATGAAGGCTCTCGTTTATCACGGCCCCGGCGAGCGCGGCTGGGACACGGTCGCTGACCCTACGATCCTCGACCCGACCGATGCGATCGTGCAGATCGACACCTCGACGATCTGCGGCACCGACCTGCACATCCTCAAAGGCGACGTGCCCGAGACCACGCCGGGCACGGTGCTCGGCCACGAGGCCGTCGGCACGGTCCAAGATGTCGGAGCTGGGGTGAGCACCGTCTCGGCCGGTGACCGGGTGCTGATGTCGTGCATCAGCTCGTGCGGGCGCTGCCGCTTCTGCAAGGAAGGTCACTACGGTCTGTGCGCGGGTGGCGGTGGGTGGATCTTTGGTCACCTGATCAACGGACTGCAGGCCGAGTACGCGCGCGTGCCGTTCGCCGACAACTCCGTCTACAAGGTCCCCGAGCGGCTCAGCGACGAGCAGGTGCTGTTCCTCGCCGACATCCTGCCCACCTCCTACGAGGTCGGCGTGCTCAACGGCATGGTCTCCCCGGGTGACACCGTCGCGATCGTCGGCGCCGGGCCGATCGGTCTGGCAGCGATCCTCACAGCGAGGCTGTACACGCCCGGGCGGATCGTCGCGATCGACCTCGCCGATTCTCGCCTCGAGAGCGCCCGGCGGTTCGGCGCGGATACGACGATCAACAACGGCAACGAAGACGCGGTTGCCCAGGTCATGGAGCTCACCGACGGGCTCGGCGCCGACGTGGCCTTCGAGGCGGTGGGCGTGCCAGAGACCTTCGAGCTGGCCGCCGACCTCATCCGCCCCGGCGGGCGCGTCGCGAACATCGGCGTCCACGGGAAGGCCGCGCACCTGCACCTGGAGAAGCTGTGGATCCGCGACGTCACGATCACAACCGGGTTGGTCGATACGTTCAGCATCCCCCAGCTGATGCGGTTGATCTCGAGCGGTCGCCTGGACCCATCGCTGTTCGCCACACATCGCTTCGAGCTCGGCGACACGATGGCCGCCTACGACGTGTTCGCCGACGCGGCCAACTCGGGCGCCCTGAAGGTCGTACTCCAAGGTTCCACCGTCAGCACGCCGGTCGCCGAGACGGTGCCGAGCGTGGCCGTCGCGTGAGAGCAAACCTCGGGAGATCAGTGCTTTACCACAGCCAATCGGCGATTTAACACGGTGGAACACACTCCCGGCAGGGGCTAGCTTGAAATGATGCCCACACATCTGCACCTGGCGCCCAGCCCCCCTGGAACCGGATCGGCCGTCCACGCCGCGTCGCCGATCCGCGTGGTCCTGGCAGACGACCATACGATGATGCGCCGCACTCTGCGGCTGCTGCTCGACGGTGAGGACGGTGTGGAGGTGATCGCCGAAGCCGACGACCTGGCGTCCGTTATGCGTAACGTTCATGCTCACCAGCCGCATGTGCTCGTGCTCGATCTCAGCATGCCCGACGGGTCTGGCATCGAAGCCCTCGGCCAGTTGCGCGAACGTGCGCCAGAGACACAGATCGTCGTGATGACGATGCAGGACAGCCCGGCATTCGCACAGCGCGCGTTCGCTGCCGGCGCGATCGGGTTCGTGGTGAAGGAGCTCGCCGATGAGGAGTTGCCTCAGGCGGTACGCGCCGCGGCGCGTGGAGAGGAGTACGTCAGCCCGCGGATGGCCGCCCGGTTGGACGCGCTGCACCAGGCGCTCACCGAGGACAAGCTGACCGCGCGCGAGGTCGAGGTGCTGCGGCTGATCGCGCTCGGTCACACGAGCGTCGAGATAGCCCACAAGCTGCACCTCTCCCCGCGCACGGTCGAGACCCACCGTGCGCGCATCCACGGGAAGCTCGGGCTCGCCACCCGGGCCGAACTGGTCCGCTATGCGCTAGGACGCGGTCTGCTCGGAAGCTGAAAGCTTCGCGGGAGAAGCAGCTTCGCCGCGGCGGCGTAGCGGCAGGCACGCCTTGAGCAGAGTGCCCTGCTCGCCGGAGTCGATGCTCAAGGTGCCCTCGGCGAGACTCACGCGCTCGTGCATCCCCGCCAGCCCGAAGCCCTGACTGCGGGCATCGGGAGCAAAGCCGGCTCCGTCATCCTTGACCTCGACCAACAGCTGCCCGTCTGATTCGCTGAGCGCTATGCGCACCCGGTTCGCGCGAGCGTGCTTGGCGACGTTCGTGAGCGCCTCCTGAACCAGCCGGTAAACGGTGGTCTCGAGATCCTCATCGAGGCGGTCCTCTCCCTTGGAGGGGCCGGGCAGCTCGAGCTCGGCGTCAATATGCAACCCGCTATGCTCGCGATGCCGGTCCAGCAGCGCCTCGATCGCGGTTCGCAGCCCCAGCTCGTCCAACGCGGCGGGGCGCAACTCCGTGATGATCGCCCGCAGGTTTGAGATCTCACGCTCGATGTGCTCCACCGCCTCACCCATCGCCCTGTCAGCCTGCTCGAGATCGTCGCTACGCCGCGCGGAGGACAGCAGCAAGCGCAGCCCACCGAGGCCCTGCAGGGTCTCGTCGTGCAGCTCCCGCGCCCAGCGCCGGCGCTCGGCGTCTGCCGCGGCCAGGGAGCTGCGCAGCCGATCGCTCTGTACGCTCTGCGCCAGCGCGACGGCGGTCGCGGCGCTCGCCGCGAACGCCCGCATCAGCTGCTCGTCATCCTCGCTGAAGACGCTCCCTTCCTCGCCGCGGTCGAACGCGGCCAGTACGCCCACTCCTTCGCCGCGGTAGAGCATCGGCACGAGCAGCGCCGTCTGCGGGTCACCGACGCCGAACTGCGCCGGCGCGATCCGCAGGCGAGCGGCGACATCGGTGATTCGCTCTGGCCGCCGGCGTTCGAGCACCTGTCCGGAGGTGGACTCGGCGATCGACAGCCTGGCGCCGCGCGTCGTCTGGACGTGACCAGCACTGGCCTGCACGACCAGCTCGTGACCGTCGCGCAGCATGATCACGACGCTGCGGGCGCCCACAAGGGCGCGTCCGCGCTTGACGATCAGCTCCAGCACGTGCTCGAGCGCGATCTCCCCACCGATTGCGACCGCCACGTCGCGGGTCGCCTCCAGCCCGCGAATCGCCTTCTCGGCCTCTTGGCGGCGGCGCTCGCTGGCCTCATACATGCGTGCGTTGTCGATCGCGATCGCCGCCCAATCGGCGAGGATCACCGCTGCCTCCTCGTCCTGCTCTGAGAACTCATCCTCGCCCTGCTTCTCGGTCAAGTACAGGTTGCCCCACACCTGCCCGCGTATCACGATCGGCACCCCGAGGAAGCTCTGCATCGGCGGGTGCCCGGCCGGGAACCCATAGCTGGACGGGTGCTGACCCACATCCGCGAGACGCAACGGCCGTGGATGCTCGATCAGCGCGCCCAGCACCCCACGGCCGCGCGGGAGATCGCCGATCGCACGATGCGTCTCATCGTCCACACCCGAGGTCAAGAACTGCTCGAGCCCTGAGTTCTCGTCGTTCAAGATTCCAAGCGCCGCGTAGCGCGCTCCGGTGACCTCACGCGCCGTCTCGAGGACGCGCTCCAGCACAACCCGCTGGTCGAGCTCGGTCGTCAACGCGCGACCCACATCCAGCAGGCGGCGAATCCACGGCTCCTCGGAGTCTATGCTCATCCCCCCGAGGATGTTAGTCGCGTCTCGCAGATCGATGTACGTAGAAATCCCTGAACCTGCGTGCTGTGGATGGTCGGTGCGCTCCGAGGGCCTCGGCTGCCGCATTCAGTAGTTAGCCCCACCAGATTGCGGGTTCGCACCGATGGGGGCTCGGAGCCCGACCTTATCCTCAGAGGACGTCAGCGTCATCAGCGCGCGCCTACTCATTTCATTTGCATGCAGCGGGCGCGCCTTGAGGAAAACATCTTGCCGTGCAGGAGGCATCGCGATGGACAGGACATGGAGGTGCCACCATTGCGAGGATGTGATCGGAGTGTACGAGCCGATGATCGTGCTCGCCGACGGACAGGCACGCAACACTTCGAGAGCCGTCGAGCAAGACGGCTGGGGTCTCATCGGCGAGTGCTACCACCACGCCTGCTACGCAGAAGCCCACGGCCAGGATCTTCCCGAGTGAGCCGAGCGTCCGGTTACGTAGTTTTCCCGCCGCCGATGACGGCTTTCCTCGGCTGCCGAGACCATCCCGTGGACGTAACCTGCAAGCCATGACTACAGATACCTCCCATCCCGAGAAGCTCCGTGTGGTCGTCGCCGGCGGAGGAGTCGCCGCCCTGGAGACCGCGCTGGCCCTGCGCGAGCTCGCGTCCGATCACACCGATGTGACCGTCATCGCACCCAACACGGAGTTCGTCTACCGCCCGATGACCGTCCGTGAGCCGTTCGCTTACGGGCCGGCCCATCATTACCCACTCGCGCCGATCGTCGGAGATGCCGGCGCCAAGCTGATGGGCGATGCGCTGGCATGGGTCGATCCCGCCGGGCAGATCGTCCACACCGAGGCCGGTGAGAAGATCGCCTACGACGCGCTCGTGTTGGCCCTCGGCGCCAAGGCGATCCCGTTCTATCGCCACGCGATCACGATCGATGACCGTCGTCTGGATGAGACCCTGCATGGGCTGATCCAGGACATTGAGGGGGGCTACATCTCGAGCCTCGCGTTCGTGTCCCCTGGACGGATGCCCTGGCAGCTGCCGCTGTATGAGATCGCGCTGATGACCGCCGGCCGCGCGTATGACATGGGCATCGAGCTCGCCGTGACGATCATCTCTCCGGAGGACGCCCCGCTGGCGATCTTCGGCTCGGGCGCGAGCATCGGTGTGGCAAAGCTGCTCGAGCGGGCGCACATCCAGACGATCAACTCCGCTTACGCCGAGGTCCCCAAGCCGGGCGAGGTGGTAATCAACCCGGGCGACCGTCGCCTGCAGGTCGATCGTGTGATCGCGCTGCCCGAGCTCTACGGGCCCTCGATCCGCGGCATCCCGCTCGCGGAACACGGCTTCATCCGCGTGAACCCCTACGGGCAGGTCGCGGACGTGGGGCCGATCTATGCCGCTGGTGACGCGACCGACTTCGCGATCAAGCACGGTGGGCTCGGCTCCCAGCAGGCCGACGCCGCCGCACAGTCGATCGCGGCGCTCGCCG
>DAIOGX010000005.1:0-50761 GCA_036744995.1 Solirubrobacteraceae bacterium | reverse complement strand
ATGCCGTCCCCGACAGCGAGGTAGTAGTTGACTAGGTCGAGCTTGGTGACGGCGCAAGAGCGCTCGGTCGGCGGGAAGATCACGCGATCAGCGTTGGACACGCGCAAATCGCGCCCGCAGACATCGATGATCGTGTGCTCACCCTTCTTCGGAGCCATGGCTTGAAAGGATGCCCGATCGTGATCTCGCAAACCGTGCTCGTCGTCGCAGGTCCATTTGGAAATGCGCTGGGCGCCCGAGATGTGGCGCGGGCAATCGGGCGGGGCTTGGTCGCGGCCGGACTGCCGACACCGGATCTTTGCCCGCTCGACGAAGACTCCCACGGCGAGCATCTCGAGCAAGTCCGCGCGCGTCTCGATGCGCTGGACTTCGACGCCCGCATGCGCCGGGCGCGCGCAGTGGTGGTGGCGGCGGAGCGCCTACAGGAGCGGATGCTCGCCACCAGCGTCTCCTTTGAGGTCGCCACCAGAGCCCGTCAGGGCGGCGTGCCGGCCTACGCGGTGACGGGCGAGGACGCGTTGGAGCCGTTCGATGCCCGCATCCTCGACCTGCAGGTGATCCTCCAGGCGCGGAGCGCTCGCGCGCTCGTGGCGGCGGGGAGGAAGCTCGCTCAGCTGATCTGAGCTCTGCCATTGGTGGCGAGCGTCCGCGCCAGCTCGTACACCAAGCGCGTCGCGTCGGCGACCGTCCCGTAGTCGAGATTCTCCGGCACGTCGCTGGGCAGATGGTAGTTGGCGGGACTACGCCAGTCGGTGATCGACACGAGCGTCGCGATCGGGTAGCCAGCGCGGCTGGGGATGACGCTGTCGGTCGAGGCTCGCGCGCGGAAACCTCGCTCGAGCGGGAGCTCGAGCCGCTGCGCGCACTCGGCGATCAGGTCCCGCAGCCACGGGCCGGCGTAGCTCTCCATCCACACCGGCCCCTCCGCCTCGAGCATCACCAGATGGGGTGAGCCGACCGTGTCGAGGTTCAAGAACCAGGTGCGCCCCTCCGCCAGCTCGTCGCGATGACTGGCGAGAAACGCGCGGATGCCGTCCTGCAGCGTCTCCTCGGCCCCGCAGGAGACCAGCAGCACGCGCATTCCCGGCAGCGGGCGCTCGCGCAGCAGCTCGGCCAGCGCAACGAGCGCGGCAACGCCGGAGAGGTTGTCGTTGGCGCCGGGCACAGTCTGGCTGCGCCACACATCGGCCACGATCGCCGTGCCGAACGCGCCGATCGCGAGCGCGGCACGGGCGAAGCGGCGTCGGCCGGTCAGGGCGGCGGCGATCGTGCACAGCGGCCCCGCTAGGCCGATCCACCACTGCGGCGGCGGTGTCTTCACACGTTCGAGCAGCTGCGGGGCCAGCTCATGGATCCGGCGCTGGAGCGTCTGGTCGAAGATCAGCCCCGTCTGCGGAGCGTCGTGGTGCGCGAGCACGACGAGCGTGTCCTCGGCGTCTTGCTCGCCGGCGCGGGCGATGACGTTGACCGTGGTGCGGCGGCGGCGCACCAGGCGGCGCCAGATCCGTGGCCCGTTCTGGGCCTCGTCGACAATACCCGCGAAGGTAACTACGGCGAGCAGAGCTCCCACCGCGCGTCGGCCCCGCAGGACGAGCGCAGCGCTGACGATCCCGAGCAAGCCGCCCGCGGTGGCGGTCGGCGGGAACGTCCCCCACGAGGGCTCATCCTCGAGCACCACGTCCACTCCAGCAATCGCCCCCAGCCTCGCGGCCAGCCAGTCGGCCGCTTGGCGCTCGCCCGGCGAGCAGGGTGTGCGGTCGATCGGCGCGAGCGTCTCTACCACCTCGCGGAGGGTTCCCTCGAGCGTCTCTTCGGCGTGGCTCACAGGAAGCATTGTCCCTCACCTCGATACGTCGGCACCTCGTCGACGATCCGCTCACCTTCCACCAGGTGCAGGCTGTTGAAGCGCTCGCACAGCTCTCCGGCCTTGGCGTGACGAACCCACACACGGTCGCCTACGCCCAGTGTGTCCGCGGTGGGCCCCAACAGCGGCGTCTGCACCTCGCCAGCGCCCTCCTGGCGATCCAGGCGCAGCCCGGCTGGAAGGTAGGGACGGGGCAGGCGTGCCCTGTCAGCCGGTCCGGAGGCCAGATAGCCACCACCCAACGCCGTAACCACGCCGCGTCCGGAACGTCGCACGACGGGCAGCGCGAACAGCGCGGCGGGATGGGGCGTGAACGCTCGGTAGGAGTCGAACAGCGCCGGCCCGTATAGCCCCGACCCGGCGCTGACCTCGGTAACGACCGGCTCCGCGGCTGTGCGCTCGAGGCTGCCCGTGCCTCCGCCGTTGACGAACTCCAAGGGGGGTTCACCCTGCGCAGCCATCACGCTCTCGATCGCGGTCACGATCGCGGTGCGGCGCGCGACCAGCTCACGTGCCGAGCGCGCCTGCACAGCGCGGATCGCGCGGCCGCGCAACGGCCGTCCCGGCGGCGCATCCCCGAGACCGGCTATCTGCGCCTCATAGGCCATGACTCCCACCAGCCGCAAACCGTCGCGGGCGGCGATCTGACGAGCCAGCGCGGCGCCCTCGGCTGGGGTGTGCAGTGGCGAGCGTTTGGCGCCCACACGCAGATGTCCACCCAATGCCCACCAGCCGGCGTCCAGGTCGATGCACACCCGCAGTCCACCGACCGGCGATCTGCCGGCAGGGGAGTCGATCGCCCGGTCGATCAAATCGAGCTGTTCGACGCTGTCAACCATGATCGTCAAACGCACCTCCGGCCGCTCGGCTCCGAGCCGATCAAGCGCACCCAACGCGCGCCGGTCGGCGGTGGGGTAGGCGACCAGCAGGTCCTCGAAGCCATGCCGAGCGAGCCACAGTGCCTCCGGGAGCGTGAAGGCGAGCGTGCCCTGAAACCCGTCGCGCGTAAGCACGCGTTCCTGCAATGAACGACAGCGCACCGACTTGCTCGCCAAGCGGATCGGCTTGTGTCCGGCACGGCGTTCCATGTCTGCCGCGTTCGCCCATAGGGCATCGAGGTCGATGAGCGCGAAGGGCGCCTCCAGCTCGGCAGTGGCCCGTTCCAGGCGTGCGTAGGGATCCTCAGCCATCGATCGGCTGGGGGGATCGGTGAATGGATCCCAATATGCGATCGGTCCAGTCGTTGGCAAAGCGCCCCTGTGGATCGAGCCGCGCGCGTACGGCCTGGAAGCGATCCCAATCCGGGTAGCGGCCACGTAGAGTCGCGGCGGTCTGGAAGTGGCGCTTGCCCCAATGTGGGCGCCCGTCGAGCGCGTCCATGATCCCCTCGACCGCCCGGAAGTAAGGCTCCCACTCCATCCCCTCGTACATATGCACGGCCACGAATCCGCTCTCCCGACCGGCGGCGGTCGAGAGGAAGGCGTCGTCAGGCGCCACCGTCCTGACCTCGATCGGGAACGGGACCGCGAAGCCGCGGTGCTCGACCAGCTTCATCACGCCGCGCACGGCCTCCGCTGTGCGTGCCCGGGGCAGCGCGTACTCCATCTCGGTGAAGCGCACCAGGCGAGGGCTTGAAAAGATCCGCGCGGAGCGGTCCACGCGCTCAGAGGCGCCGGCGAGCCGAGTCACGAGCCGGTTGAGCTGGGGAATGCGTCGTGGAAAACGACGCCCGGCGCGGCAGAAGAGCCCGAAGGCGTGGTTGGTCAACAGCACATCGTTTGCGTACTCGCTTGCACGACCGCGTGGTCGGGGCGGCTCTTCGGTGTGGTTGTTCGTACGTGTCAGCGCGGTATTGGCGTGGGGAAAAACAAAGAATTCAAAGTGATCGTTGCCTAGCACCAGCTCCTCGAAGAGCTCGAGCGTCTCCTCGATCGGCGCGGGAGCATCGATGCCATGCAGCGTAAACGCGGGCACGCAGCGCAGCGTCACCTCGGCGATCACCCCCAGCGCGCCCAGCCCCACGCACGCAGCGCGAAACACCTCCGGGTCACGCTCGGCGGAGCACTGAAGCGTGGAGCCGTCAGCGAGGACCAGCGTCAGCTCAGCAACCTGGGCAGAGATGTTGCGCAGGCTGGCACCCGTCCCGTGTGTAGCTGTCGAGATCGCACCGGCGACGCTCTGCACGTCGATGTCCCCGAGGTTCTCCTGCGCGAGCCCATGCTCGGCAAGGCGGCGGCCGAGCTCTCTGATCGTGATGCCTGCATGCATGCGCACCAGCCCCGTGGCATGGTCGATGTCGAGCACGCGTGTCATGCGATCCAGCGCCAGCAGGCATCCGTCGGTGCAGACGATGTCGCTGAATGAGTGCCCGGCGCCCGCCACGCGGACTCGCTGGCCGTGTGTGGCTGCGCGCTCAATGGCCGCCGCGATCTCCTCGATCGAGGCCGGGTGCTCAAATGCTGCAGGTAGGCAGCCCTCATCACCCGCCCAGTTGTGCCACGCCCGGGCACCCGGAACTGACCTGCTCATGCCGGGTGTGGATCGCTAGGCTCGCTCACCAGATGACCGCCTCCGAGCCTACACCCCCTACCGTGATGGTGCCGGAGACGGGTGCCGGCGTGATCTCTCCCGTTCCCGCCACGCCACCGGCAACGGGCACAGCCAGTCGTGCTTCGCGTGCGCGCTCGCTGCCGACGCCGGGCGCCAAGCGCGCCACAGTGATCGGGGCCGGGTCGTTCGGCACGGCGCTTGCCGTGCTGCTTGCACGAGGTGGGTTGCGCACCACGCTGCAGGCGCGCACCGCCGAGCAGGCCGCGCGTCTGGAGGAGGAGCGTGAGAACCGCGTATACCTGCCGGGTGTGGAGCTGCCCACCCAGCTTCGGATCGAGCCGGCCGCCGCCGGCGTGGCGCGCGCCGACTACGTGTTCCTGGCCGTGCCATCGAGCGGACTGGACGAGGTGATCGCGATGCTCGAGGAGGCTGGCTTGGACAAGCGCGCAGCGGTTGTATCGGTGGCCAAGGGCCTCGTCCCGCCGGACGGGCTGCCGCCGACAATGGCCCTCAGCACGAGGTTCGGGACTCACCGGGTGGCGTGTCTGGGGGGCCCGGCACATGCTCAAGAGATGGTGCATGAGGGCGCGGGGCTGGTGGCAGCCTCTAGCGACGAGGAGCTCACGCGGGCGCTCGCGCAGGTGTTCACACGGGCGGGGGTCGTCTGCGAGCAGTCAAACGACCCGCTCGGCGTCGAGCTGGCGGGCGCCGCAAAGAATGCGGCGGCGCTGGCGGCAGGCGCCACGGAGGCGCAGGGTCTAAATGCCGCGGGGGCGGCCGCCGGACACATCTTCGCCGAGGTATGGCGCTACGCCGAGGGCCTGGGCGCGCGGCCGGAGTCGATGATCGGCCTTGCCGGAGCGGGCGATCTGGTGGCCACGGCCCTGGCACGCGACAGCCGCAACCGTCGTGCGGGCGAGCTGCTGGCAGGCGGCATGCCGGCCGCGGAGATCCCCACACACATCGGGCAGGCGGTCGAGTCGCTCGAGTCGGTGCCGCTGCTGGCCCGAGCGCTGGAGGGCGCTGATGTCCAAGCGCCCGTCACGGGCGCCCTGGGACGGCTGATCTCCGGCGAGCTGCCACTGGATCAGTGGGTGGCCCTGGTGCGCGCGACCGTGCCTCCGCCGGCCCGCTGGCGCCGGCCTCAGCCGGGACTCTGGCGGCGCGTGTGGCGCAGGTTGTCCTCGGGATAGGCGGCGCTTGGCGGCTATCCCAACACGGCTAGGACACGCTGCCGAAGCGGTTCGTGGTGGAGTGCCTCCACGTGGAGGAGATGTGCGAGGGCATCATCGGTCCATCAACGTGCTCACAACCGCCTCGTACACGCCCGCGCCGTGGCCAGCTTCGGTCACGCGCACGTTGTCATAGGCGGTGATCGCCTCACGCATGCTTGGGTCGCGCTCCACGGCGTTGGCGACCAGCCAGAAGACGTCCACGTAGGGAGCACAGGCGAGATCCTCGCGCGAGTCGCCAACCGCGAAGATCGCCTCGCGCGAGTAATCGCGCGCGCGGCTGTGGAAGGCAACCGCGCCAGCCTTCGAGGCGCCCGCGGGCACGAGATGGTAGCCACGCACGTGTGGCAGCTCAGCCAGCGCCGGCGAGCGTCGGTTGACCACACCATTGTCCACCAAACGCAGGTCTCCATGACCGTGCTTGGCCAGCAGGCGATCGACCTCCAAGGCATCCACCAGACCGCGGAACAGATGCGAAACCTCGCGCTGGACGTGCCATGGCTCGTGGTACTCCAAGCGTCCCTCATAGTGATCCAGCAGCAGCACGGGCGCACCGGAGCGCTCGATCTGCTCGGCGATCGTCAGCTCGCCCGGGAGCAGCTCACCGGTCAGCCAGTGCTCTTCCCCGCCGAGGGCGCCGCCAGTGGATGCGGGGACCGAGCCACCGCCCAGCACCACGCACGCGCCGGCCTCGAAGATGTAGGAGCTCTGGCCGAGCAGGCGTGCGTCCTCGAACACTTGAGCGCGCCGGCGCCCGGACATCAGCACAACCTCCACGCCCGCGCGCAGACATGTCTGTACGGCACGCACACCCGCGATCGACACCTCGCCGGCGCCGTCGTGCAGCAGTGAAGCGCCGCGGCCGAGCAGGGTGCCGTCCAGATCCAGGTACAGGCAGCGTGCCTTCACGTGATCTTCACGCCCGCGAGCGCAGGACGTTCGACCGGGCCGTCTTTTACACCCTGCAGCCGCCCTTCCCGCTCCAGCCGGCAGGCGATCGTCGCCAGCACGGTGAACGCCATCGGCTCTAGGGCGGACAGCGGCTGGTGGCGATTGCGATGCTCGTCGAGATCGACCTGGGCGATACCCGCCAACCCGATCTCTCGCCAGACATCGATCAGCATCGCTATCTCCACGCCGTAGCCGGTGGCAAACGGCAATCCCTCCAACAGCTCCCGCCGCGCAGCCACCTCGCCCGCCAGCGGCTGGCGCACCCCTACCAGCTCTGGATAGAACAGCTCCAACGCCGGCCGCGCAGTCAGGTGGTTCACGCGTCCTCCCTCCTCCGCCAGAACGATGCCGCCCTGCACGAAGGGCCGGCGGTAGAAGGCCTTCACGAACGACACCCCCTCCTCGCACACCAGCGGCCCGAGCAGCCCAGTGGCGAAGTGCGCGGAGAAGCCCTCGGTGTCGGCATCGAGGAAGCAGATGAGCTCACCCTCGAGCACCGACAGCGCACGCCACATCGCATCGCCCTTGCCGAGCACAGGACCATAGGCGGGCATCAGCTCGGCCTCCTGCCAGACGACCGCCCCAGCACCTTCAGCGACCGCAGCGGTCCCGTCCGCAGAAGCGCCATCAACGACGACGACCTCATCGATGGCTCCCGCGTCGCGCAGCGGCATCAGCGCACCCACGATCTCCCCCACCGTCCCTGCGCACTCGCGTGCGGGCAGGCACACCGACACGCTCAGCCCTCCCTCGGCGCGTTCGGCCGCGATCCGCTCGGCCGGATAGAGCGAATGGTGGAAGGAGCGAGCTTTCGCCCAGCGTTCGGCAACGACATGCGGCATCGCCTCTACTATCGCAACCCGTGGCGAAAGAACGCACGATCGAGCCGTGGAGCGCGCTACTGGACGCCGGACGCGAGGATGGGCGGCTCATACGCGAGGCGCACGAAGGATCTGGACCCGCCCGCTCGGCACGACTTGTAGAACCTCCAGCGGAGCTTCACCCGGAAGTGCTCGCCGCACTCAAACGGCTGGGTATCGAGCGTCTCTACTCCCATCAGGCGCAGGCGATCTACGCAGCCACAGCTGGCCCGGCGATCGTCACCACGGGCACTGCCTCGGGCAAGTCGATGTGCTTCAACCTGCCGACGCTCCACATACTCTGCGAGCAGGCGCGCGCACGCGCGCTCTACCTCTACCCGACTAAGGCGCTCGCCCAAGACCAGGCGCGCGCGCTGGCTTCGTTCGGCCTGACTAAGCGCGTGCGTCCGGCGATCTATGACGGCGACACGCCGCGCGAGGCACGTGCGCAGATCCGCGAGAGCGCAAACGTGGTTCTGACGAACCCGGACATGCTGCACATGGGCATCCTGCCCAATCACACCGTATGGAGGGATCTGTTCGAGAACCTGGCGATCGTGGTGATCGACGAGGCACACGTCTATCGCGGCGTGTTTGGCTCCCACGTAGCGAATGTCTTGCGCCGGCTGCAGCGCGTCGCTGCCATCCATGGGTCCTACCCAACATTCCTGCTGACGTCGGCCACGATCGCCAACCCGGTCGAGCTGGCCGAACGCCTGACCGGCCTCGAGAACGTAGGCCTGATCGACGAGGACGGCTCGCCCACCCCGCACAGGCGCATAGCTGTGTGGAACCCGCCGCTGACCGACGAGAAGCTGGGCACGCGCCGCTCCGCGCTCGGCGAGGCGGCGGAGCTGCTCGCACGGCTCGCGCGCGACGGCGCGCGCACGATCTGCTTCATGAAGTCGCGCAAGGGTGTGGAGGTGCTCGCGCGGCTCGTCAAACAGGACCTGACGGACTCCAATCCGGAGCTGGCCGAGCTCGTGGTCCCCTACCGCGCCGGCTATACCGCCCAGCAGCGACGCGAGCTGGAGGCGCGCCTGATGACTGGCGAGCTGCGCGCGGTGATCACGACCGACGCACTGGAGCTCGGCATCGACATCGGCGAGCTGGACGCGGCGGTCGTCGTGACGTTCCCCGGCACCGTCGCCTCGCTGCGCCAGATGTGGGGCCGCGCCGGCCGGCGCGGCCGTGGCCTGGCGGTGTATGTGGCGGGTGAGGACGCGCTCGACCAGTTCTTCTGCCGCCACCCTGAAGACTTCCTCGACCGCCCAGTGGAGGCCGCGATTCTCGATCACGAGAGCCCCTTGATCTACCGGGCGCACCTACAGTGCGCCGCACACGAGGGTGACCTGTCGAGTAGCGATGCGCGTTTTTTGGGCCCACATTGGGAGTCTCACGCGGAAATTTTGGCGAGCGAAGGCAAGTTGCGCCGTCGCAAGGTGCCGGCAAGCACGTATGTTCTGCGCCAGCCGGAGAGCTACCCTGCCGCTGAGGTGTCGCTGCGCTCCGCGTCTCCGGAGAGCTTTGCGATCGTGGACGTGTCTTCAGGCGAGCTGCTCGGCTCGACCGAGGCCGCCCGCGCTCACTCGACCATCCATCAGGGTGCAATCTACCTGCACCAGGGGCGCTCCTACGAAGTGCGCGAGCTGGATCTCGAGCACAGGCGCGCGCTGGTGAGCCCGTTCGACGGCGACTGGTACACGCAGCCCAAGCGCGACACGGATACTGAGATTGTGCGCCTGCTCGACCGGCGCGAATCGCTCGGGGTGACGCTGTCCTTCGGCGAGGTGAGCGTGACTGACACCGTCCTGGCTTACCAGCGCAGGCGCCTCTCCGACCATGCCCAGGTCGACATCATCGCGCTGGACCTGCCATCGACGAGCTTCTCCACACAGGCGCTGTGGTTCGAGCTCGACGCCGCCGAGCTCGCACGGGAACTCTCGATGGAGTCGCTGCTGGGGTCATTGCACGCCACCGAGCACGCCCAGATCGCAGTGTTGCCGCTGATCGCGATGTGCGACCGCTGGGACATCGGCGGACTGTCCACCAACCTCCATCCACAGACGCAGGGCGCGACGATCTTCGTCTACGACGGCCACCCCGGCGGGATTGGCATCACGCGCACCGCGTTCGCGCGCTTCGAGGAGCTGTGCCGCGACGCGTATCGGCTGATCGCCGAGTGCCCATGCGCGAGCGGCTGCCCTTCATGCGTGCAATCGCCGAAGTGCGGCAACCTCAACGAACCCCTCTCCAAGGCGGGCGCGCGCCTCCTACTGGAGCGGATGCTAGGCACGCCAGTCACAATGACCGACTCGTGCTCGGGCCCTTCAGAAAGACAGCATTTGCTGGCATAGCGACCTGTGTGGCGCTCGCAGCCACTCAGACCGCAGCGCAGGCGCCACCCAGCCAGTTGCTGATCACCGAAGGCCCGGGCGGCCGCACAGCGCTTACGCGCTGGACACTCGCTTTGGATCCGGCCAACCACGGCCTCGCACACGACTGGCAGCGGGGCGGGTTCAGCGGCAGCGTGGTGAACGTTCCCAATGTCGTCGACCCCACCCAGTTCACTGGGCCAGCGGGCGAGCGCAACTACGAAGGTTCTGTCGCCTGGTACCGAACGACCTTCAGGGCGCCGCAGGCCGGAATCTATGCGCTGGGCTTCGAGTCGGCGAACTACCAGGCAAACGTGTGGATCGACGGCCACGCGGCCGGAACGCACAGGGGCTCCTATCTGCCGTTCGAAGCGCGCGCCCAACTCGGGGCGGGCACGCACACGGTCGTGGTGCGTGTCGACTGGCGCGACCCGGCCGAGCAGTCGATAGAGGGCTTTCACCGCACGTGGTTCAACTGGGGCGGGCTCGACGGCGAGGTGAGTGTGCGGGCGATCGGGGAAAGTGAGCTGCTCGACCCCACCATCCAAACCACTCTTCAGCCCGACGGGCCAGACGCCGTCCAGGCCACCGTGCGTGTGGGCGTGGAAGTGCGCAACCACGGGCCGTCGCGCACGATCGCCCCCGAAGGGGCGCTGATCAACGGCACGCAGACGATCCCGATGAGCTTCGCGGGCCGGACGGTCGCACACGGACAGACGGTGAGCTTCAACACGACAGTGGTCGCCGAGAACCCGGCCCTGTGGGCACCAGGCAGCCCCAACCTGTATGACCTGACGCTCGCGGTTGGCCGGGAGAGCAGCTATTCAGCGCGCGTCGGCCTGCGCCAGCTGACGTGGCTTGCCGGGCGCATGTACCTCAACGGCGAGCGCCTGCAGCTGCACGGCGCGTCGATCCAGGAGGACGCACGCGGCCATGGCGATGCGCTGACACCGGGCGATGAGGACATGCTCGTGCGCGAGCTCAAGGAAATCGGGGCGAACGCGGTCCGCTCCCAGCACCCGCTCGACCCAGCGCTGCTCGAACGTCTCGACGCCTCCGGGATCATCGTGTGGCAAGGGATCGGCCCAGTCGAAGGAGCGGGGAACTGGTACTCGAGCACGCCCTCGCTCCTGGCCGCAGCCGAGCAGCAGGCGCGCACCGCCGCGCTCGCGGCCGAGCTGCATCCGTCGATCTTCGCCTGGAACCTCGTCGACGAGATCGCCGGCAACGGCCGCGACGGCGACGAGGTCAACTACATACAGACACTCACGCGATGGCTGCATGCCCACGACCCGACCCGTATAGTCGCGGTCGACGTCTGGGGAGACCATCCACCCACCCGCCCCGGCTCGCTCTATCGCGGGATCGACGCGGTCGCCGAGACCGACTACTCCGGCTGGTATGACTATCCACAGGACACACCCTCACAGCAGGACGCGATGATGCGCGCACGGCTTGCAGCGATGCAGCGCACGTTCGCCGGCAAGGTATTGATGATCAGTGAGTTCGGTGCCGAATCGAACACACTCAACCCCGCCGGCAGTCCCGGCAGCTACGGCTTTCAGTCACGCCTGCTCGCGCGTCACATAGCGGTCTATGAGAGCGACCCGGAGCTCAGCGGGATGCTGATCTGGGACCTGCGCGACTACCCGCTGACCCCCACCTTCGAGGGCGGCTCGATTCACGCAAAGCTGCCACACGTGAAGCTAATCGAAGGGCTCAACCAGAAGGGCCTCTTCACCTACGAGGGCAGCCCCAAGCCCGCTGTCGGCATGGTCGCGCGGTTGTTCAATGCGCTGCCCGGCGTGTAGTGACGCACAGCAGTCGCTCCACCAGCGCAAGCGGCCGGTGAGGGCATGGTTTCGCCCCTCTACCGGTTTCCCCGCGCGATCTTGCGTAGGTCGATCGTCGCGTCATAGAGCTTCGCGTCGACCCCCTCCTCCAAGGCGACCTCACGTAGCGGGCGACCGGAGTCGGTGGCCTTCTTGACGATCGTCGTGCCCTTGTCGTAGCCGATCACGCCGTTCAGCGCGGTGGCGGCGGCGAGCGTCGCTCCCGCCGAGGCGGCGGTGCCCTCCTTGTTCGCCTCGATACCGTCAACGCACTTCTCGGCGAACACGCGTGAGGCACTGGACAGGAGGTGCAGCGACTGGAGCAGGTTGCGCGCGATCAGGGGGATGCGGACGTTGAGCTCGAACTGGCCCTGCATACCGCCGACGGTGATAGCCGTGTCGTTGCCGATCACTTGCGCGGAGACCTGTAGGACAACCTCCGGGATCACCGGGTTGACCTTGCCGGGCATGATCGAGGAGCCCTTCTGTAGCTCGGGAAGGAACAGCTCGCCGATGCCCGCGCGCGGACCGGAGCCCATCAACGCGAGGTCGCCGGCGATCTTTGTGAGGGAGACCGCCAGGATCTTCAGCGCACCGGAGAGCTCGACAAGCGCGTCGCGGTTGCCTTGCGCCTCGAACGGGTCGAGCGGCGCGGCGATCTGCTTGAGGCCAGACTCGCGCTTCAGGCGCGCGCGCACCTTTTCGGCAAAGCGCGGATGTGTGTTCAGGCCGGTGCCGGTGGCGGTCCCGCCGAGCGGTATCTGCCCGACATGCACAAGCGTGGCCTGCACGCGCTCCTGCCCGAGCGTCATCTGCGCGGCGTAGCCTGAGAACTCTTGGCCCAAGGTGACCGGCACCGCGTCCATCAGGTGGGTACGCCCGGCCTTGACGACGTTCTGGAAGCTCTTTGCCTTCTTGGCAAAGGCACGCTCCAAAAGCTTCAAAGCGGGCAGTAGCTCGTTCTGGGCGATGTCGAGCGCGGCGAGATGGACAGCCGAGGGGAAGACGTCGTTGGAGGACTGCCCCATGTTGACATGATCGTTGGGGTGCACATTGTCGCCCGCCAAGGCAGCGATGACCTCATTGACGTTGGTGTTCGTGGAGGTGCCCGAGCCGGTCTGAAATACGTCGATCGGGAACTGCCCGTCGTGCCGGCCGGCGGCGATCTCCGCGGCGGCCTTCGAGATCAGCCCGGCGCGGCGTTTGTCGAGCAGCCCCAGTTCCCCGTTGACGACCGCCGCGGCGCCCTTCACGCGCGCCAGCCAGCGCACGACCGACGCTGGCACCGTCTCACCCGATATCGGGAAGTTCTCAACGGCCTTGGCGGTCTCGCCACCCCATAGCTGCTTGTCCGGCATTTTTGCTCTCCTTTGTCGCTGCTGGCGAGGAGAAACCCTATCCGCAGAACGCTGCCAGCTCCCGCGCCAGCCCAACCGGGTCATCGTAGGCCAGCAGGAAGCCGGTGCTCGCGAGCACGCGCAGCTGTCCATCGGACAGCAGCCGCAACGCCTCTTCCGCCCCCGCGAGCGGGTACAGCGGGTCGTGGTCGGCCCATAGCAACAGCACAGGCATATCGAGGCGCGTATAGAGGTCGAGCAGGTGGGCCTGCGCGCCACGCGGCCATGTCCGCGCGCACTTTGCCCACGAGCGCGCGAGACTCGAGTTGCCGGGGACGTCGGCAAAGGCGTGACGCACGAGGTCGCAAGCCGCGGGGTTTGCGCGGACTGACAGACGCAGGCCACGCTCGGGGGTGAAGAGGGCACGGGTGCCGTGAGAGAGCAGGCGATCGAGCCCAGGGACAGCCGCGGCGCGTGTCGTCGCACGCCAAGCCATGCGCAGCCCCGCATGCTCCGGTGGCATGTGAAGGCGGTTGGACATCAGCACCAGTCGTCCCGGGCGGATGCGACCGGTGAGGGCTGCATGCAGGAGGATCTCTGCGCCGGCGTCGTGCCCACCGATCAGGGGCCTGGGTCCGAGCACCTCGGCGGCAAACCCCCCGAGAACCTCGGCGAACCAGTCGAGCGTATAGGGATGGCGTGGGCGGTCCTCGGAGTCCCCATGCAGCGGCAGGTCGGGTAGCACCACGCGGAAGCGGTCTGAGAGCTGCTCGACCACAGGCTCCCACTCCTTGTGAGAGAGCAGCCCGGAGTGCACCAGCGCGAGCGGCGGGCCGGCACCGAACTCTCGGTAGGCCACGCGCGCGCCATCGGGGTGGTGGTAGAGGCGAAGCCTCATAGTGGCATCGTAAGGACCCGCGGGAGGCCCCACCTACAATTGGCCGCCCGTGACCCCTCCATCGCCAAACTCTCTGATCCCACGCCGCGAGGTCGATCCTCGTCAGGAGCTGGGAGCGCTCGAGCTCGAAGTGCTGGAGCGCTGGAAAGAGCGCGACGTGTTTGCAGAGTCGCTGCGCCTGCGGGCGGACGCCAAGCAGTGGGTCTTCTACGAGGGCCCCCCGACCGCGAACGGTCCGCCGGGCTCGCATCACGTGCTCTCGCGCGTGTTCAAGGACATCTACCCGCGGTTTCAGACGATGCGCGGCCATCGCGTGGAGCGCAAGGGCGGTTGGGACTGCCACGGACTGCCGGTCGAGATCGCCGTCGAACAGGAGCTGGGGATCAAATCGAAGGCGGAAGTCGAGGAGTATGGGATCGGCGAGTTCAATGCGCGCTGCCGCGAGTCGGTCTTCACATACCTGGAGGAGTGGAACAGGCTGACCGAGCGGATCGGCTTCTGGCTTGACCTCGACGACGCCTACCGCACACTGGACGAGAGCTACATCGAGTCGGTCTGGTGGGCGCTGTCGCAGATCGATCGCCGCGGGCTGCTCTATGAAGGCCACAAGGTAAGCCCGTACTGCCCGCGCTGCGAGACGACGCTGTCCTCGCACGAGGTCGCGCAGGGCTACAAAGACGTCGTCGATCCAAGCGTCTACCTGCAGCTGCCAGTCACAAACGACCGCGGAGCGGACAGCGAAGACAAGCTGCTGGTGTGGACGACGACGCCGTGGACGCTGCCCGGAAACGTGGCGCTCGTGGTGTCCCCCACGGCTAGCTACGCGCGCGCTCGCCTCGGCGACGAGCACTTCGTGCTCGTGTCAGATCGTGTCGCCGCGGTGCTGGGCGAACAGGCGGAAGTGGTCGAGCACTTCAGCGGCGAGGAGCTGGTGGAGCGCTACGGCAGCTACCGCGGCCCGATCTTCACGCTCAACGATCGCATGCCGGGCGGCTCGGAGATCCTCGCGGATGACTTCGTCACGACCGAGGAAGGCACGGGCATCGTGCATCTGGCGCCGGCGTTTGGCGAGGACGACTACCGCGTGGCGGCGGCGGCGGGAATCTTCCGGGGCGACGAACCGCACACGCTGTATAACCCGGTCAGGCCGGACGGCACCTACGACGCTCGCGTGAGTGACCGCGACGGCAACTCGTGGGAGGGCCGCTTCGTCAAGGACCCGGAGCTGACGAAAGAGCTGATCGCAGACCTCGACGCGCGCGGGCTGCTGCTGCGGGTGGAGGATTACGAGCACTCCTACCCCCACTGCTGGCGCTGCGGCACGCCGCTCTTGTACTACGCGAAACCGTCGTGGTACATCGCGACGACGAAGCTCCGCGACGAGCTGCTCGCGGCGAACGAGACGGTGGAGTGGTACCCGCCGCATGTCAAGCATGGGCGGTTCGGGGACTGGCTCCAGAACAACGTCGACTGGGCGCTCTCACGCGAGCGCTATTGGGGCACGCCGCTGCCGGTGTGGCGCTGTGGCAGGAGCCACGTGCACGTGGTGGGCTCGTTCGGTGAGCTCGCCGACCTCGCGCAACTGCCGGACGGCGGCTTGGAGGACCACCATCGCCCGTTCGTCGACGAGGTCGAGTTCCCGTGCACCGAACATGGCTGCGAGCAGCCGATGCGACGTGTGCCGGAGGTGATCGACGTGTGGTTTGACTCCGGCGCAATGCCCTTCGCCCAACGCCACTTCCCCTTCGAGCATTCCGACGTCTTGGAGCAACGTTTCCCCGCGGACTTCATCTGCGAGGCCCAGGATCAGACGCGCGGTTGGTTCTACTCGTTGCTCGCGGTCGCGACATTGCTTGGCCAAGAGACGCCCTTCGACCATCAGGCGCCGTACCGGAACGTTGTCTGCCTCGGATTGATCCTCGACGAGGACGGGCAGAAGATGTCGAAGTCCAAGGGCAACGCCGTCGAGCCGTGGCAGGTGCTGGACAAGTACGGGGCCGATGCCTTCCGCTGGTACTTCTTCACTTCGAAGCAGCCATGGGATGGATATCGCTTCTCTGAGGAGACGATCGGCGAGGGAGTGCGGCTGTTTTTGAAGCAGCTGTGGTCTACGTACTTCTTTTATGTCCTCTACGCGCGCACCTGCGCGGATCAGCTGAGCTCGGCGGAGACAGCAGCAAGCCCGGAGAACGCCCTTGACAGATGGGCGCTGTCACGCACAGCCGGCACAGCCGAGTTGGTCGCCGAGCGCTTGGACGCCTACGACGCGACGACAGCCGGAAGAGCGATCGCGGAGCTCGTGGACGAGCTGTCGAATTGGTATGTCCGCCGCTCGCGCAGGCGCTTCTGGGACGGCGACCACGCTGCTTTCGCCACGCTGCGAGAGTGTCTGCTGACGGTCGCAAAGCTGCTGGCACCTTTCTGCCCGTTCATCGCCGATGAGATCTACGACAATCTCGACGGCTCACTGGCGAGCGTGCACCTGTGCGACTTTCCCGCGGGCGACGCCCTGCCGGTGCGCGACGAGCAGTTGGAGGAGGCGATGGCGGTCGCGAGAGAGACAGTGCGTCTGGGGTTGGCCGCGCGCGGCAAGGCCAAGATCAAGGTGCGCCAGCCGCTGGGCGAGGCTGTCGTGGTGGCGGACGGCCGCGAGCGTGCGGCGATCGAACGGCTGGCGGACATCGTGCGCGAAGAGCTGAACGTCGGGCGCGTGCGCTTTGTGGCGGCCGCGGAGGAGCTGGGCAGTTACGAAATCAAGGCCAATTACAGGACGCTGGGACCGGTGTTCGGCAAGGACATGCCGTTGGCGGCCGAGGCGATCGCGGCGCTGGACCCAGCGCGGGTGGCCGCGGCCGTGCGTGAAGGGGATCTGGTCCATGGCGGTGACAGCAGCCGCGATGGTCGCGGTGAGGGTGGTCACGACAACCAGAGCGGCGGAATCGGGATAACGGTCGCAGGTCGCGAGCACATGCTCTCAGCCGAGGATGTGATCCTCACGATGCGCGCGCCTGAGGGCTACAGCGTCGAGCGCGAGGGCGCCCATGCGGTCGCGCTGGACCTGGCGATCGACGACGACCTACGCCAGGAGGGCCACGCCCGCGAGATCGTCCACACGGTGCAAAACGCGCGCAAGACTGCTGGCCTACAGGTCGAGGACCGCATCGAGCTCGCCCTCGCGGGCGACCCTGCCCTCATCGCGGCGGCGGGCACCCACCGTGAGTACTTGGTCGGAGAGACGCTCGCGATCAAGCTGCTGCTGGGCGACGACACGGCGGCCGCCGCGATGGACTATTCAGAGCAAACCAAGGTCGACAGCCTGGAGCTGGCCATCGCTCTGCGTCGGGTAGAGCGCAGCTGAGCCTATCGGCGCCGCCCCGCCGCGCGGTCAGATCACCGCCGATCAGGCAGTCGCCAGGGCGGGCTCGAGCTCCGCCTCGAGCTTCTTCTTCGGGTAGGCCCCGATCACGGTCTTGACGGGTGATCCACCCTTGAAGAGGATCATCGTCGGGATCGACAGCACCTGGAAGCGGGCCGCGGTCTGCGGGTTCTCGTCGATGTCGAGCTTGACGATCCGCAGGTCCGGGCGCTCGGAGGCAATCTCCTCGAGCACGGGGGCGACGACGCGGCAGGGACCGCACCAGGGCGCCCAGAAGTCGACGAGCACAGGGCCCTCAGCCTCGATGACCTCGGCGTCGAAGTTGGTGTCGGTAACTTGGTTCAGAGTGCCTGCCATGGGGTCTCCCTTGATCGCTTGCCTCCCTAACTATACAAAGTGTAGTGCCTATCTCGGAGAAGCACGGCAAACGCACCGGTCAACCGTCAGTGGATCGTGACGACCCAGCCTTCCGAGTTACGGACGATCGGAGGGTGGATGCCCGTCAACGCCGTGAACAGATGCGGGGAGATGTAGACCTCGATGAACGCCGCGACCACCAGGATCGGCACCGCTGCGGCAACGGTCACAAACGTCGCGGCAAGCAACTGCTCCCACTCCCCACGGCGGCTGGCGATGATCCAGGCAGCCAGCGGCAGGAACAGCGCGACCAGCTCGGGGATTGCGTGCGGGAGCACGCCCAGCAGCAGCAGCGCGGGCGAGACCCGCAGGAAGTGCGACACGCCGGCGAGGGTATGTCCGATCAAGTATGCCTGCGCGCTGAGCGAGAAGGTGGTCGCACACACGACAAACGCAATCGCGATACGCCCGCCGTGTTCATGCACCCAGCGCGAGAGCCCGTGGTGATGCTCCGCCTGCAACGGCAACGAGCTGCCCGCGATGAACCCAGCGACGCACGCCATCGCGTGCAGGGCAAGCACAAGCATGTTGCTGCGTAGAACGTTGAGGACGTTGGCGCCGTTGCCTACCGCGAACGGCGGCTGCAGGGTGATGACCTGCTGATAGCCGCCATCCAGCGAGGCAACGAGCAAGACGGCGAGGAGCAGGCCGGTCGCGGCCACGGCCGAGCCGGCAACCCATCGCCCGAACACGGCGCCGGGAGCTCGCTGCCACGCGCGCAACGTCGCGCGAGTGTGGCGCACGCCGTGGGCGAACGCATAGGCCGAGGCGTCCATCGCCTCTGCATCGGCCGGCGAGCGCTTTACCTGAAGCGCAGTAGCGGCACGAGCCACATCGCCTCGGCGGCGATCCGCCACGACATCTTGCTCTGCCCCCGCTGCCGGTCACGGAAGACGATCGGAACCTCGACCACGCTAAAGCTGGCACGAACGGCGCGGTAGGTGAGCTCGACCTGGAAGGCATAACCCTGGGAGCGCACGGTGTCGAAGTCGATCGCTTCGAGCACCTCGCGGCGAAAGCACTTAAAACCGCCGGTCAGATCGCGCACATGCAGGCCAAGCACGAGGCGCGCATAAGTCGAGCCGCCCTCGCTGACGAAGCGCCGCAACAACCCCCAGTCGGTCACACCGCCACCCGGCACGTAGCGTGAGCCCAGCGCCAGATCGGCGTCACCGTGGACTGCCTGCAGCAGACGGGCAAGATCGGCGGGGTCGTGGGAGAAGTCGGAGTCCATCTCCATCACATACCCGGCGCCGTGGTCGAGGGCGTGGCGGAAGCCGGCGAGATAGGCCGGGCCGATGCCTTCCTTCTCGCTGCGATGGAGCACTTCCACCCAGCCGTGCTGAGCCGCAAGACGATCGGCGATCTCACCCGTGCCGTCGGGCGAGCCATCGTCGACGACAAGCACGCGAAAGCCCTCGGGCGCCGCGCTAGCAAGTACCTCGCCCGCGGCGAGGACGATGGCCTCGACGTTCTCAGCCTCGTTGTAGGTCGGGAGGATGAGCCACGCCGCGCCGGTCATAAGTCGCCGTACCCTACATAGCAGTGAAGTTGTCCAACGCTGCAATCGCCGACGCTTTCGAGGAACTGGGAGATCTGTACGAGCTGGACGGAGCGATCGTCCACCGTGTGCTGGCCTACCGCAACGCGGCCAAGGCGGTGCGCGAGGCATCCGTGTCCGTCGCGGCGCTGGCGCGCGAGAGTCGCGCGACCGAGCTGGCAGGGATCGGCAAGACGCTGCAGGAGAAGATCCAGACGCTGGACCGGACCGGGACGATCCCAGCGACGGAGAAGCTGAGGGCGAAGTTCCCGCCCGGGCTGGTCGAGATCACCAGGCTTCCGGGCCTCGGGCCGAAGCGTGCGCGGCTGCTGCATGTGGAGCTCGGCATCGACTCGTTCCAAGCGCTGCGCGCGGCGGCCGAGAACCAGAAGTTGCGGGGCATACGGGGACTCGGGCCCAAGTTCGAGACGAGCGTGCTCGCGGCGCTGGAGACCATGGAGGCCCAGCCCAGCGGCCACGCGCCACCCCGTGTCCTGTTGGCGAGAGCGGTCGAGATAGGCGAAGCGCTGGCGGCCGGCCTCGAGCGCATCGGCGGTCCTGGCACACATGTGCAACTCGCCGGCTCTGCTCGCCGGCAGGCCGACAGCGTCAAGGATCTCGACCTGATCGCCACCACCAGCCGCCCGACGACGCTTGCCAAGAGCCTGGGCAAGTTGGAGGAGATCGAGTCGGTCAGCTCGGCTGGCAAGGCGGGGGCCAGAGCGCGCACGCACTCGGGCATGGCGGTCGACCTGAGGATCGCGCGGCCTGAGCAGCTGGGCAACCTGCTGCAGCACTTCACCGGCTCCGGTCCTCACAACGCGGCGCTGCGCGAAGCGGCCGTGCGCCAAGGCATGCACGTGTCTGAGTACGGCGTGCTCGAAGACGCGACCGGGACCACGCACACATGCGTGAGCGAGGAGGACGTCTACACGTTGCTCGGCTTTGCCTACATAGAGCCCGAGCTGAGGGAGAATCGTGGCGAGCTGGAGGCGGCAAAGCTCGAGGGGGGAAGCGGTCTGCCAGAGCTGATCGAGCTCGGGGACATCCGCGGCGACCTGCACAGCCACACGATCGCCTCCGACGGAGGCAACACGATCGAGGAGATGGGTCTCGCCGCGCGTGAGCGCGGGTATGAGTATCTGGCAATCACCGACCACTCGGCTTCCCACGGTTTCGGCAACGACGTCTCGCCGGAGCAGCTGCGCCATCAGATCGAGCTGGTGCGCGCGGCGAACGCGCGCGTGGAGGGCATCGAGCTACTGGCGGGCAGCGAGGTGAACATCCTGCCCGATGGCTCACTCGACTACGAGGACGAGCTGCTGAGCGAGCTCGACTGGGTCATCGCGAGTGTGCACACGGCCTTTGGCGCCTCAGAGCGGGCGATGACCGAGCGGATGATCACCGCGATCGAGCACCCACTGGTGAACGCGATCGGCCACCCGACGGGCCGGCTGATCGAGCGGCGCGAGCCATACGCGATCGACCTCGATGCAGTGTTCGCCGCGGCGGCACGGACGGGAACGATGCTCGAGATCAACGCCAACCCGAAACGGCGCGACCTGTCCGATGTGCACGCCCGGGCCGCCGTCCGCGCGGGCGTGCGGATTGTGATCGACTCCGACGCTCACCGCGCGGAAACGCTCCAGAACATGCGCTGGGGAGTTGCGACCGCTCGCCGAGCGTGGCTGAGCAAGCATGACGTTGCCAATACGTGGTCGTGGGCGCAGCTCGAGAAGCTAGGAAAGCAGCCGCGGCAATAGCTCCTTGGCGATGAGATGATCGACCGAGTCGCGCCTGAACGGGCCCAGCGCTTCTCCCGCGCGGGCGGCGTAGTCTGGCGCAGGGTCATCCAGCGCAACACGCAGCGCGGCGCCAAGATCCTCACTCACCAGACGCGGGTCGAGGGCGCGCGCGATCGGCAACGCCGCATAGGGCCCCGGCGCGGGTGTCGTGACGAGCCGACAGCCGTCGGCTAGCGCCTCCAATTGCGCTTGACCGTAGTCCTCACGGCGCGGTGCGCAGACAAACACCCGAGCACGGCGTAGCAGCGCTCGGTACTCCCCCGGAGCGAGCATGCCGGTCACCCGCACGCCATCTCGCGGAAGTTCCAGTCCAGATCGCTTGAGCTCCTCAAGCGTAATGCCGGCAACGACAAGCTCCTCGGACGGCCGGCCGACTCGCTTCCACGTATCGAGCACGCGGTCAATCCCCTTCTTCGCCGGGTTCGCGGCATATGTGATCGCAGCGATGTCCCTGTTGACGGCCAGTGGTCCCGAGGCCTGGATCGCGACCGGGAGGACCAGCGCGCGATCGACATGGGAGACCCCACCACGCAGCTCGCGCAGAGCGCCATCGCTGTAGGGAAGCAGCAGTGGCGCTTGACGCAACCGCAAGCGCTCCAACGGACGTTGCCATAGCCCGTGTCGCCCCGGCCGGTTGCCCGCGGACGGCGCGTCGAAGCGGATGGCGCCCGAGCGCGGCCAAAACAATGCGGCGGTGACAGTTGAATAGATCACCGCTCTTGGAGTACGGCGAGCCAGCTCGGCCCGAGCCGCACGACGGGCGGCGAGCGCCCAGGAGAGGTCGGTCAGGGTTAGGGTGCGAACCGCGCGTGGAGGCAACGCCCGAGCGACCACTACGCTCACTCCAGCGCGCCGCAGCGAATCGGCCAACTCGGTGTCGGCCGCACGCAGCCCCCCGGTCGAGCCCAGAGAAACCACAAGCACGTCCACCGCATCCATGGACGTCGCGCGCGACCGGAGGAGTGAGCATGCCTCTCGGACGACTCCCGCCGCATCCCCGTCGGTCATCTCAGGTGACGGCTCCATTCACGCGCTCGGGACGCAGCGCCTTGAAGCCCGGAGTGCGCTCCAGCGCCATCGGCCGCACAGGGGAGGTGCGGCGCACATAGAAGCACACACCGTCGCGTCCCTCAATCGCCGCCACCGCCGCATCCTGGCGCCGCCAGGCAAGCGACCAGACAATCGCAAAACCCGCGGCTATGCCCGGTATCTGAGGAGCGAGGAAGGCCAGTCCGCCGGACAGCAGCGTGAACGCCAAGAGCGGCCACAGTCGGTTGAGGAGAATTGCGCCCGGACGGTGCTCGGGCATCGTGGAGCTCGCCTTCGCACCGGCTAGCAGCCGCGCGATCGGCGGATTGGCCTCGGCCCGCCTACCCAGGCGCAGGCCGATCAGGGCGGAGATCACCCACCAGCCCACCGCGATCGGCACGAGTAGAGCCTCGGAGCGGTTCCCGGCCGCGAGCACCGTGACCGCGGCCAGCGCAGTGGCCGCTCCAGCGCTGAGCAGAACGGTGGTCTTGAGGAAGTCGACGAAGCGCACTGGATCGGGCTATAGCAGCGCCTCGAGCAGTTCGCGCACGCCGCCGGTGCCGTCAACTGTGAGATCGGCCTCCAGCGCCAGCTCTGGTGGCGCTTCATCGGAGCTGACCGCCACGCACAGCGCGGTGGCCAACATGCCGGACTGCACGAGCGAGCGCAGCCCGCGGAAGGCGTCGAGGTCTGTCGTGTCATCACCCACGTACACAGCGGCGGTGACGAGAGGGGCGCCCGCGCGGTCTGGGGCGCCGCGCAGCAGCGCCGCGACACCGAGGCCCTTGTCGAGGCCCACGGGCGGACGCACCTCCAGCACCTTGCGTCCCCAGTGAACCCCCAGGCCCTCGGCCAGTGCCAGCTCGGCGATCCCTCTCACCGCGGCGGCGGCAGCCTCCTCGTCGGGGGCGCCGCGCCAGTGGAACGCTGCGATCGCGTCCTTGTCCTCGCTGCGCACGCGCAGTCGCTGGTGCTCTGAGGTGTATACGCGGGCGGCAAACTCGCGTACGCGTTCGGCCCAGGCGGCGACATCTGGGTCGAGCTCGGGGCGCGTCGCTCCCGGACGCAGAAGCTCGCCGCCGTGGTTGCCGACATAGGCAATGGTGCCGATCGCGACGATCTGGCGTGCGGTGGCCGCGCGGCGGCCGCTCACGCAGCCGACGACGCGATAACGCTTGGCGATCTCGATCAGCAGCGTGCGCGTGGCCTCGGGCACCTGCGCGTCGGCGGCGTGCCGGACGATCGGCGCCAGGGTGCCGTCGATGTCTAACAGCACCGCAGCGCGGGTGGGGTCGGAGCGAATCGGCTCGAGCGCCTCCACGAGCGTGGCAGCGGGGGACACGAGCATTAGTATGGCGCGCATGGTGGCTGATCGGTCCCACGCCGTGCATGGCCGCTGACAGGATGCACTCAGCCACCGGCCGAACGCCACATCGGCCGCTGGACCGGCCGCTCAAGCTGGTGGCGATCGGCACAGCCGCTGGTCTGTTCAGCGGGCTGTTTGGCGTGGGCGGAGGAACGGTGATCGTGCCGCTGCTCATGCTCTGGTTGGGTTATGGCGAGCGCGAGGCGACAGGGACCTCACTGGCGGCGATCGTCTTTATCGCCGGCTTCGCCGCCGCCGTGCAGGGGGTGTACGGAAACGTGCACGTCCTCGATGGGCTGCTGGTTGGCGTGCCCGCCGTGGGCGGCGTGCTGATTGGGACATGGCTGCAGCAGCGCCTGGACGTACGCGCGATCTCGCTGCTGTTCGCCGCGGTACTGGTGGTTTCGGCGGTCGAGCTGCTGACGCAATGACTGGCGCGATCATCATCGGTGTGGCCGCTGGCGTGCTCGGAGGCCTGCTGGGCGTGGGCGGAGGTGTGCTGTTCGTGCCGGGCCTCGTGATCTTTGTGGGCCTGAGCCAGCACCAGGCCGAGGGCACCTCACTGCTGGCGATCGTCCCGGTCGGGTTGGTCGGCGCCTACAGTCAGGACCGCTACGGCAACGTGCGCCGGGCCGACGCGCTGCTGATGGGTGTGCTCTCGATCGCAGGCGCCGTGGGTGGGGTGGCGCTGGCAAACGCCCTGTCGGGCACAGTCCTGCGGGTGGCCTTCGCCATCTTGATGCTGTTGATCGCCACACAGCTGGTGCGCCGAGTGCTGGACGGACAAAAGAAAAGTGATCCCATTCGCCTGGATACGTCGTAGACTGAGGGTGATGGGACTAGATAACCCAATTCATATCGCCTTCTTGGTCGTGATCCTGTTGCTCGTATTCGGTGCCAGGCGCTTACCTGAGATCGGGCGCTCGCTGGGCAGTGGCATGCGTGAGTTCAAGGATTCGATCAGCGGCGAGACCAACAACCAGCCGACGATCACTCCTGTCGCTCAGCAGCCGCAGGCGCCCGTCCAGGCCCCGCCGGTCGCCCAACCGGTCGCATCGCCGCCGGCCACTCCGGTTGAGCCTCAGCCCTGACCGCCCTAACCGCGGTGGAGGATAGGTCCGGTCTGGACCGCTTCGAACGCTGATCCTGGGACGCGCTTGATCTGTTCGAGGTCTTCATCGTTCCAGCGAGGATCAGGCGCACCGGTGATGTACCACGACGAACCGTTGTCGGCCACGATCAGCCCGTAGCGCTTCAAAGCGCGTAGCACGATCAGCGACTCGCCGTGCAAGCCAGCGAGGCTGAAGCTCGCCTTCAGCCGCAGACGCAGGCCCATCGGTGGCAGGTCCGGGTCGGAGCTGTCTGAAGCGAAGTGCGTCGCCGGGTGGATGTAGCCGCGCTGCGTGCGCTCTACGGTCATGCGTAGGGCGTGATCGATCTGCCCGGCCCGCACCTCGGGGTAGCGGACGAGCAGTGGAAAGATCGGCAAGCCGGCAGCGTCGGCCGAGGTCCAGCCTTCGGGACGCAAGGCGTTGGAGCACAGGTTGAAGATCGCGCCCGAGCCGGCTTCCCATCCAGCTGCGTCGCGACGCGCGGAGTACAGCTCGTACAGTCTGCAGCTGCCTCGCTGTAGGACCAGCACGTGGCGATCACCTTCTTCACCTGCTCCCTCGACCGGTGCCTCAGGAGGGACCGGATAGGGACCGGGATTCGATTCTTCGCCGAATTCGGTGAACTTGATCGGCACCTTGCGTTGATGGGGGCCGACGACCGTGTAGGGAATGCCATAGCTCGGGTTCGTGCCGAAGTCGGGGTGCAGGTGTCCGCCCGCGCCAATCGCGGCTATATAAGCCGCCGAGTGCGGATCGACCGGAGCATGCGAGATGTCCTGGTTGAGCGGATTGTTAGCAGGGAAGATCGGACACGAGCCTTCGCGCGGCGCGGCGCCTGAACGGGCTCGGACGACTGCTACCCCAGAGGGTGATGCACGGCTCGGCGCGAAGGCTGCTCCCGCGAGCAGGATCGCCGCTCCGAGTGCCGGGCTAAAAGACAAAAGCACATGCGGAAAGCGCCTCACGCGGACCCACGTTATGCGATCAGGTTGAAGAGCCTGACTCGCCCAGAACCGACGGACACGCCTCCTCCAGCAGGCCGGCGCCGCAATGCCAGCAGTAGGCAGCTCCACGGCTGTGCACCGCGCCACACGAGCGGCACTGACCATGGACACCGGCCTCAGCGGTGGACAGCAGCCGCTGCACCTCACCCAGCTGGGCGTCAGCCTCCTGCAGCTCGGCAGCTCGGCGGGCGAGTACGTCAAGGCGGTAGTGGTCACGAACGGCCATCTCGTACGTGAGCCCACCCAGATCCCATGTGAGCGCGGCGACCTGCTCGGCCAGCTCCAGCCGCCGCTGGCGCAGCTCTGACATCGAGCTGGCCGGCGCGGGCAGCCCGCCGGCGGGCAGGACGATCCCGCCCGTGGCCGCCGACGCGGACTCGGCCGATGCGGACGGATTCGTGCCGTTGCCGCCGTGTGCGCTCATTTGACCGCTATCGGGGCCGTCGTGAGGTTGTTGAGTTCCTTCTCTTTCGCCTTGCCCGTCGAGTGTTCGAGTTTGCTCGCGGCCTTGGTGTCGAGTTCTTTGGCCGGGGCCGCTTTCGCCGGGGCTTTTTCTTCGGCCTTTTCTTCCGCCTTCGCTTCGGCCTGTTCTTTTTCTTCTTCGCTCTTCGTCGAGGTGGCGGATTTGCTCGGCGCGGTGCTCGTCGGCGTAATAGGCGTTATGGGCGTAGCCGTGCCGGTCGCCGCCAGCGGCGTGCCGGCGAGACCTTCGACTTTGACGATCGTCGGGCCGCTCGCGCCTTTGCTCCCGCTCACCCAGTGGCCGACGAGCAGGCCGATGAGCATCGCGAGCAGCAGCACCGAGGCGACGCCGAACAGCGGCGCGTAGCGTCGCAGCCATGCGGGTCCTGCCGCTGGCTCGAGGTAGGGCGTATAAGCGACGGGCATCGTGCTTACGGCGCCCGCGCCGAGCTGTGGTTGGCGCTCGGTCTCGAGCACGTCGAGGAACGCGAGTCGCACCGGCGAGCACGGCTGCCCGCACGATAGGCAGTAGCGCTGGTCTGCGACGAGTGGGGCCGAGCAGTTCGCGCACGTGACGCTCTCGGAGGGCACGGGGGCGAGGCTCATCGCGAGGGTCTCATCCGAAGGCTCCACGCACGTATTCGCGCGTGCGCTCCGCGCGCGGATCCTCGAACAGGTCCGCCGTCGTCCCGTACTCGATCAGGTCGCCGAGGTACATGAACGCGACCTTGTCAGCGACCCTGTGCGCCTGGGCGAGGTTGTGGGTGACGATCACGACCGCGAGGTCGCGGCGCAGTTCGCCGATCAACTCCTCGATGATGCCCGTGGAGATCGGGTCGAGGGCGCTGCACGGCTCGTCCATCAACAGCACCTCCGGCCGCGGCGCGATCGCACGCGCGATGCACAGGCGCTGCTGCTGGCCGCCGGAGAGGCGCAGCGCCGGACGGTCGAGGTCGCCAGCGACCTCGTCATAGAGGCCTGCCCTGCGCAGGGCGTCGATCACGAGCGGCTCGAGCTCGCGGCGCCCGGGGCGCTTGCGGCCCTGCTCGCGCAGCGCGAATGCGACGTTGTCGAAGATCGACATCGGAAAGGGGTTTGGCTGCTGGAAGACCATCGCCACGCGCGAGCGCAGCGTCGTGTCCACGAGCTCGTGGATGTCCTCGCCGTCGAGCAGGATTCGCCCGCCGCGACAGGCGCCCGGCGTCAGCTCGGTGAGCCGGTTCATGGTGCGCAGCAGCGTGGTCTTGCCGCACCCGGAGGGTCCGATCAGAGCCAGCACCTCGCCCTGGTGGATCGAGAGAGAGACCGAGCGCACGGCGTTGGCGCCGCGTCGACCGAGGCTGCTGGCGCCGCCATAGGAGACGCTGACCTCCTCCAGTCGCAGGCGCTCGTGGCCGGCGGTGTTGACGGCCGGCCGCAGCGCCTGGCGCTGCTCCGGGGGCCGGACCGGCTCGGGCGGGCGGTCGAGGACGATCGTACGCACGGGAGGCACCGCTGCGTCCTGACTCAGCAGCTCGCTCGGTTGCGCCTGGCTCCGCAGCGGCTCGCTCTCCACCAGCTGCTCGTCGCCGTCGCTCGCGAAGCTCCAAGGATCGAGGACCATCTCATTAGAGCTCATTGAGCACTATCTCCATCGACTCGACATTGATCATCGGACCACTGAGATTAGCGGGTTCCCAAGCAATTGGGAAGGCCTGCCAGGATGCCGCGCCTACACGACCCCGGCGGTGGTGGTAAGCCCGGTCGAACTAGCGTGCGCGCGACCGATCCGTTCGACGATCAGGTTCAGCGCCAGCACGAAGATCAGCAGCACGAAGGCGGCCGCGTAGGCCTTCTGCGGCGCTGCGCCTTCGCCGGCGGGGGAGTTGTAGTAGATGTAGCTCGTCAGCGACGAGCCCGTTCCACGCAGGAGGTCGATGGCGGGAGCCGACCCCTGCGGTTCGAAGCGCAGGAAGCCGCCCAGCAGGATCAGCACGATCGCGGTCGAGCCGATGATGCGGCTGATGCCGAGCGTGACGCCGGTGGCGATGTTCGAGCGCACGTTGGGGACGAGCACGCGCCGGATCGTCGTGATGCGCGTCTTGCCGAGTGCGAACGCCGCCTCGCGCATGTGCCCGGGCACCGCCAGCAGCCCGTCCCTGCTGGCCGCGTACAGCGGCGGCAGTGCGAGCAGCGACATCATCGCTCCGGCGGCGATGAACGAGCGGCCGTAGACGCCGCCGCCTTCGGAGGTGAACGAGAACGGCGCGAGCAGCGACACCTGGAAGACCGCGAGGCCGAAGATCGCGATCACGATGTCGGGCGTGCCGGCGACGATCTCGATGCTCGACTCGACGATGCGCGCGAGCCAACCCGGACGCCCGTACTCGGTCATCCATACCGCGCACGCCACCCCGATCGGCAGCGCGAGCGCGACCCCGATCGCCGTCAACAGCAGCGTGCCAAGCAACGGGTCGAGGAAGCCACCGGTGCCGGACTGGTCGGTGCTGAGCTGCGGACGACTGAAGATCGAGTCGGGGCGCAGGTACTGGATCCCGCGGTAGCCCATATAGAGGACGATCGCGGCGGCGAGCACGCACAGCAGGATCCCCGCGAGCCACGCGAGCACGAGCACCAGCCTGTCCCCCCAGCGCCAGCTCATCGGCGAGGAGCGCCGTCCGCGCCCGCTGGATGCTGTCGCGACGGTCGTGCTCATCCGCGTGTTTGGTACTTGCGCAGCGGCAGCTTGACGAGATAGCCCGAGACGGACAGCACGAACGCGGCGAACAGCAGCAGGAATGCGACCGCGTAGATCGTCGCACCGAGCGGCGGCGAGCTCAATCCTTCGCGGTAGTCGACGATCGTCGACGCGAGCGTTCGCAGCGGCTCGTAGAAGAACACGACGCCGTCGCCCAGTCTCGGGGAGAAGAACTTCCCGCCGGAGACCATCGAGATCATCACCGCCTCGCCCAGCGCGCGCGCGGTCGCGAGCACCGCCGCGGCGACGATCGCCGGACGGACCGCCTTGAGCGTCACTGCGCGCACCGCGCGCAGCGGGTTGAGCCCGAGCGCGATCGCGCCCTCGCGCCACGAGGAGGGGACCGATGAGAGTGCCTCGCAGATCAGCGCGATCATGATCGGCGTGATCATCACCGTGAGGATCACGACCGTCACCAGAAGACTTTCGCCGGTCAGCTGGGCCGTGCCTTGGATCGACTTGCGTTGCTGCTCGGTGACCAGGTGGTTGCCCACGTAGGGCACGAGCACGAGGATGCCGATCAGGCCATAGATCACCGACGGAACCGACGCCAGCAGGCGTACGACCGGGATCACGACCCTCGTGACCCGCGCGGGTGCCAGCTCGACGATAAAGATCGACGACAGCAGTGCCAGCACGAGACCCAGCACCACGGCCATGCCGGTCGTCAGCAGCGTGCCGTAGATCACCGGCCACGCGCTCAGCGTGTAGTCGCCGGCCGTCGGGCTGGACGACGCGGCGCTCATCCTCGATACCTCGCCTTCGAGGCTCGCGGGTGGGTGGGCATCGAATAGCCAGCTCAAGCCATTGTGCTGAAAGATCGGCCACGCGCGGATCGTGACGAACACGATCATCGCGATGATCACGACGCCGACCGAAAGCGACACCGCGCCGAGCAATCGCTCGGCGCGGTGGTCAGGCCAGGGCTTTTTCAGCCGCTCCAGGGCCATGCCAGTCACTCTCGGTCGGGGTTACTCAGCCGATCAACTGGCCGGGACCGGAACCCACTGGCTTTCGATGATTTTCTTGGCGGGCGCCGACTTGTCGATCCAGTTGATGAACGCCGCGGCGCCTCCCGTGGCGGGACCTTTGGTGACCTCGAAGAAGACCGACACGCCCGGGTACTGCCCTGAGGCGGCAGTCGTCTGGTTGCAGGCTACGCCGCCGACGCTCGCGACGTTCAAGCCGCCTTTGTTGGCCTGGTAGTTGGACAGGAAGCCGATCCCCGTAGGCGCGCTTTCGACGGCCTGGCGCATCAGTCCCTCGGTAGCCTCTTCGGTGGCGCTGGAGACGACGCTCTTGCCTTCGAGCAGCAGCGACTTGAAGCTCGTGAGCACACCCGCAACGGACGTGCGGGTGAACACGTTGATCGGACCGGTGGCGGTCGCGCCGCTGAGCGCCGAGCTCCATTCCTTCGTCTTGCCGGTGAAGATGGAGGTGATCTGCGCCGCGGTGAGGTTGCTGACTGGGTTGGACTTGTTGGTGACGACGCAGATCGCG
The DNA here is from genome assembly GCA_036744995.1 of Solirubrobacteraceae bacterium. Lineage (GTDB taxonomy): Bacteria > Actinomycetota > Thermoleophilia > Solirubrobacterales > Solirubrobacteraceae > Palsa-744. Next base: position 20,514 of record DAIOGX010000005.1, on the reverse strand, counting down.
TACTTGGCGATCGGGTAGAAGTCGAGGCCCGCGTCAGCGCTCGTCGGTTCCTGGGCGACGTCGGCGATCGTCACGTGTCCGGCTTTGACGTCGTTGAGGCCGACGGTCGTGCCGCCCTGGGTGATCTTGAACCTGATCTTGTGCGGGTGCAGCTTCACGTACTTGGCCGCGAGCAGCGACACGAGCGGATAGGAGGACGTCGCGCCACTGATGGTGACCAGTGCGGTGGCGTTGGCGGCCGCAGGCGCCGCAACTCCGAGCACACCGGTCACCGCGAGGGCGACGGAGAGACGGCGACGTATTGCGTTCATGGACAGGGGCTCCGTTTCGGATGGTTGACAACTTGGTCGAGCGAATCTAGCATATTCTGCATAGACTTGATCGATATTAGGTATTTTATGAGAAAATCCCACCGAAGGCCGGCGATCACCGCCGCCCTGACCCGTCCACAACGATGAGCAACAACCACGACACCCCCACATCCCCTGGCGGCACGCCGCTGACCGGCGCGTTCTCGGCCCGCGTCACCCGAGCCGATGCGCCGCCCGCGCAGACCTTCCCACCCCCGGCGGCGGGCGTCCTACGCGTGCCCTCGCCACGCGCGACCGTTGCGCTCGCCGCCGCGATGCTCGCCATCGGCGTCGTTGCGGGCGCCGCGATCGGCCCAGCCCCCAGCGCCTCATTCGCCGTGGGCCAGCTCGCGCCCCTGCTTCCCGGACTGACCGGTGCCCGCGCTAGATCGAGCGCCGCCACGGTGCAGCCGCCGGCGGTCACGCCGCAGCCGACGCCCTCAGCCGAGAAGGCGAGTGCAGGCGCAGGGCGCAGGAAACACGTCAAACGCTCAACGAGCGCCGCTGCGTCCCCGACGCCCTCCGGCGAACCGGGAACGACGACGCCCTCCTCGACGACTCCGACGAGCACTCACAAGACGAAAGCCAGAAGCGTGGCGCCGGTCACGAAAGTCTGGCTGATGGAGCTCGCGGGCTCCAGCTTCGCGGAAGCGGCCGCACAGCCGTCGGCCGCCCCCTACATCGACGACCAAGCCGTGCCTGCCGGCACGCTGCTGAACAGCTGGTCGGCGCTCGATGGGAGCGCGTTCGCGAGTGATGCGGCGCTGATCGCCGGCATGCCGCCACAACTGCTTGACACGATCGTCCAGCCCCCCTGCTCTGAAGGCGCCGCCAGCGCGGGCTGTGCGCCGGACACACCCGGCGCGCTGAGCGTGGCCGACGAATTCCTGAAGGCTTCGCTCCCTACGATCACCTCCACGGCGGCCTACCGCGAAAACGGTCTGATCGTCGTCACCTTCGCGTCGATCACCTCCGCGACCGCGACCGGCCTGCCGGCGGGCACGGCGACCGCGACGCTCACCTCTCAGCCGCCCGCCGGCGTGCTGCTGATCTCGCCGTTTGCGAAGGCCGGCGTCAAGTCCTCGGCGACCTTCACCCCCACTGCACCGAAGCAGAGCCTCGAAAAGCTCTTGCGGCGATGACAGACCCATCAACCAACGAACGGAGACCCCCGTTGCACGCATTTCCAGCAGCCCACCGCAAAGCGACATGGTGGCTCGCCGCGATCGTGGGCTACCTCGCCCTGTCGCTTGCGACTCCGGCGATCGGCCACGCCGAAGAAACCAACCCCAACAACGCCAACTGCCTCGGTAGCATCGCCGCCGGCGAACCCGAAGCGGGCAACGAAGAACAGCAGGTGAAGTACACGTTCTACTGCACCGGTCCGATCACCGGCTACCAGATGCAGTCGCAGGTCCCCGTAACCGGGGTCCAGGGCCAGCCGGCGGTGACCTCCAATGCGACCGGCAAGCCGCTGACCGACACGTTCTCCTGCGCCGGAGAATTCCCCGGCTACGCGCTTAATTGCGTGGGCTCGGCAAAGGCGGGGTACGAGACGATCACCGGCCAGTTCTCGATCGGCACGAAGCTGTGCAAGGAGCCGCGCGTCGATCCGCTGCTGACGGTCGCCTATGCGTATCTGGAAAAGGGCGTCGTCACCCAGGCAATCTCCGGGCCATTCGATTTGGGCCGCCCGAAAGGCTGTCCGCCGGACGCCTCCTCGGGCAACACTCGGCTGAACCCCAAGCCGGTCAAGCCCGCCAAAGGCAAGAAAGGCAGCAAGAAGGCGGGCAACAACAAGAAGGGAGGCAAGAAAAAGTCGTAAGAGTAAGGGCGTCTGACACGACCCTGACCACACGGGCCTAACCTTGGGAGAGTGAGATCTCAAGGCAGCCCCCCCTTCATCCTGGATAGGAGCCGGCGTCTTGGCCGGCTCCTATCTCTGCTTCTGGCGCTTGGACTGCTCGCCGGCTGTGGCTCGGCCACACACGGTGCCTCGACGGCTACGGCGCTTGCCGTCACGGGCACCAGCGGTGGCTCTTCCAGCGGTGGCTCTTCCGCGACGTCGCCCGCGTCCGCCGTAAGCTGCGCCGCCACGGTCGCCAGCACGCTCGGCGAGGTCGCCACACGCATCTATCACGAGGCGGCCACCGGCGGCGATGTCACACAGGCGGTGCATCGCGTGCAGAACTCAACTGCCCTTGCCGCGGCCATCGACAGCGGCAACGCCACCGCCGCCCACGCCGCGCTGCAGGCGCTGTTACTCGGCCAGATTGTCCGCGTCGAGGTCTTGCGCGGCGGGCGCGTGTTCGCGCAGACGGGCTCCGGCCCCGCGATCGCGCCCGTCCACGGCTCGATCCCGGGCACGTCCGCCACCTTCATCCTCTCGACCCAGTCCGACCACAGCTATCTGCAAGTCGTCCAGCAGGTCACCGGCGCGCAGGTGTTGCTGAGGACTGGCTCCGCCAGCGGCGCCCCCGGCAACCACCGGCTGGCCGGCACGATCGGTGGCACCCCTCCCACGAGCGCCCCCAATGAAGGACCACTCACACTCGCCGGCCACAGCTACCAGTCGTTCACGCTTCCGGGCGCCGTCTACCCGTCCAGCCCGCTGCGGATCGTGCTGCTCGTGCCGTCCGCGACGATCTCCTGCCCCGGATCGCCGGCCCAGACACGGGTGGAAACACTCGGTCAGGTCGGCGAACGTATCTATGGAGAGGAGCTGCACAGCCCGGACGTCTCCGCCACCCTCCGCTACCTGGAGAGCTCGGCCTCCTTCCAGCGCGCCGTCGCCGCCGCCAACGTCGCGGCCACCCGGACCGCGATAGAAGGCTTCTTCGCACAGCACATCCATGTTGTGCGCGTGCGCGTCACGATCGAGAAATCGGGAATCCATCAGCGGCTGCTCGTCGACGTCGGCGGCCCCTTCGTGCTCGCGCCAGTCCACGGCACGCTACGCAGCAATGGGCGCGTCGTCGGGCACTTCGCGATGGCGATTCAGGACGACGCCGGCTACCTCAAGCTCGCCCACCTGTTCACCGGCGCCGAAGTCCTGATGCGCACCGGGGGGCGCCAGGTCATGGGCACACTCGACCCGGGCCCTGAAACCGTGCCAGACCGCGGGGCTGTCACCTACCGCGGTCGTGCCTATGAGGCCTACTCATTCTCGGGCGTTGCCTTCCCCGCCGGCGCGCTGCGGATCTCGCTGCTCTTGCCCGGCTAAGGCCGGCTAAAGCCGGCTAAAGCAGGCTGCTCGTCATCCGTTCGATCTCGGCAATCGACGTCAGCCCCTCGCGCACCTTCTGCAAGCCGTCGTCGCGTAGGCGCAGCATCCCCTGGCGCACAGCGACCGCGACCATGTCGTCGACCGAGGCGCGCTCGAGGATCAGCCCGCGGATCTCCTCGCTCACCGACATCACCTCGTAAAGCCCCACCCGGCCGCGGTAGCCCGAGCCACTGCAGCGCGAGCACCCCACCGGCTCATATGGCTCGGCGCCGGTCAGGCCATGCTCGGCGAGCACGGACTCGGAGACCTTCTGCACGCGCTTGCAGTGCTTGCACAGCATCCGCACCAGACGCTGGGCGACGATGCAGTCGATCGCCGATGACACCAAGAACGGCTCGATGCCCATGTCAATCAGCCGCCCCAATGCGCTCGGCGCGTCACGCGTGTGGAGCGTCGAAAGCACAAGGTGGCCGGTCAGCGCTGCCTCGATCGCGATGTGCGCCGTCTCGCGATCGCGGATCTCGCCGACCATGATCACGTCGGGATCGGCACGCAACATCGAGCGCAACCCAACGTCAAACGTCACACCGGCCTTCGGGGCGATCTGCATCTGCTTGACGCCGTGGATCCGCTGCTCCACTGGATCCTCGATCGTGAGGATGCTTCGCTCGCCGTCGTTCAGCACGTTCAGCGCGGCGTACAGCGTGGTCGACTTGCCCGAGCCCGTCGGTCCTGTCACGAGCACCGCGCCGTTCGGCCTGTGGATCGCGCGTTCGAACCGCTCCAGCTCGTCCACCTGCATACCCAGTGACTCCAGGCCCTGCACCACGACCCCCTTGTCGAGGATGCGCATCACAACCCCCTCGCCGTGCACGAGCGGCAGCGTCACCACGCGGATGTCAACCCGCCGTCCGTCGACCGTCAACGCGAAGCGGCCGTCTTGTGGCATGCGCTTCTCGGAGATATCCAGGTCGGCCATGATCTTGATGCGCGACACCACACCCATCGCCATCCTGCGCTTGATGGTGGCGGCCGGATACAGCACGCCGTCGACGCGGACCAGCACGCGCGTGTCCCCCTCTTCGGGGTTCACGTGAATATCTGACGCGCCCTGCTGCACGGCCTGGGCGACGATCGAGTGCACCAGCTTGATGATCGGCGCGTCGCGGTCGGCCTCGTCCACCAGCAGGTCGGGTTCGCTGTCGGCCTCCTCTCCCTCGTCGAGGATGTCCTCGATCGACTCGTCCATCCGCGCCAGCCGCGCCAGCAAGAGGTTCAGGTCCTCCACCGAAGCCGCCGCCACCCTCACCCGCCGGCCGGTCATCATCGCAATGTCGTCGATCGTCAGTACGTTCGTCGGATCCGCCATCGCCAGCAGCAGCGCCCCGTCGTCGGTGAAGCCGACCGGCACCGCCTGATAGCGCTTGGCGGCCTCGTGACTGAGTAGGGCGACCGCCCCCATGTCGGGCTCGTAAACCGCCAAATCGACATAGTCCAAGCCGAAGCGCTCGGCCACTACGCGAGCGAGCTGGTCCTGGCGCAGCACGCCCTGCTCGACCAGCACCTGGCCCGTGGGTCTGCCCTGCGCGCGGGCGACCGCCACCGCCTCCTCGACCTTCTGGCGGTCGGCGAACCCGAGGTCCACGACCACTTCCCCGATCATCCTCGTGGAACGCCCCGAGCGGTGAGGCGGGTGCAAACCGTTGCCTTGACCCGTATTGGAGCGCTGGCGCTCAGGACCCCGCCGCTCGGCTCCCTCCCGCTCGGATCCAACCAGGCGGGGGGTGTCCGGGGGTGATACGTCAGAGGGGGGTGCGCCCGGTGGAGGCACCGCTGTGGTGGCGCTATCGCCCATCACAGTCATATCGGCAATCCGCATGCGCCGCTTGATCGGTCAGAGACCCTGCTCGATCGACTCAAACGCTCTTTAACGAAACACGTGTTGCTCAAACGCGCCCTTTACCTGGGCATCGAGCGTGTTCAACCTGTAGAGCGCGAGCGCCTCGGGCGAAGCAAACCGCTGCCCGGCAGCCGCGTCGGCGCCGTGGTGCAGCATCACGCAGTGCTCGAGCGCAAGCCTCCGCTCGGCATCCAGGGCGTGCGGAACGTACCCCGCGATCAATCGCAGGCCCAGCTCGATATGCCCCAGCAGCCGGCCCTCCCGGCTGTGCTCGATCTCGGCGCCGTAGGTGAACTCGCGCGTCTTGCCGAGGTCGTGCACGATCGCCGCGCTCAGCAGCAGATCGCGATCCAGCCGCGGATGCAGCGTGCACAGCTCGAGCGCCATTGTCGCCACCGCGACCGTGTGCTCCAAGAGGCCACCCAAGTAGGCGTGGTGGTTGTTGGACATCGAGCGCCCAGCGCCGGGTGGGCGAGAACCAGATCCCGATGCGGGCACCGAGCAGGGCGCGCGGCGAATCTCCACACGCAGCTTCCCGTCGCCGAACATCCGCTCCAGCAGCGCCTTCAGCCCTGGTTCGTACACCTCCCGCACAAGGTGCTCGAGGAAACCCTCGAGCTCACCGATGTCACGGTAGGCAACCGGCAAGAAGTGCGCTGGGTCGGCCTCAGCGTCTGTGTCATCGGCGCGCGCGATCGTGCGAACCTCGATCTGCAGCTCATCGCGAAAGCGCGCCACACGCCCGCGCACCCGCACCAGCTCGCCCCGCTGGAAACGCCCAGCGAGCACGTCGGCATCACGGAACGCACGTGCAACGATCGTCCCCGTGCTGTCGCGCAGCTCAATCGTCAGATATGGAGTGCCCGCCCGGGAGACCTGTCTTTCCTTGCGCGTACACGCGAACACACCGTCTACCTCATCCTCAGAGCGCAAGGTCGCAACTGTCTGAGTTGCCTCGAACGGAGTGGCTCCGGAGACGGAAACAGACGCGACGGAGACATCCTCACATGGGCGGCTTGTGGCGGAGGGCATACACGCATGATGTACGGTGGTTCGGATGCAGCCCCTCATCTGGGACCGCCGTCCCGATGGCCTCAGGGCCCCAGCGATGGTGTGCGCGTTTCGGGGCTGGAACGACGCCGGCGACGCCGCTTCGAGCGCAGTCTCCTTCCTCGCCTCGGCGCTGGACGCCCGCCGTTTCGCGCGGATAGACTCCGAGGAGTTCTACGATTTCCAGGCCAACCGCCCATGCATTCGGTACGCCGAGGGCGGGGGCACCGCCGCCGCAGGCGGCGGTCGGGAGATCGTCTGGCCCACGGTCGAGGTGTTCGAAGCACCCGCCCCGCGAGCGTCGCGTGACCTCGTGCTCGTCCAGGGCGTTGAGCCATCGATGCGCTGGCGCGCCTTTAGCTCGCACCTCGTCGACCTCGCCGAAGCGCTCGGCGTGCAGATGGTCGTCTCGCTCGGCGCGCTCCTCGCCGACGTGCCCCACACTCGCCCGGTGACGATGACCGGATATACCTCCGATCCATCGCTCCTCGAGCGCCTGGGAATGGAGTCCTCCACCTACGAGGGACCCACCGGGATCGTCGGCGTTCTGCACAGCGCCTGCGCGGAGGCGGGGCTACCCTCGGCGAGCCTGTGGGCAGGCGTCCCCCACTATGTGGCCGCGGCCGCCAACCCCAAGGCGGCGCTTGCCCTGGTGCGCAGAATGGAAGGGCTGATCGGGGTCTCGATCGACGTCTCTGCCCTTGAGTCGGCGACCGCCGACTACGAGCGCCAAGTCGGGCTCGCCGTCCAGAGCGACCCCGACATTCAGGCATTCGTCGAACGATTGGAGCAGGCCGCCGAAAGTGAGGATGAGCTCTTCCTCAAAGACGTTCCCTCGGGAGACACCCTCGCCCGCGAATTCCAGCGCTTTCTGCGCCAGCGGGGACTGGACAAGTAGGAGTGCTCGAGCCGGCATCCAGCCGGCGCACTGAGCTCGACGCTCGCCTTTCAGGCTTGGCTTGGTCGGCCTCCCGGCCCTCCCCCTACTTCTCCGCAGCCGGGCAGACGATGCGGTAGTCGCAGATCGAGCAAGCGGCGCGTGAGGGAGTCGGATCGAACTGTTGGGCGAGGATGCCCTCGCCCACCGCGAGCACGATGTCCTTGACCGACTCGGCGTCCGTCTTGTCTCGGGGAACCGGCACCTTCAGATCGTCGAGCACGTAGTAATAAGCCTGGCTAGATGACTCCAGTTGCCAGGCCTCGCGTGCGGCGAGTGCGTAGAGGGACAGCTGGATGTCGTCGCTCAGCTGCTCCGCGGTCCTCGGGCGGCCGGTCTTGTAGTCGATCAGCTCGTACTCCTGCTCGCTGCCCTCTCCGAGTCGGTCGACTCGGTCGACACGCCCGCGCAGATGATGAGGCCCGAGGCGGAACGCAAACGAACGCTCGAACCACACAGGCTCTGACTCCTGCCCGTGCAATCGCGCGTGGTAACGCGTCAACGCCACACGCGCTTTCTCGCGCAGATCCAGCTCCTGTGCGCTTTCGCCAAACCCACCTTTACGCCAGCCGGCGTAGAGCAGGTCAAGCAGCTGCGCGAGCGTCTCGGAGCGCTCGGAGTGGTAGCGCTCGAGCACCTGGTGCACCGCGATCCCAAAACGCTGGTGCAGCGTCTGCTCGGTCGGGATGCGCAGCACGCGCGCGAACTTGTACCGCAGAGGGCAGCCGCGGTAGGTCTCGATGTCCGAGGCAGACAGCGCCAGACCGATTCCCTTGCGCGGCAGAAAGGGTCCTAGCGAAGACGCTTCGCGCGGCGCGATTGCCTGAGCGCGAACACGAGCGTCCTGCTCACCAGCAGCGCCCGCAACCATCCCCTTCGCCGGCCACGCCCCCGATTGCTCGCCAACCGATCCTGGATCGATGAGCGTCTCATCGAGCGATGAGGTTTGGAAGATCTCGCGCTCGAGTGCCGTGGTGGCGGCAAGTAGGCGCGCGTTGATGTCCGCAAGCGCCTCCGCCACGCTCTGCCCCTCCGGGCGCTGAGCCAGAGCAGCGAGCTTGAGCAGCTCTAGGTAGCGCACCACTCCATGAGAGATGTCCAGATCGGTGTCCAGCCGCAGCTCGCCGAGACGGCCGCCGATACGCGCAACGCTTGCGAGCACCTCCTCACGCATCATGCGCAGCGTCTGTTGCAGCGCATGAGCAGGACCATCGGTCTCCCCATCCTCGCGATCCCTCCCCCCAGCACCGAGAACCACACGCATAAGCAGATCCGGGCGACCGACGTCCAATGCATCCGCCGCCGCCTGGTGCAGCTCGAGGAAACGCTGAATGCGCTCGCGGGCATCGGGCGGCACCTGCGGCGACTCGATTGCGGCGGCGAGCGCCGAAACCATGTCCAACTTGCGCCGGCGCGCGAGTTGGATTACCCGCGCCAGATCGACCTGGCGCAGCTCGATCGGCGGACGGGCCAGCGCACGCACCACCGCCGCGGCATCTTGTGGATCGACGAGCAGGCGCATCCAGGCGAGCACATCGCGCACCTCGGTCCGTTCGAGAAACGCCGCCGTTCCACGCTTGTCTTCGCGCCTGCCGACCGGCGGAGCAGACCGCTCCTCACCTGCTGAGACAGCTCGCGGCTCAGCACCCGGGTCCTCGGCGTGAGCAGGGCGCTCCTCGCCCGTCGAGTCGCGCGGGGGCGTGGCAGGCGCGATCCTGGAGACGGGCACAACCTTAGGATACGAGCGTATTGCGCGGGGAGCGGCTCCGAGCGGGCTACGCTCTGGGCGTGAGCGCAATCGATTGGGGCGCAGCCCAGCGGATCGGAGAGCTCCTAGCCGGCTCGGGCGGGCGGGATCAATACGGGGGTGTGCGCGCCGCGTCGATTCAGCCGCTCGCGTATGACTTTGCGCGGCGCGTGAGCGTGTACTCTGGCCTCGAGCTCCCAGCGGAGCTGCCACCGCTCGAGGCAATCGACCGCCCGGCGTGGATCGCGGCCAACCTCAAGAGCATGCGCCCAATGATCGAGCCGCTTACCGAGCGCATGGGCGATGGAGCCGGGCCGCTTTCCGGGCCATTGCGGGCGGCGTCGGGGCTCCTGCTCGGCGCACAGGTTGGAGCGCTTACGGGGATGCTCTCTCAGCGCGTTCTCGGTCAGTACGACCTCGTCCTGCTCGATGCCTCCACACCGCCACGGCTGCTGCTGCTCGCACCCAACCTGGCACTGGCTGCGCGTAATCTGGGGGTGGATCGCGATGAGCTCATCTTGTGGGTGACCATCCACGAGATCACCCATGCGGTCCAGTTCTCCGGCGCGCCATGGCTGCGCGACCATCTCGGTGGCATGCTCAAAGAGCTGCTCGACGGGCTACAGGTAACGATCGCAGGCCGACCCTCTAACGCGGGCCGGCGTCCGCGGCTGCCCAACTCCGCGGAGTTGCGCGACCTGCTGGAGCGCGCCCGCCGCGGGGAGCTGCTGCGGCTGACGCTCGGCGAGGAGCGCTGGCAGTTGGTCGAGCGGATGCAGGCGACGATGTCGCTGATCGAGGGACACGCCGAGCACACGATGGACGCGGTAGGCAGCGAGGTGCTGCCGTCACTCCCCCGCCTGCGCGCCGCGATGAACCGTCGTCGCGAGTCCCGCGGCCTGCCCTGGCGAGTGCTCGAGCGCCTGCTCGGCTTGGAGCTGAAGCTGCGCCAGTATGAGGTGGGGCGGCGTTTCTGCGACGCCGTCGTCAACGATGGTGGGCCGTCGGCGCTCGCGCGTGTGTGGAGCGAACCGAAGATGCTGCCGACCACAGCCGAGCTTCAGGAACCGGCGCTCTGGATCGATCGAACGCATGTTCCTCCTGTTACAAGCCAGCCTCTGTAAAGTCCTTTTCTTTACAGGGTTTTTACGCACCGCAAGGATTGCCGTGTAACTATCGTCGCAGACCGGGTTACAAACACTTGTTCGCTGCTAACCTCAGTAGCGAGGCCCCACAAGCGCAATGTACCCGTCCTCATACAGAGGACCGAGAACAGGAGACCCGCTCCAGATGGCAACCGCCAACACCGCCTCCCCCCGCAGCACCAAACCCCGCGTCAAAGCCGCGAGCAAACCCGCTTCGGCCAAAGCCGCTACGGCTCGCCGCGCCAGCACTCGCGGCACCACGCAGGCCAAGGCCAGCCAAGCGAAGGGCGCGCGCACGCGTGCCGCCCACCAAGCCGAATCGGCCGTCCGTCAGACCCAAACCGCTACGCGGGAAACCGCCGGTGTGTTCGGCGACTACGCCGAGCGCGCCGTGCTGATTCCCGTCGGCGCGGCCCTGATCGCCCGTGACCGGATGGTGTCGAGCATCAGCGACACCTTCTCGAGCTACTCCTCAACGACCAAGGCTCAAGCCCAGCTGCGCAAATTTGAGCGCCGCGGCGTCACTGCGCGCAACCGGCTCGAGCGTGAGGTGCGCAAAGCCCGTGTGCGTGTCGAGCGTGAACTGCGTCAGCGCCGTCGCGTGATCGAGAGCACGGTGAGCGACCTCGAGGACCGTCGTGACGCGATCGCAAAGAACGGGACCGACCTGGCCAACCGCGTGCCCGAGCTGGCAAACAAGGTCCAAGAGCGCATCCTCAGCCTGGTCTGATCCAACCTTCCCCCGCCCGGGCCGGAGAGGCCGGAGTCGGGAAAGTCTGCCGGCCTCATATCCCGCCGGCAGTAGTAGCACCCTCTCCTCCCTCGACCCGCGGGCGGCCCCACCGCCCGCGGGTCATTTAACGGCCGGACCGAGGAAGGTTTGCCACAATGAGCCACGTGACCAGCAGAGACGAGATCCACAAGGCCCTCGAGGTCGTGATCGACCCCGAGCTGCACCGCTCGATTGTCGAGCTCGACATGGTGCGCTCGATCGACATCGGTGAGAACGGCGTGGTTGATGTGACCGTCTCGCTGACAACGCCCGGCTGCCCGATCAAGGGGCACTTCCAGACGGCCGTCGCCGAGGCCGTCTCCGCCCTGGAGGGCGTGACGCACGTAAACGTCTACTTCGACGTGCTAGACGACACGCAGAAGGCCGCGCTGCAGCAGAAGCTGGGACGCGCGAGCCTGCCCGACGGAGCGCTCGCGCAGGTCGCGAACGTGCTGTGCATCGGCTCGGGCAAGGGCGGCGTCGGCAAGTCGACGCTGACCGCAAACCTCGCGGCGGCGCTCGCGGGTGAGGGCATGCGCGTGGGCGTCCTGGATGCCGATGTGTGGGGTTACTCGATCCCCCGCATGTACGGGCTTGGCTCAACGCGGCCGCCAGTTTCCGCGGAGCGCAAAATCCTCCCGCTGGAGGCGCGTGGTGTGAAGGTGATGTCGATTGGCTTCTTCCTGGAGGAGGACGCCGCCGTGGTGTGGCGCGGGCCGATGCTGCACAAGGCGCTGACTCAGTTCCTGCAGGATGTCGACTGGGGTGTGCTGGACTATCTGCTGATCGACCTGCCTCCGGGCACGGGCGATGTCTCGATGACGCTCGCCCAGTTGCTCCCCCAGGCTCAGTTCGTAATCGTTACCACCCCGCAGCCCACCGCGCAGAGGGTCGCGCGCCGCGCCGCTGAGATGGCACACAAGGTGTCCCTGGAGATCAGCGGCGTGATCGAGAATATGTCCGGTTTCACGACGCCCTCCGGTGAGCGGTATGCGATCTTCGGCGAGGGCGGCGGCAGGGAGCTCGCGGACGAGCTGGACGTGCCGCTGCTCGGCAAGGTGCCATTGACGATGCCTCTACGCGAGCACGCCGACAGCGGCGTGCCGCTGGTGATCGACGACCCGGACGACCCCGCTTCGCAGGCAATCCACCAGGCCGCGCGAGGGCTGATTGCGATGGCGCCGCTTACGCTGCCGATATTGCCACTGGTGCAGGTCACCCCCGTGGCGCCCGCCGCGCCGACGCCCGCGGAGAGCCGAAAACCGGCGGGCATGTCGCTGCCAATGGCTTAGTCCGCGATCGCCGGATCCATAGAGGCAATCTCGCTCGATCGCTTGACAAGCGCAACCCACTTGAGAGGATCGTCTTTATGCCCATATCGGGACACAACCAGGAGGACAGCGAGGCCGCGCTGAAGGAGCGCGCGCCAGCCGACGGCCATCTGACAGCCGCGGATGGTGCATCCGCCGACGGCGTCGCACCTGAAGCCGACGGCGCCGTCGAAATCGATGAACGCCGTGCCAAGATGGAGCGGCTGCGCGCCGAAGGGATAGACCCCTACCCGCCCGTCAGCCTGTGGGACAGGCGCACGCGGATAGTCGAGGTGCTCGACTCCCACGATCCGGCGGCGCTCGAGCCCGGCGGGCACCACGACATGCGTTACCTGATCGCCGGGCGCCTGATCTCACGGCGCGGGCACGGCAAGACGGCCTTCCTCGACCTGCGTGACCTGTCAGGCTCGATCCAGGTCGTGCTGCGGGTCGACTCACTCGGGCAGGAGGCCTATGACCGCATCCTCAACTTCGATATCGGCGACATAGTGAGCGTCGATGGATGCGTCTACGTGACCCAGCGCGGACAGCTCGCCCTCGAGGCAGTGCAGTGCACGCTGCTGACCAAGACGCTGCGCCCGCCGCCTGACAAGCACCACGGGCTCGGCGACACCGGCACCCGTTACCGCTACCGCGAGCTCGACCTGCTCGCCAACGAGGACACGCGCGAGCTGTTCATCACGCGCAACAAGATCGTCCTGGCGATCCGCGAATGGCTGGCTGAGCGCAACTTCGTCGAGATCGAAACGCCGGCCCTGCAAGCGCTCGCCGGTGGGGCCGGGTCGAGGCCGTTTACGACCCACCACAACGCGCTCGACCGCGACCTGTACCTGCGGATCTCCGTCGAGCTGTTCCTCAACCGCTGCATCGTCGGCGGCATGGAGAACGTCTACGACATGGGCAAGGTGTTCCGCAACGAGGGCATCTCCCCAAAGCACAGCCCGGAGTTCACGATCATCGAGTTCATGTGCGCCTACTCCGACTACAACGACGTGGCCACCGTCACCGAAGAAATGTTTCGCGACGTGGCACAGAAGGCGCTCGGGCGGACCGTGATCAAACGGGGCGGCGAAGAAATCGACCTCTCAAAGCCTTGGCGTCGCGTGACGATGCGCGACCTGATCCTCGAGCGCTTCGGCCTGGACTTCATGGAATCCACCCGCGAGCAGCTCGCGGAGGTGCTCGACGAGCCGATGGACCCCGCCGCCACCTGGGCCGAGGTAGTCGCGGACATCTACTCGGAGAAAATCGAGTCGACGATCAACCAGCCCACACATGTGTTCGATTTCCCGCTCGAGCCGTTCCCGATCACCAAGCGCCACTCCGTGCACCCCGAGCTCGGCGAGCACTTCGACGCGGTCATCGGCGGCATCGAGCTCGTCTCAGGCGACACGGAGCTGAACGACCCCGTCGATCAGTTCCAGCGCTTCGTCGACCAGCGCAAGCGGCGCATGATCGACGACGCCGATGTGCCGCACCCCAACGACGAGGAGTACGCGCGCGCGATCGAGTACGGCTACTCACCGACGGCCGGCGGCGGCATGGGCGTCGACCGCCTCGTGATGATCCTCACCGAACGCGACACGCTGCGCGAGGTGATTCCCTTCCCAATCGTGCGTGAGTTGCGATGATTTGGCGGCTCTCCGCAAGCGCGTTCGATCGTACTCCGGCGAGGACTCTCGCCAAGGGATCTGAGGAGCGCTCGGATGACTTCTAAGCTCGACCTCGACCCCGGCGTGATCGCATCCTGCCGGGACGCGGCAGCCCAGATCGCCGGGCAAGTCGGCGAAGAAATCGCTCACAAGACGACCGTCTCAGTCGAGCGGACGGTCGCGCGCCTGCTGGGCGTGGACGGGGTGAACGAGCTGGACGCGCCGCTGCCGAACGTGCTCGTCGATCACGTCGCCGACCGTGGCGAGCTCGGCAAGGGCGTCGGCTACTGGCTCGGCAACGCGCTGCTCGACGACGAGCGCCGCTCGCCGCAGCAGATCGCGCAGGACGTGGCTTCGGGCAAGCTCGACCTGTGCGCGCTGCCACGCGCGGAGGATGGCGCGATCAGGGCGCGAATCACGAGCGAGTGCGAGACCCGGCTGGCCGAGATCCGCGGACGGACGCAGGAGCGCCACGAGCTGCGCGAGCGCCTCGGCGAGAGCCCGCCGCCGCTGCGCTACGTGCTGACGGCGACGGGCAACGTCTACGAGGACGTCGTCCACGGCCTCGCGGTCGCGGAAGCGGGCGGGGACATCGTCGCGGTGATCAGATCGACCGCGCAGAGCCTGCTCGACTACGTGCCGTACGGCCCGACGACGGAGGGCTACGGCGGGACGTTCGCGACGCAGGCGAACTTCAAGATCATGCGCGAAGCGCTGGACGAGTGGTCCGCGCAGCACGGCCGCTACGTGCGCCTGTCGAGCTTCTGCTCGGGGCTGTGCATGCCGGAGATCGCCGCGATGGGCGCGATCGAGGGCTTCGACAACATGGTCAACGACGCGCTCTACGGGATCCTGTACCGCGACATCAACCCGATCCGCGGCCTGATCGACCAGCGCGTCTCGCGGATGGTGAACGGCTGGTTCGGCGTGACGATCAACACCGGCGAGGACAACTACCTGCGCACCGCCGACGCGATCGAGGCCGCGCCGAGCGTGACGGCCTCGCAGTTCATCAACCGGCAGCTCGCGCTCGACTCCGGGGTGCCCGACTCACAGATCGCGCTGGGCGACGCATTCGAGATCGACATCCCCGTCAAGAACGGGTTGCTGTACGAGTGGGCCCAGGCCCAGCTCACGCGGGAGCTGTTCCCCGACTGCCCGGTCAAGTACATGCCGCCGACGCGGCACATGGACGGCAACCTGTACCGCACGCACGCGGCCGACTCGCTGTTCAACCTCGTCACGATCGCCACCGGCCAGGGCATCCAGACGATCGGGGTGCCGACCGAGGGGATCTTCACGCCGCACGTGCACGACCGCGTGATCGGCCTGGAAAACGTGAACTACGTGTTCGACACCGCGCGCGACCTGGGCGAGGAGATCGAGTTCAAGCCGGGGGGCATCATCCAGACGCGCGCCAAGGAGGTCCTGCGGGGAGCGCACGAGCTGCTGGAGCGGATCGCCGCTGGCGGGCTGTTCGCGGCGCTCGGGGAGGGGGTGTTCGGCGATGTGCCCCGCCAGGTCGGGGAGGGCCGCGGGATCGAGGGGATCGTTGCGACACAGGACGACTACTGCAACCCGGTGAGCGAGTTGATGCGGGGAGCGCCGAGCCGTGTCTAGCGCGCTGCCCGCGCCCTCCGGTGGCCCGCGCCGGGAGATCGACCTCGAGCGCGTGAAGCCCTACGCCGACCATCTCGGCGACGGGATCGTGCAGTTCAGCTTCACGCTGCCCGTGCCGTACGGCCTCGCCGCGCGCAAGGCCGCGCAGGAGCTGGCGCGGAAGATGGGCTTCGCCCATCCGGAGGTCGTCCACTACCAGGCATTGACCGACGGGTACACGTACTTCGTGATGTTCGGCGAGTGCACGCAGACGGTCGACTACGCGACGCTGAGCGGCGAGGGCTTCGAGATCGAGTACATGAGCGAGGATCAGATCGAAGCGTTCGCGCAGGAGCACATCGGTCGCCCGATCGTGATCGTCGGCGCTGCCACCGGCACCGACACGCACAGCGTCGGGATCGACGCGATGCTCAACCTGAAGGGCTTTCACGGGCATCACGGCCTGGAGGGATACAAGGCCTTCGAGACGCACAACCTCGGCAGCCAAGTTCCCAACAGCGTGCTCGTGGCCAAGGCGATCGAGGTCGGCGCCGATGCGATCCTCGTCTCGCAGACGGTCACCCAGCAGAACCTGCACGTCTCCAACCTGACGGAGCTCGTGGAGATCGTCGAAGCGGAGGGACGACGCGGGCAGATGATCCTGACCTGCGGCGGTCCGCGCGTGTCGAACGAGCTCGCGAAGGAGCTCGGCTATGACGCGGGGTTCTCGAAGGGAACGTATCCGCACCACGTGGCGAGCTTCATCGTGCGCGAGCTGGCGGCGCGCGTGGCGGCTGCGTAGTGCCGTCGCAATCGATCGCCCCGGTGCTGTCGGAGCTGATCGCCCCGGTGCAGAGGTTGGCGCTGGTCGGATTGGCGAAGAACACCGGCAAGACCGAGACGCTGGCCGCGATCTTGAGAGAGCTGGCGGAACAGGACACGTGCGTCGGAGTGACCTCGATCGGTCGCGACGGCGAGGCGCACGACGTGATCGACGCACGGATCGAGAAGCCGCGGATCGTCCTTCGGGCGGGGAGCCTCGTCGCGAGCACCGACGCGCTCGTACGGGCGAGCGGCCTCGCGCACGAGCGGCTGGCGCAGACCGGGGTGAGGACCCCGCTCGGGGAAGTTGTGATCGCGAGACTCGCGGAGCACGGCGCGGTCGAAGTCGCCGGCCCGAGCGCCGCCGAGGATCTGCGCAAGGTCGGCGAGGAGATGATCGAGTTGGGCGCCGAGAAGGTGCTGATCGACGGCTCGATCGACCGCCGCGCGGCCTCCTCACCGGCCGTCGCCGACGGGCTCGTGATGGCCACGGGCGCGGTCCTCAGCGAGGACATCGAGGAGGTCGTCGTGGCCACGAAGGACGCGGTCGAGCTCGTGCGCCTGCGGGACGTTCCGAGCGGCTCGTCCGAGGGCAGGAGACTGCGAGAGTTCGCTGAGAATGCCGATGGGATGAGCCTGATGGTCGACGATCAGCTCGCCTCCCATCAGCTCCCCCCGCGCTTCGTCCTCACGGCCGAATCTCCCGTGATCCAGGACTTTCTCCTGAGCGGCTCCAATCCCAGGTGGCTACTCGTGTCGGGCGCGCTTCCAGAAGCATTCTTGGACGGACTCGTGTCGTTCGCACGCCGTGCCAGGCAAACCGTGACCGTCGTTGTCTCGGACCCCACCAAGGTGTTCCTCACCGGACGCGGGGTCGACTTCTACGCCGGGCAGGGCGTGCACATCCAGACGCTGAGCTCGATATCCCTGCGAGCCATCACCGTCAACCCCGTGGCGCCTCAGTCGCATCGTTTCGACTCAGGGCAGCTACGCGAGCTGATCGAGGCTGCCGTCGGTGACGTGCCGGTCCTGGACGTGCTCGACCCGAGCTACCGCACCACTCCCGGACCCTGACCCCGCGGTCGGTTTACGCGGGCACCGTCGCCCGCGTGAACTACTTGGCGTTTGCGAAGTAGTCCGCGTTCATCTGCGTGAACTTCTGCCACTCGTCTGGCAGTTGATCCTCGGCAAAGCAGGCATCGACCGGGCAGGCCTCGACGCAGGCATCGCAGTCGATGCACTCCTCGGGGTCGAT
The DNA here is from genome assembly GCA_036744995.1 of Solirubrobacteraceae bacterium. Taxonomy (GTDB): domain Bacteria; phylum Actinomycetota; class Thermoleophilia; order Solirubrobacterales; family Solirubrobacteraceae; genus Palsa-744. The sequence continues at coordinate 2,728 of DAIOGX010000005.1, read as the reverse complement.
GTAGAGCATCTCAGCCGCGTCGTATCCGGGCTCGTCGGGCGTCGGGTGGATGCAGTCCACGGGGCACACCTCGACGCAGGAGTTGTCCTTCGTGCCGATGCACGGCTCGGCGATAACGTAGGCCATTCGCTTCTTTCTTTGGGTCGGTTTGCGGGGGTTCCCCTCGGGAGGGGCATATTGTACGAATGATGCTGCTGCTTACCGGCGCGACCGGTCTGGTGGGCTCCGCGCTGCTGCGTCGTCTGGTCGCTGAAGGAGCCCAGGTGCGCTGCCTCGTGCGCGACCCGCGGCGGCTGGGCGCCCAGCGCGTGCGGGTGCAGATCGCACTCGGCGATCTCACCGACCCCCAGTCGTTTCGCAATGCGCTGCGCGGCGTGCAGACCGTCGTACATCTCGCCGCCTCGATCCGCGACCAGCCGCGGGGATCGATCGAGGAGCTGAACGGCATCGCCACCTGGCGGATGGTCGAGGCGGCCGAGCGCTCGGGGGTCGAGCGATTCGTGTTCTTCTCCGCGCTCGGCGCGTCAACCCATCACCGCGCGCGCTTCTTCCGCGCCAAGGCGCTCGCCGAGCAGGCCGTGCGCGAGGCGCGACTGCATTCCACAGTGTTCGCGCCCTCGATCGTCTACGCCCCCGGCGACCCGTGGCTGACGCTGCTCGAGCGTCTGGCCCTGCTCCCGGTCATGCCGGTGTCCGGGCGCGGGCGCGCCGTCTTCCAGCCCATCTGGGCGGAGGACGTGGCTGAATGTGTCGTCGCGGCCCTGCGATCGCCCGGCGGAGAGACGAATGAGCGCTATGAGCTCACCGGTCCAGATACGCTCAGCCACAACGAGATCGTGAGGATTGTGCTGCGCTCGCTGAACCGCAACCGGCCGCTCGTGCACGTCCCCACGCCGATCGTCTCACGCACACTGCGAATGCTCGAGGCAACGATGGGCCAGGGCGCGTTCGCCACCTGGGACGAGGCGGAGTTGATGGAGGTGTCGATGGTTAGAGGCCGCGACGCGGCCAACGCCGAAGCGTTCAGCGTGACGCCGCAGCCGATGCGAGCCGTGCTGGGCGCCGGCTGACCTATGCCAGGACCCCTGCCGCCGGATTCCTGCGACGATATGCACCCTGCCCACAAGGCAGCCACCCCGTCAAGCAGCGAGCCCAGAAAGCGAGTGCCATGAGCGAGGTACAGTCCCCCACCGTTCAATCCGCCGCGCCGCCATCCGCGGCGCCCTCCCCTTCCAGCGAGGTCCAATCTGGCCTCGAAGGCGTCGTCGCCTTCGCCACGGAGATCGCCGAGCCCGACAAAGAGGGTGGCGCGCTGCGCTACCGCGGCGTGGATATCGAAGACCTGGTCGGCGCCGTCCCCTACGAGCAGGTCTGGGGCCTGCTCGTCGACGGACGTTTCAAACCCGGTCTGCCCCCCGCAGAACCGCATGCGCTGACCGTACGCTCGGGTGACCATCGCGTGGACGTGCAGTCGGCGCTCGCGATGCTCGCGCCGGAGTGGGGGTTCGGGCAGCTAATCGACATCTCAGACGAGGAGACACGCGACAACCTCGCGCGCGCCTCGGTGATGGCCCTGTCCTTTGTCGCCCAGTCGGCGCGTGAAGCCGGCCAGCCGCCGGTACCCCAGTCGGAGATCGACGAAGGCCGGACGATCCCCGAGCGCTTCCTGATCCGCTGGCGCGGCGAGGCCAACCCGGATCACGTCAAGGCGATCGACGCCTACTGGATCTCAGCCGCCGAGCACGGCATGAACGCATCCACGTTCACCGCGCGCGTGGTCGCCTCGACCGGCGCAGACATCGCCGCGGCGCTGTCCGCGGCCGTTGGCGCGCTGTCCGGGCCCCTGCACGGCGGCGCCCCCTCGCGCGTGCTGAAGATGCTCGAGGAAGTCGAAGAGACCGGCGACGCCGAGCGCTGGGTCTCAGACGCCCTCGACCGTGGCGATCGCCTGATGGGCTTTGGACACCGCATCTACCGCGCCGAAGACCCGCGAGCGCGGGTCCTACGCCGGACGTGCAGCGAACTGGGCTCGCCCCGCTTCCAGGCCGCGGAGGCGCTCGAGAAAGCCGCGCTCGCGGAGCTCCATGCGCGCAGGCCCGACCGCGTGCTCGCCACCAACGTCGAGTTCTGGTCCGCGGTGATCCTCGACCTCGCCGAAGTTCCGCCGGACCTGTTTACACCGATGTTCACGTGCGCACGCGTGGCTGGTTGGTCGGCGCATATCCTCGAGCAAAAGCGCGAGGCCAAGCTGATCAGGCCGACCGCAAAGTATGTCGGCGAGGGACCGCGGCCGGCCAGCGCCGTTGAATAGGCCGACTCCGACTTAGAACCTGTTTCAAGATAGGCGGTGCGGTCGGGGCGTGCATGGACCAAGCTGGGCGTCGCGGGGCGGTGAAGCGCATGCTGGTGGCATGTGCGAGCCGTCACGTGGCGACGATCGAAGATCTCATCGATCTTCGATCGGTCCAGCACCGTGTCCAGGTGCGTATCCGGACGTGCCGATCTTTTTGAAACAGGTTCTTAGCGTTAATGACAGAGGGCCCGGCATCATGCCGGGCCCTCTTATGCCTATCGACGGATAGACAGATTCCCTGTAGGGATCCCTACATCATGCCGCTCATGTCGGGCATGCCGCCGCCACCTGGACCACCGACTTCCTTCTCCGGCACCTCGGCGACGATCGCCTCGGTCGTGAGGATGTTCTTGGCGATCGACGCCGCGTTCTGCA
>DAIOGX010000004.1:0-55279 GCA_036744995.1 Solirubrobacteraceae bacterium | reverse complement strand
CGCGCGGGATGAAAAGCTCGGCGATGCGCGAGATGATGGCGCTGACCGAACGCCCGGACGTGATCTCGCTGGCAGGCGGGCTGCCTGACACAAGCACGTTCGCGCCGGAGCTGTACGCGAAGCTGATGTCCCAGGTGGCGGCGGAGTCGACCGCACGAGCACTCCAGTACGGTCCCACCGAGGGGATGACGGCCACAGTCGACTGCATCGTCGAGGTGATGGCCGCCGAGGACACCGCGGTCGACCCGGCGGACGTGATCGTCACCGCCGGCGGCCAGCAGGTGATCGACCTCGTCTGCAAGGCGCTGATCGATCCCGGCGACGTGATCGTCGCCGAGGCGCCCACCTACCCGGGCGCGGTGCCGACGTTTGGCGCCTATGAGGCGGAGGTCGTCCAGATCGAGATGGACGCCGACGGGATGCCGATCGATGAGCTGGAGTCTGTGCTCGACCGTTTGCAGAGCGAAGGGCGCCGCCCGAAGTTCATCTACACGATCCCCAACTTCCAGAACCCCGGCGGGGTGACGATGTCGCTGCCGCGCCGACAGCGGCTGGTCGAGGTGGCGCGCGAACGCGAGCTGCTCGTGCTCGAGGACAACCCATACGGCCTGCTGCGCTACGAGGGCGAGCCGTTGCCGACCCTCTACTCGCTGGACGCCTCGGACCTCGTGATCTACCTCGGCACGTTCTCGAAGATCCTCTCGCCCGGCCTGCGCCTCGGCTGGAGCGTCGCGCCGCGCCCGGTGCTCGAAAAGCTCAACCTCGGCAAACAGGGCACCGACCTGTGTTCCTCGCCGATGACCCAGCTGTTCGTGGCGGCCTACTTCGCCGAGCGCGATGCCGCAGGACGGCCGGTTTGGATCGACTACGTGGAGCGCCTGAAGAACCTCTATCAGCGCCGGCGCGACGTGATGCTGCAAGCGCTCCAAGAACACTTTGGCGAGCGAGCCAGTTGGACACGACCCGAGGGTGGGCTGTTCATCTGGGCGACACTCGACGGAGTGAACACCACCGACCTGCTGGCTTTGGCTCGCAGCGAGGGTGTCGCGTTCGTGCCCGGGCACGCCGCATATATGGACGGCCTCAGCGGAAGCACCTCGATGCGCCTCAACTTCGCCGGCGTTCCCGACGATGACATCCGCGAGGGCATCCGGCGGATCGGCAGGACGCTGGGTCCGGACACGCTGGGGGCGCTCACCGGATCCCTTCCTGCCGCTAAGCCCGCCACCACGCCCGCACCGGCACCCGCTGGGAAGAGCGCTGGGATGGCGGATGTCCTCGAGCTCCCCCGGCGCGAGGCCACCCACTCGGCACGCCGCAGCCAGGATCGATGAGCGCGGCCAAGAAGGTCGCGGTCCTCAAGGGTGGGGACTCACTCGAGCGCACCGTGTCGCTGCGCTCGGGGGCGCGTGTGCAGACTGCGCTCAGGCAACTGGGGCACGAGGTGACGGCGATCGACGTGGGTCCGGAGCTGGTGGCACAGCTGTTGGCGGCCGAGCCCGATGCCGCGTTCGTCGCGCTGCACGGCAGCGATGGCGAGGACGGGACCGTGCAGGGGCTACTCGAGGCGATCGGGGTCCCGTACACAGGCTCCGCCCCAGGAGCGTGCATGCGCTGCACCGACAAGGCACTGGCGAAGTATCTGATGCGCGAGGCGGGCATTCCCACACCGGACTTCAGCGCGTTCAAGGAGAGCGCGATCAAAGACCTCGGCGTCTCCGCCGCGCTACCGGGACTGGAGCAGAGCATCGGTTTCCCGATGGTCGTCAAGCCAGCCCGGGGAGGCTCCGCGCTCGGCGTCAAGTTCGCGCGTTCAGCCGAGGAGTTGCCGGCGGCGATCGTGGGCGCGCTGTCCTACGACCGCAAGGTCGTGATCGAGCGCTACGTTCGCGGGCGCGATCTGGCCGTGTCGGTGCTGGAGAGCGACTCCCCTCCCGGCGACTCGCCATCCGCCCACGAGCAGATCGCGCTGCCCGTGGTCGAGGCGATTCCGCGAGAAGAGGACTTCTACAACTACGAGTCGCGCTATGAGATCGGAATGACGACGTTCGTCTGCCCAGCGCAGCTGTCCGGGGAGGCGACCGCGCGGGCGCAGTCGCTGGCCCTCGAGGTCTACCGTCTGCTCGGCTGCCACGGCTTCGCGCGAATCGACCTGATGCTCGACGAGGACAGCGGCGAGCTCTCGGTGCTAGAGGTCAACGTCGTCCCGGGTCTCACCGAAACGAGCCTGCTGCCGCTCGCGGCCGACGCCGCAGGGATCGACTTCGACGAGCTGGTCGAGCGGATCCTCGCAAGCGCCTTTACCCGGTAGGGAATCAGCGCCCCGTCGTGTGGCACGGAGGTCCCACCCCACTCGCCTCGTGGGGGAAAGCGCACCTGCGCGGATGCAACCCAAAATGACGACCCAATCTCCACGCAATCTGGTTCCTTGTCACGAGGGCCGGCTTGGCCGGCCCGGCACCTGAGCTCTACACACGGGAGGGGGTACTCAGCGGGGGGCAGGCCCCTCCCGTCCTCCCCCAGGTCAAGGGCAGGCCCACCAACCCCGGGCCCGCTGACCAGCTAAGAGTCGCCTGCGGCGAAGTCCTCCGGAGTGACCTCATCGAGGAACTCCTTGAACTTCTCGACGACGTCCTCGGACTCCTCGACGTCGTGCTCGAACTCGATCGCCGACTCGGCGATGACCTCCTCGGCAGCGTAGATTGGTGCGCCAGAACGCACAGCGAGAGCGATCGCGTCGCTCGGGCGGGAGTCGATCTCGAGCTCGCGGCCGGCGACGGAGAGGGTAATCGACGCGAAGAAGGTGTTCTCACGCAGCTCGGTGACCGACACCTGCGTGCACTTGACGTCGAGCTCGCCGAGGATGTCGCACAGCAGGTCGTGGGTCATCGGCCGCGGGGTGCCGGCGCCCTGCAGCTTCATCAGAATCGAGGCGGCCTCCGGGTGGCCAATCCAGATCGGCAGGAACCTGTTGCCGTCGACCGTCTTCAGGAGCACGATCGGCTGCTTGCCAACCATGTCGAAGCTGACGCCGTAGATGACCATCTCCTGCACGAAGTCCTCCAGATGGGGGTAGCCAGAGTATAAGTACCCGCCGCGGGCCGATCGAGCAGCGCGTGCCGAGGTCTACGGTTCTGAGCCGGGCGAGGGGCAAGCGAGGCAAGGACGCACCGAGCGACGTGTGCTACGCACACGAGCGACCGAGGACGCCGCATTCGCGCTGGTCGAAACGGGGATTCGCGCCGAAGGCGCGTGTCCCCCGGCTTCGGTCATCGCCCGGCTCAGCGAAAGCTCCAGAGCTTGTTGCCCAGGAAGTTGAGCGGCGTTGAGGCCGCCACTGCCAGCGCCTGTGCCGGGACCTTTGCGATACTCCCGCTCTCGACGAACAGCGTGAGCAGGAGCTGGCTGAAGGCAAACGCCACAAGGCTGACGAGCAGAAATCGGAGCGCCTGGAAGTGAGCTTGGCCGTCGCGCGCATCGAACGTCCAATGGCGGTTGAGGACGAAGTTGTTGATCACCGCAACCAGCCAGGCGATTGCTGAGGCGACGTGATAGTCCACTCCAACGGAGTGCACGAAGAACGCATAGATGGCGAGGTTGACCGCGAAGCCAACGCCGCCCACAAGCCCGAACTGGACGAGCTGGAGCCAGTTGGCCGGCCGGCGCATACCGTGAAGGAGGCGCGCATGTGGCCGGATCTCCACGGCGGTGGCCTCCTCGCGCATCCACCCAGGGTAGCGACATGGCCTGGCGGATGCTCCCGCTAGCCTGTGCTGGATGAGAAGTCTGCATCGGACGGTGATCGTCGTGTTTGTCTGCCCGCTGGCCGTGGCAGTGCTCGCCGGCTGTGGCGAAGCGCGCGTGGGCGCGGCGAATTACGTGGCGAACCACCAGATTGTGCGCAGCGCAAAGGCCAGCGCCACAGGCTCCGCAAAGGCCGACCCCACGCCCGGTCTCGGCGCGACGGGTGGACGGACGGTCGAGGTGGCCGACCCCGAAGAAGCGAAGAGCTTTCCCGCCACGGGGTCGGTGCACCACAAGGCCGCAACGACGCCGGCGAAGGCGGGCGAAGTGGCGGTCGCGCCCGGAGCTCCCTCGGACGCCGAAGTGCGCAAGGAGTTGGCGCAGATGCACGCAGTGGAACACGCGGCGCAGCAAACGCAGCAACAGGAGCTGACCCCGGTGGCGGGTGGCCAGTCGATCGGCGGCAACGGCACGATCCCAATCCCCTCGGGGGTGCCGGAAGTCGTGCAGAAGGTGGTTGCGGGAGCAAACGCGATCGCTGACTTTCCGTACGTGTTTGGCGGCGGCCACGCATCGTTTGTGGACAACGCGTACGACTGCTCGGGTTCGGTCAGCTACGCGCTGGCGGCGGGCGGGCTGCTGAGCGCGCCAGAGGTCTCCGGGGCACTCGAGAGCTGGGGCGTGCCGGGTCCGGGGAAGTACATCACCGTGTACGCGAGCGCTGGCCATACATATATGTACGTGGACGGGATGCTGTACGACACCGCCGGGCGCAGCGGCACCTACGCCTCGCGCTGGTTGGTTGGCGCGACGGACAATTCCGGCTACGTGGCGCGCCACTGGCCGGGTCTGTAGGACCGATGGAGCTGGCGATGGATGTCGTGCCGGGGACCGCCGTGGCAAGCATCAGTCAAGCCGATACGCCGGCGCGAGACGGGCGATGAGCGCTGCCCTGGGTGTGCTGGTGGCGAGCTTTGTGGTCCCGTTCGCCCTCGATGGAGAAACAGTCGCTGAAACAGGCGGTAACGGCACAGCGCTCGCCGTCGTCTCGGCCGTGTCGTTGATCGGCGGTTACCTCGTGCTGTTCGCGCTGTGGAGGTACGTGTTCAGCGCAAAGGCGAAAGCGAAGCGTAGGGAACCGCCGGACTGAGACAGCGTCTGCACTCCTCAGATCCCAGATGGGGACCTCGCGCAGGCACCGCGATGTGGCCAGTAGCGCGGGCGACGTCAGCCGTGCAGGACGACGGTGCTCAGCACCGTCACGGGGCTGCCTGAGGAGGCGTTGTGGACGATCATCCTGAGCATGAGCGACACCTTGTGCAGCCGGTGCAAGCGCGCGGCGGTCACCTTGCCGAACTGAATCTTGATCGTGCTGTGGCCGCCCCTGGTCGTGATGAGGATCGCTTTGGCGATCACGATCTGGGGGGGCGTACCCGCGGCGAGACCGGTCGCGAGGGGACCGTGCAGGCCGATGTGCCTGGCAATCGACGCCGCTAGAAGGACCTCAAAGCGGCCCGCGACCTGCTCGTTGACCGAGTAGTTGACGACCAGGCCGCCGCTCAGTGTCTTTGACAGCGACTTGGACAGTACCGCGGCGCCGGCAACCGGATTCGGGAGAGGCGGCTTGACGGTGGTGGTGGGTGTCGAGACGGCGGGGGTGGTAGTGCTTGTGGTAGGGGGGGTGGTGGTGGTTGTGGTAGAGGTGGTGGTTGTGGTAGTGGTAGTGGGCGGGGGCGGGGGCGGGCAGATGGCCGGGGCGGGAGAGCACACCGTGATCGGATAGGTGACGCTCGCTTCGTTGCCGCCCGTGTCGGTCACCGTGAGCCTCACGTTGTAGTCGCCGGGGTTCTGGTAGGAGTGGAACGTGCTCGCGGCGCAGGGAGCTTTCCACGGAGCTTCGCAGGGGGAGGTTTCAGGAGAGTTCAACGACGGAGCGCCGGGGGCTACACCGGTGACTTCGGTTTCGTCGCCAAAGTTCCATTTATAGGTGGCGTACTTGGCTTCCTCGGCGCCGGTTTTCTTGGAGTAGCCGATATCGTCGTTGAGAGTTATGTTGGACTCCATGCCGTCGAATCCCACCAGTTCACCCGTGTTGACGGTGTTGGGGGCGGTGAACTGCGGAACCAGGCTGATGCCGGTCAGGCAGGCGGCTCCGGGATAGGGCAACCGACCGGCGGCCAGGTTGAATGCATCGTTTACGTACGCGTTGGCGCCGGCGAACGATTGGTTATAGAGCGTGCCGGCAAACGTGAGTTCGTTTGCTTGCAACACCCCTCCCAAGTACGGCTGGAAAGCATTGCGGCACTCATCGGTGACCTCGTTGCCCGCTTCGTCCTTCCAAGCGTTCAGCAGGGGGTTGGTGACGATGTTCTGCTGCTGTACACCGATCTGACTGACGATCAGGTCGGCCAGTCCTGTGTCGGGGCTGCCGTCGGGTCCGACACCGGACTGGTTGGGCTCTTGCTGGTGTGGACCTTCGCGGGCTTCCAATTCTTTCTGTTTAAGTTTTTCTTCGCTGCTCATTTCGGTGATCTTTTTTTCTTCTTCTGCGTTGTGTTTCTTGGCGTGCTCCTTTTCCTCGACCCCCGTCTGCGAATTGAAATACCAGCCGCCGTCCTGACAGTCGTAGGCAGAAGTCTCATCCGCCCCCGTCAGATGGTAGTCGCCTCGCCCCCCGGCGGACCACGGGATCATTCCGTAAAGAATCGTGTTCGCATCGGGCGTCGTCACGTTTTCGAGGGTGACATTAGAGAAGTCGGAGTGATAGCTGCAGAAACTGTTTTCGTAGCTTTCGGTGCCTGTTTCAGTGATCGGGCCGACGTGGTCGGAGCAGTGATTGGCTTTGCCGAGTTCGCCTTCTTTTTGTAGGCATACGGTCACAGCGGGAGGGGTGAGCAGGTAAAAGATCGAGCCCACGCCCTTCTGGAGACCGTGCGCCGCGATGAACGCCTTCAGCTCTGTCCGTATCTGGGCGTCGGTGAGACAGACTTCCGTGTGTTCTTTTGAACCTTTCACCGCTTCGGGCCCGATTCGGTCTGGGACTTCCAGCGGATGCGGATCTTTGCAGTTGCCGACCCCCACCGGGTAAGGATCGGTGTCCGTGTAGGCGCCGTGGAAAGTGGACAGGTAGGTGGCAGGCAGATCGGATCTATCTGTGTACTGACTGTCCACTGCAAACACGGTGCCCGTGGAGCCGCTGTCGGCGCCGAGGCCGTGAAAGAAGGTGTCGACCAGGTGCTGCCAATCTCCGTGATAGTGGTCGGTCGGGTCCCAGTAGATCGCATACGTTTCGTTCTTGTGCAGCACCAGGTTGCCTTCCGGATTGTTGAAGCTTTCGACGGTCGGCATGCCTTCAAAAACAAATTCCGCTTCGCGCGACTGTAGGCCGACCTTCGTCGATCCGACTGTGGTGACAAACGCACCCGCAGGCGCTGCAGCCATCAGGAGCAAGGCTGACAGGGCAGCCGCGGCGCAGAGAGCAAGCGTCAGCCGGCGCGCTGCGATCGATCGCAGGTCGGTCAAACCGAGGGAGGCACGTCGAAAGGAGGTCACGAGCCCATCATCGGCAGACAACCCTCGATGCCTTAGCCCCGGTGGACGAGCCCACGGTCGCGGTCGGCGACCGCTTGGTTCGGCACCGTCAACGAGCTTGCGATCGCGGTCGGCGACCGCTTGTATCGGCGGGCGCCATACTGGTATTGTGACCGGTGGTCACAATGTCGGCCGTCACGGTCGGCTATCGATCGAGGGGGAGGAGAGAGCAATGGGATTCATCGCGCCGGCCGCGCCTCCGGTGGACGTCGAGGAGTGGAAGCGCTTGCCGCACCTGGCGCGGATCAAGCCGCTGGCGCAGGACTGGGCGGTCAACGGCGTGGGCACACCGGGCGCGGTGTACCTCCTGTACATCGTCAAGCTGGCGGTGTTCGTCTTCGCCGGCCTGATGATCGTCTCGGCGACGACGCCGGGAATCGGGGGACTGGGCTCCGTCGGTGACTGGTGGACTGAGCCGATCGTCTTCCAGAAGATCGCTGTTTGGGTGTTGCTGTGGGAGATCGTCGGCCTCGGCTGCGGTTCGATGCCGCTGACCTTCCGTTTCATTCCCCCAATCGGCGGCATCCTCTACTGGCTGCGCCCGGGCACTGTCCGCTTGCCGCCGTGGCCCGGCAAGGTGCCACTCACGCGCGGCTCGCAGAGGACCGTCCTCGACGTCTTCCTCTACGCGGCCGTGCTCGGCGCCGCCGTCTACCTACTGGTCTGGGGCGATGAGGCCGTGGCGGGAACCGCCGGCGGTCGGCTCGATCCGCGTGCGATCGCCGTGTTGCTCGGCTTCCTCGCACTGCTGGGCCTGCGTGACAAGGTCGCCTTCCTGGCGGCGCGCCCCGAGATCTACGGCTTCCTGCTGATCGTGTTCCTGTTCCCGCTCGGAAACATGATCGTCGCCGCGCAGATCGTCTTCTTCTGTATCTGGTGGGGCGCTGCCTCGTCGAAGCTCAACCGGCACTTCCCGTTTGTCGTGGCCGTGATGATCAGCAACACGCCGTGGAACCGATCGCGGGTCGCCAAGGCCATGCTGTGGCGCGATCATCCCGCGGACATACGCCCGTCGCGAGTCGCGAGCCTGGCGGCACACTTGGGCACGGCGATGGAGTTCTCGCTGCCGCTCGTGCTGTTGCTATCGCGGGGTGGGACGCTGGGCACGATCGCGCTAATCGGGATGATCGTGTTCCACGCCCACATCACCTCGACCTTCCCGCTGGCAGTGCCGCTCGAGTGGAACCTGTTCATGATCTTTGGGCTGCTGTTCCTTTTCGGGCATTACGGCGACGTGCCGTTCTCGACCCTGAGCGATCCGCTGTTGATCGTGTTGTTGGTGCTCGTGGGGGTTCTCATCCCGGTGCTCGGCAACTTCCGCCCGGACAAGGTCTCGTTCCTCCCGGCGATGCGCTATTACGCCGGCAACTGGGCGACGAGCCTGTGGTTGTTTGCAAAGGACAGCGGCGCAGAGGAGAAGCTCGACCACGAGATCCAAAAGCCGGCGCCGATCATCGTCGAGCAGCTGACCAGGATCTACGATCGCGACACGGCTGAGCTGCTGCTGACCAAGGGCCTGGCATTCCGATCGATGCACCTGCACGGCCGGGCGCTGAACGCGCTCTTGCCCCATGCGGTCGACGACGTGGAGGCCTACCACGTGCGTGAGGGCGAGCTGATCTCCGGAGTCGTAAACGGCTGGAATTTCGGCGATGGCCATTTCCACGGCGTGCAACTGCTCGAAGCCATCCAGGAACGATGCGGCTATGCCGAGGGCGAGCTGCGCGTCATCACCCTGGAGTCCCAGCCGGCGCATTCGCAGCGTCAGCAGTACCAGATCTACGACGCCGCGACCGGGCTGATCGAGGAGGGCTGGGTCGAGATCGCCGACATGCTCGAGCGGCTGCCCTGGCTGGAAGAGTCCTGGGAGTTTCCGCTGCACGTGACTCGTGCACGCGGCCAGGTCGCGGTGGACGGACCGTCTTGAGCGAGGCGGTGGTCGTCGGCACGGGCCCCAACGGGCTCGCCTGCGCGGTGGCGCTGGCACGTGCGGGCGTGGAGGTGACGGCGCTCGAGGCAGAGGAGTCGATCGGGGGTGGGACGCGGAGCAGTGAGCTGACGATCCCGGGCCTGCTCCACGACCACTGCTCGGCCGTGCATCCGATGGCGGTGGCCTCGCCGTTTCTGAACTCGCTCGGGCTCGCCGGGCATAGCCTCGAGTGGCGCTGGCCCGAGGTGGACCTCGCGCATCCGCTCGACGATGGCAGCGCCGGCGTGCTGCGACGGTCGCTGGACGACACGGCGCGTGGACTCGACGGCGACGGTGACGCGTGGCGGCGACTGTTCGCGGCGCCAGCTGCCGATTTCGACAGGCTGAGCGAGGATCTGCTGTGCCCGGTCCTGCACGTGCCGCGTCACCCGCTCGCGCTCGCCCGGTTCGGCCTGCCCGCCGCGCTGCCGGCCACGGCACTGGTCCGGCTCTGGCGGGGCCAGCGGGCGCGCGCCCTGTTTGGGGGCGTCGCCGCGCACGCGTTCAGCCCGCTCAACCGCCCGCTGAGCTCGGCGGTCGGGATGGCCCTTACGACGGCCTGTCACCGCTTCGGCTGGCCGGTCGCCCGCGGCGGCTCGCGCGCGATCACCGACGCGCTCGCGGCGGTGCTGCTCGAGCACGGCGGGCGGATCGAGACGGGAGTACGCGTGCGTTCGCTGTCTGAGCTGGGAAGCGCGGACGTCGTCGTCTTCGATCTGGCGCCGGGCGCGGTGGCGAAGATCGCCGGCGAGCGACTGCCCGACCGGGTGGCGCGTGCCTACCGGCGGTATAAGCATGGGCCCGGAGCCTTCAAGGTAGACCTCGCGGTGGAAGGAGGCGTCCCGTGGGCGAATCAGGCGTGTCGCCAAGCCGGGACCGTGCATGCGATCGGCTCATTCGAGGAGCTGGTCGCAGCCGAGCGCGAGGTTAACCGCGGTCGAATGCCCGCGCGTCCGTTCGTGCTCGTCGGCCAGCAGTACTTAGCCGACCCCGGGCGCTCCGCCGGTGACGTGCACCCGGTCTGGGCCTACGCGCACGTGCCGAGCGGATACGAAGGCGACGCCGAGGCGGCCCTGATCGATCAGGTCGAACGTTTCGCCCCAGGGCTGCGGGAACGGATCGTCGCGAAGTCCGTGCGCTCGCCAGCGGAGCTCGCCGCCGGCAACGCCAACTATGTGGGGGGCGACATCATCACGGGGGCCAATACGCCCGTCCAGGTCCTGATCCGCCCGCGCTTGGCCCTGGATCCCTACGCGACCGGGATCCGGGGGACCTTCATCTGCTCCGCGGCCACCCCCCCGGGCGCGGGCGCGCACGGGATGAACGGGTACAACGCCGCGCGCTCGGCGCTCAAACACCTGCGAATCGAGGCCTGAGCGGTGCCGAGGGCAACCTGGGCGCGCCTGTCCGAGGACCGCCGGCAAGCCGTGCTGAACGCGGCCGAGGCAGAGTTCGCCAAGCGCGGTTTCTCAGCCGGGAGCCTGAACACGATCGTACGTGAGGCCGGGATCTCCAAGGGAAGTTTGTTCCAGTACTTCCAAGACAAGGCCGATTTGTATACCCACCTCGTCGAGCTCGCCAGCGTGCGGATTCGCTTACGGATGGAAGAGCAGATATCGGAACTGCACTGGGATGCTGATTTCTTCGGCGCGCTGGAGAAGTTGATGGTGTTCTGGACCGACTATTTCGGCAAGCACCCGGTCGACCGCGCGATGACCGCCGCGGTCAATCTCGAGCCCGGGGAGTCAGCTCGTACTGCCGTGCGGGTGGCGGTCAACCGCCACTACCTCGAGGTTCTTCCTCCATTGCTCGCCGACGCGCAGGCGAACGGCTCGCTGCGCCCTGACGCCGATATCGAGGCGTTGCTGGCGTTGCTGATGCTGATCCTGCCACACCTCGCGATCGCGCCCTACCACGCCGGCCTGGACCCGGTCCTGGGCCTCTTCAGGGCCTCACCGAAAGACCGCCATGCAATCGTCGAGCGCCTGGTCGAGGTCCTCCGTGGCGCGTTCGGCGCTCGCTGAGCTCGCGAGCGGGGGATCGAGGGCGCGAACCTGGGATCACCACTCAGCATGGGGGGAGCAGGCTCCCCCCATGAACCCCTCACGAACAAAACCCACCAACAAGACACCCGACCAGGACGACAATGGGCGATCCAGGACTCGAACCTGGGACCTCCTCCTTATCAGAGAGGCGCTCTAACCAACTGAGCTAATCGCCCGCAGGCGCCGATTCTAGCGGCCGGTACCGCTTGAGCTCACGCCGGTCCACGGCGGCTATGCCGCGGCATTTGGACGCAGCCTCCGCGCCAGCTCGAGCGCCTCGTGTGCCGTTGCAAACGACAGCTCCGCGCGATATCGGCCGTCGCGCGTGGCCTTCACGCGCACCTCTGCGCCCAGTGCCCCACCGAGCGTCTCCGCGATCTCTCGGGCCTCCTCCTCCTGATCGGGGTGCGCACCGTCGTCCCGCGCCGCTTTTCCGCGCCGCACCACGCCGGCGCCCGCGTTGCTTTCGCGCGCGCGGGCTTCCGCGATTCTCACCGACCATCCCTCCTGGGCGGCGGTTCGCGCGAGACTCCTACGCGCACTGTGGTCCTCCGCCAGCAACAGCGCCCGGCCATGACCCTCGCTCAGGGTGCCGTCCTGCAGCAACTCGATCACCTCGTCGGGGAGGTCCAGCAGGCGCATCAGGTTGCTGACCGCCACGCGCCCGCGTCCCACGCGGCGCCCGACCTCCTCGCGCGTCAGCCCCAACTCTTCTACCAGCGCCGCGCACGCGCGAGCCTCCTCGATCGGGCTGAGGTCCTCGCGCGCCATATTCTCGATCAGCGCGAGCTCCAGCGCTTCGGCATCCTCGCGCGGGCGCACAAGCGCTGGGATCGCCTCTAAGCCCGCAATCTGCGCCGCCCTCAAGCGGCGCTCGCCGGCCACCAACTCGTATGTCCCGCCGGGCTTTGGCCTCACCAGCACCGGCTGCAACACACCGCGCTCGCCTAACGACCCTGCAAGCGCCTGCAGCCCATCCTCGTCAAACCGACTCCGCGGCTGCTTCGGGTTGGGCACGATCAGCTCGATCGGTAGCTCGCGCAGTTCGTCCTTCCGCGCCTTGCCTCCCTCGGCAGACACCGACAAGATCGCCTCCAGTCCTCTCCCCATACCGAGTTTGGGCTTAGCCATGGGCCACCCCACAGGATGCGCCTCGCGCCCTCGAGCCTCCATCGGGCCCGAGCGGCCCGCTGGTGTGCATTCGCAAGGAAGAGGTCCGCGGATGGTGCTGCGCGCGGACGCGGACCAATGACGCCGCGAGGACGCGATCAAGGGGCCGCTCAGCCACGGGCCGCCACCTCCTTGGCCAGCTCGAAGTAGGCAGTTGCTCCCGTACTGTGCGGGTCGTGGTGGGTCACGGGCAGCCCGTGGCTCGGGGCCTCGCTCACCCTCACGTTGCGCGGGATGACGGTGTCGAACACCAGATCAGGGAAGTGCTCGCGCACCTCGCGCTCCACATCGCGCCCCAGCCGCGTGCGGCTGTCGTGCATCGTCAGCAGCATCCCCGCCACCGTCAGTCGCGGGTTCAGCTCGCGCTGCACGAGCGCCAGCGTATCCAGCAACCCCGCCAATCCCTCCAGCGCGAAGTACTCGGTCTGCACCGGCACGATCACTCTGTCAGCCGCCACCAGCGCGCTCACCGTCAGCGGCCCGAGCGACGGCGGGCAATCCAGCAGGATGTACTCGAAACGATCCCTCACCGGCGCCAAGCACTCGCGCAGGCGCTGCTCAAAGCCCTCCATTCGCGGCAGCTCGACGTTGGCGCCGGCCAACCCGGCGCCGGCCGGCAGCACCTGCAGGCCCGGCACCGTCGTCTCCGCCAACGCTTCCGTCGCCGTCGCCTCGCCCGTCAGGACCTCGTACAGGCCCGGCGCCTGCGTGCGCGCAATGCCCAGTCCGACCGTCGCGTTCGCCTGCGGGTCCGCGTCGACGAGCAGCGTGTCATACCCCGCCTCGGCGATGCATGCGCCTACGTTCACCGCCGTGGTCGTCTTGCCCACGCCGCCCTTCTGGTTGGCGATCGCGTACACGGTGCCCACGCGTGAGACTCTAGCCCCCGAGGGGGCGCTTGCGTGCGACGCCCGCCCGGCGGGGAAAGCGCGAAGGGGTCTCGGCGACCTTTTCGAAAACGTGCAGATGGTGGTCGCGCGCGCCCTTGTATGGCTCGCTGCGGCGTATCTCGAGCAGGCGCATGCCTAACTGCTCGGCCGCGCAGGCCGCCTCCGCCTCCTGAGCCGAGTTGCGGCGACCGCGCCAGTCCACGAGAACGCCTCCGTGTTCGAGCAGCGGCGCCGCATACTCCAGCACCACAGGTGCAGGCGCAAGCGCTCGTGCGATCACTACGTCGTGTGCGCCTAGACCCTCAGACCACTCCTCTACCCTACGCTCGGCCACGCGGACGTTGTCGACTCCTGCCGCCGCGATCGCCCGGCGCAGAAACTGGCACTTCTTCGATTGGCTCTCCACCAGCCGCATTTCGCTCGCTGGCAACGCAACCGCCAGCGGTAGCCCTGGGAAGCCAGCGCCTGTCCCGATGTCGGCGATTCGCCTGGCCGATCGGAGGCGGTCGACTTCGAGCGCCACGAGTGAGTCGGCGAGATGGACGTCCACGGCCTCCCCGGGGTCGCGCACGGTCGTCGGTGCCCGCCCATCCTCAGCAAGAGTCTCGAGGATCGCTGTCATCTGGATGTGCGCGCGGGGTGGCAGCCCATGCTGGTGCGTCAGTGTCTGGACCCGACGTTCTGTGGGTCGCTCACGGCGCGCGAAGAAGTCGGGGTACTTGGCCCTCATGTCGCGGATGCGAGCACCGACATGAGTGTCGATCCGATCGGTCAACACACCCTCGACGACCGGCAATACGTCCTCGACCAGCACCTGGCCGCGGGCCATCCACTGGTAGTAGGAACGCCCGCCGTGGTGATAGGGGCCATACAGGCGGGCACGCGGGAACAGCTCTCCTAGCCAGCGAAAGATCGCCTCGTGCCTGACATGCATCTTGAGAGTGATCTGTGGCTGCTTCCCATCCCCGCCGAAGTGCCCCTCGCCGATGAGTAAGCCCGTAACGAGCCCTCTCTCGATATCCGTGATCTCGCTGCCTTGCGACTCGTCCATGCAGCCCATTGTTCCACCGGGGAGAAAAACGTGAAACGCCGTGCCCCGGACGCTGCGTTTACGGGCTCTATCAATCACCCAGCGGCGAAACAACAAGGCGCCGCTCCGGCTCGTCGCCCTCACTGTGCGTCTCCACGTCCCCACGCTCGCGCAGGTGCTCGTGGACGAGGCGCCGCTCGAATGGCGGCAGTGGATCGAGCTCAACCGGCTTGCCGGAGTTCAACGCCTCCTCCGCGGCCTCGTCGGCTTGCGCGCGTAGCGCCTCGGCGCGCCGCTCGCGGTAGCCATTGGCGTCGATCACCACCCGCACCGACGAGGGACCCTCAGGGAACACGATCCGCTGCGCCAGGTGCTGCACGGCGTCGATCGTCTGCCCGTGGCGGCCGATGAATAGACCGACGTCCTCCCCGCGCAGAGTGCCCTTCAGCACGCCATCGCCCTCCTCTACCTCGACCTCCATCTCGAGCTCGAGACCGTCGGCGATCTCCTCGAGCAAATCTTCCAACGCCTCCGCGGGCCCGAGTTCCTCCTCGGTCGAATCTGCGTCGCCGGCATAGTCGAGGTCGTCGCCGGCGTCCTCCGCGCTCATCGTCGCCTGCCCGAGCGCTTCTTCTTCTTACGAGGCGGTCGTGGAGGGGGAGGGCCCGAAGAGACGGGCGGGCCCGCACCGGTGACCTCGGCCGGAGTAGCGCTGGCGGCGCCACCGGTTGCGGCGGCGATCGCCTCTCGCAAGGGCCGTTTGGGCTTCCCATTGGCCGCGCTCGTCGAGCGGTCGACCCTTGGCGGCGGCGGCAGGCGGCGGCGGATGAGGAACTGCTGGCCGACCGTCCACAGGTTCGTGGTGATCCAGTAGACCAGCAAGCCCGCCGGGTAGCGGTAGAGGATCACGACGAACACGACCGGCAGGAGCAACATCAGGCGCCGCTGGTTCGGGTCGGCGGTCGCGGTCGCGATCAGGGTCGAGCCCAGCTGCGAGCCGACGTAGAGCACGATCAGCACCACGAGCACCACCCCGGTCGCCTTGGAGGTGATGTCCGGGATGAACAGGAACTTGGCCGAGTGCGGCGCCACCTGGTTGCACGTCGCTTTTTCGATCGCCTTGGACGTGGTGATGTGGTGCGCGGTCAGCGCGGCGCCGCAGATGTGCTTCTTCAGGTCCGTCCGCAGCATGTAGAACAGCGAGATGAACACCGGCAGCTGCAGGAGCAGGGGCAGGCAGGAGGCCAAAGGATTGATTTTGTGCTCCTGATAAAACTTCATCAGCTCCTGCTGCTGGCGCTGTTTGTCTTCCTTGTACTTCTCTTTCAGCGCGGTCATCTGCGGTGCCAGCCGTTGCATCTCCTGCATCGACTTCAGCTGCCTGAAGGTCAAAGGCACCAGGATCGCCCGGATCAGTACGGTCAGACCGACGATCGCGAGCCCCCAGCTACCCCCCACGAGGTGCGCGTGGATGAAGACCATGATTTCTTCGAATACGCTGATCAGCGGCGAGAACGCGTCCTGGATGACGTTGGCGAGAATTGGCATGCGCTCTGGCTGCGTTAGGGATTCGAGGTGGTCTGGGGCAAGTCGATGAGGTCTGGGCTGTGCTCGCTCGTCGTCCGGCTGGGGTTGTCCCGCGACCGTTTAGACGCCGGCGTGGGGACCGACCCCGAACACTTGCTGGTCCTCAACCGGATCGTACCCTCCGTGGCTCCACGGGTTGCACCTGAGCAGGCGCCACCCCGCGAGCACCAGACCCCTAAGTATGCCGTACTCGCGGATCGCGTCCACCGCATAGCGCGAGCACGTCGGCTCGTACTTGCAGCGGCGCGGGATCGCCGGTGACACCACGCGGCGATATATGACGATCGGGGCGACCGCTATCGCGCGGGCGACGCGCGACGCTCCCCTTGCCGGCGCCCGGGCTTCCCCTCGCGGCGAAGCGTTGGAACTCACGATGATCCACCACCCTCCACGACCGCCGCCTCCGCCTCCGCCTCCACGCGCAGACCCGCTCTCGCGATGAGTTCCTCGAGGGAAGCGTCCACGCCCGTCAAGCCCTCGCGCTCGGCAAGCTCGCCGAGGAGCGGGCGAGCGACAACGACCACGTCATGCCCCGGGCGCAGCTCGGCTTCCAGATGCGCGAACGCTTCCCGCAGCAGGCGCTTGACGCGGTTGCGCTCGACGGCGCCGCCAACCTTGCGCGACACCGACAACCCCAGCCGCGGCCTCTCGGTGGACATGTTGGGGAACGTGTAGAGCACCAGGTGGCGGTTGGCCGTCGAGCGCCCCTGGCGATACACGCGCTCAAACTCCGCGCTGCGCGAAAGGCGTCGACCGCGGCTGGGGGATCGCGGCTTCATCGCGCGTCGGTCACCGTCAAGTTGAGAGGCGCTTGCGTCCCTTGTCACGCCGGCGCTTTAGCGTCAGCCGCCCGGCGCGTGAGCGCATGCGGGCACGGAACCCATGGGCACGGGCTCGCTTACGCTTCTTTGGCTGATAGGTGCGCTTCATGGTCTTTGTTGTGCTCCGGTCACTTGCCTGTTTCTCTAACGACACCCATGATGTCCGTCTGGGTCGCCTACATCGACAAGGCGGATTGCCGCCACGCCTCGCATGCAGACTGCGCCCCGAAGTATAGGACCGACGAGGCGCCGCTGAATTTTCCCGCCAATTGCGGTCAGCCCAGATAGGCCTTGGACGAGCGTCGGATATAGTCGCCGAACCGGGTCCTTTGTGGATCCTCCTTGAATAGATGCCATCACTTTCTCCGGGGGAGAGGCGGGTTGACGCGGCTGTGAGCGGCGAGTTGGAGCACATATGGTCGCGCGTGCAAGCCGAGCTTGCCTTGACCGTCGACGAGCCCACCTATCGCATCTGGCTCGAACCGCTGCGTGCCCGTGAGTTCTCCGGCGAGCGGCTGCTCGTGGAAGCCCCACCACAGGCCTGTGGCTGGATCCGCGACCGCTTCGGCCGTGTTCTACAGGCCAGCGCAGCTATCGCAGTGGGACCTGACGTGGTCGTCGAGATCGTCAGTTGTTCGAGCCATGCCACCGAGATCCACAGCGGCAATGCCTCCACCGCAGCAGACGAGGGCACACCGGTTCGATCGCGCCGCCGCGCGCACCGTTCCCGCGCTCCGAGCCGTGAGCGCACCGCCGAGCTCGACCTGCGCCCTCCAGACGCAGACGGACCACTGGGCAACCCCAAGCTCACGTTCGACCAATTCGTGATTGGCGACTGCAACCACCTGGCCCACGCCGCCGCGCTGGCGGTCGCGGAGATGCCCGCTCAGACCTACAACCCGCTGTTCATCTGCGGCCCGCCCGGTGTCGGCAAGACCCATCTGTTGAGCTCGATCGCCGGCCTGCTTCTTTCCCACAGCCCCAGCCTGACCGTACGCTGTACCACCGGTGAGGCCTTCACGAACGAGTTCTTGCTCGCGCTCGGCGATGGGCAGACCGATGGATTCAAGGCCCGCTTTCGCCATATCGATGTGCTCCTGCTCGACGATGTCCAGTTCCTCGAGCGCAAGACGAAGACCGAGGAGGAGCTATTCCATACGTTCAACGCCCTCCACGACGGGGGTAGGCAGATCGTCCTCACCTCCGATCGGCCTCCCCACGATCTGCAGGCCCTCGAGGACCGGCTGCGTGAGCGTTTCGAGGCTGGGCTCGTAGCCGACATCAAACCCCCCACCCTTGCCACTCGCCTGGCGATCTTGCGCAAGCGGGCCCACCAAGACCACATCGACCTCGCAGACGACGACGCGTTGGGCGTGATCGCCAAACGCATCGAGAACAACGTCCGTGCCCTCGAGGGTGCGTTGATCCGTATTGTGGCCTTCAGCTCCCTGACGGGCCGTCCTCTCACCGCCGACCTCGCACACGAGGTCCTCGACAGCCTCTATCCAGGTAGCGCTAAGAATGAGCACCGAAACGCCAGCTCGGTCGCCGAGATCCAAGCGGCGACATGTAGGCATTTCGGCCTCTCGCCCGAGGAGCTCCTCTCCCCGGTTCGCACCCCCCACATTGCTTGGCCTCGACAGATAGCCATGTACCTCACTCGCGAGCTCACGGACGAGTCGCTTCCAGCCATCGGGCGTCACTTTGGTGGACGCAACCACACCACCGTCCTGCATGCCTGGAGACGAACCACGGCACGCATCATCGATGATGCCGCGTCCAGAGCCGCTGTGGAGAAGTTGTGCCAAGACCTCAACCACGAGCAGTCATCGACCACGCCGCATACGCCCGACCGGAGAGCCTGAGAGACTTCTAACCCCTCCATCCACAGCCCTGCCCCACATTTGCCCACTATCTAAGCCAAACACACATATCCACAGCCCCTATTGACTCCTATCTTTCCTTCAAGGTGTATTCATGAAGCTGTCTCTTTCCACGGCTGAGCTACTGGCCCAACTGCAAACCGTCACACGGGTTGCCTCTACACGGAGCGCCGTGCAAGCGCTTTCTGGGGTGATGATTGCCGCCCGAGATGATGCTGCTCCAGAGCTGATGGCCACGGATATGGAGATTGGCTTGCGCGTTCCCCTGCAGGCCACGGCCTCAACTTCCGGCTCGGCTGTTCTACCGGCACGCCTACTGTTGGACGTCGTTCGTTCGCTTCCCTCTGAGGAGCTGACACTGGAGGTACGAAGTCCGGAGCAGGATGTCGAGCTGATCTCCGGACCCGCCACCTTCCACTTACGGACTCTCCGCGCCGAGGACTTCCCCACGCTTCCCAGCCCCACACTCGAGACTCGCGTCACCCTTCCTGCCGATGCGTTTGTGCAGACGATCTCCCGAGTCGCACGCTCAGCCTCTCGTGACGAGACTAGGCCTGTTCTGACCGGCATCCTGATATCCGCGTCAGGGCAGGAGCTGCGGATGGTTGCGACCGACTCTTACCGCCTCAGCGTCAAGGAGACCGCGCTTGAGTTGCCGTTGCAGGGCAGCCTCGAGGCGAACGTTCCGGCCCGCGCGCTCCAAGAGCTGGCGCGCATTGCTCAGCAGTCAGCCAGCGAGTCGGTTGCCGTGAGCGTTGGACAGAACCAAGTCGTCTTCGAGCTTGGCGATGTTATCCTGTCTTCGCGCCTGATTGACGGTCAGTTTCCAAACTACCGTCAGCTGCTTCCGGAGGCCGTCGATCACGAGCTGCGCCTCTCCTCCCCCGAGCTGACCGACGTGGTGCGGCGAATCAGCCTGCTCGCTCAAAAGAATGCGCCCCTGAGGTTGAGCTTCAGCGAGGGCAAGCTGACAGTTTCCGCTCAGACCCCCGATGTCGGCGAGGCCTCGGAGGCGATCCCCGTTCCATTCCTCGGCGAGCCATTCGAGATCGGCTTCAACCCGGAGTTCCTGCGCGACGGCCTCGAGAGCATCGAGACGGATGAGCTCGTGTTGAAGCTGATCAGCCCCCTGCGCCCCGGCCTGATCGAATCGCCGGAATCGGGCGACTTTGTGTATCTGATAATGCCTATCAGGCTGAATGCGTGACACGTGTGGCGTCATGACCCGAGTTGGACGATCTTCGATCGTTCGACGTCCTGCCGATTGGCGCTCGACGGGATCCCCGATCGCCCAGCTCGCGTGCAGAGCACGTGACGTTCGTTGTGTCACCGGCCCCACTGCGCCCGTCGCCATGACACAACACGCGTGATCCAGAGAGATGCGCGTTCTGAGTGTCCAGATGCGCGACTTCCGCACCTACGCTCGCGCCGAGGCCCATCTCGGGGAGGGCCTGACGGTCGTCCATGGGCCGAACGGTGCGGGCAAGTCGAACTTGCTCGAGGCGCTCTACTTTGGCTGCATCGGCCGCTCTCTCAGGACCCGCAACGAGCGGGAGCTGCTGCGCTTTGGTTCACGGGCGACGCGCGTGGTTGTGCGGCTCGCGGATGACTCGCAGACGCATGAGCTGACCGTCGGCTACGGAATTCTACCCGGGGGCACGCAAGCGGAGAAGCGGATGACCTCCGACGGCGCTCCTGTGGAGCGTCTGCTGGATGTCCAGGACAGACCACTCCTGAGTGTCTTCCTGCCGGACCGGCTCGAGCTCCTGAAAGGCCCTCCGGCACTTCGCCGTGCCCATCTCGACCAAGTCGTCGCCGCTATCTGGCCATCGCGGGCAGATAGCCGCCGGGAGTACTCGCGGGTGCTCGCCCAGCGCAATGCGCTGCTCGGACGCATCCGCTCAGGGCGGACGTCGCACGAGACACTCTCAACCTGGGATCGCGAGCTGGCGGGTCGCGCGCTGATGCTCCGCGCTCATCGCGCGGAGACAGTCGCCCTGCTCGCGGAGCCGTTTGCCATCCGCGCCGCCCAGCTCGGGTGCAATGGCGAGGCGACCCTCGAATACCGCCCGCGCTCTCGGGCGGCCGATGAGGACGAGTTCGTCGCAGAGCTCGAGGAACGTCTCTCGGGCGACCTCGAGCGTGGCTTCTCCGGCCACGGGCCTCACCGCGACGAGCTCGCGATCCTGCGCGACGGACGGGAGCTCCGTGTCTATGGCTCGCAGGGAGAGCAGCGCTTGGCTCTGCTGGCCTTGTTGTTGGCCGAGCGTGCCGTGCTCGCCCGTGAACGTCGCCACACGCCACTGATGCTCCTCGACGACGTGATGAGCGAGCTCGACTCCGATCGACGCGAGCTGCTTGTGCAGGAGCTTTCCGCGGGCGGGCAGAGCGTGATTGCCACCACAGACCTCGTCCACGTGCCGGGCGCCACGGATGCCTCCGTCACGCGCCTGCGCGTCTCCCCCGGTGCGATTCTCAGAGAGGCGCCGCCAAGCGAGGCGCCGCCAAGCGCCGCTGGGCAAGAGCGAGGGAAGGCGAACGTGCCTCTCATTGGCGCGCGCGGTGGGATCCCTCGCGTGGGGGTCTGAGAGCATGAGAAGGGCTGCTCCTCGTCCATTCGCTATGGCCTTGGAGGACCTCAACTCCACCCTCACACCGGCCACGACGCTCGCGCGCGTCCAGAAGATCTGGGAGCGCGTGGCGGGTCCGGCGATAGCGGCCTCCGCACGCCCCACGAGTGAGCGCGACGGCATCCTCACGGTGACCTGCACGGCCGCGGTATGGGCGCAGGAGCTCGACCTGATGTCTTCTGAGCTCATCCCCCGCCTCAACACCGCCCTTGGCGCGCAAGACATCCGCGAGCTGCGCTGCCGGACCGGCTGAAGTTTCCCCCAGACTTTCAGGGAGCGGAGCCCAAATTCACGCAAATTGCGTATTTTCATCGAGCCTCGGGAGCGCCCGGTCTGCGGCCATCGCAAACCTTGCAGTTTTCGGCTTATTTGCAGGCATTTAGCGGTGCTGAGGAGGGCCTGAGCGAGGGTTCGTTGTGCTATTGTTCGTTGAATAGATCAACCGCCCCGGCCCGTGGTCTTCAACGCCCCGGAATCCGGGGCGTTCTCACGTCATCGGAGGGCCATTGGCCACAGGCAGCGACAGCTCTGAAGGGGGCGCAACGAAGGGCGGCGTCAACGACCCGTCAATGACGGGTGGTTCTTCCAGCTACGACGCGCAGGACATCACGGTTCTCGAGGGCCTCGAGGCTGTGCGCAAGCGCCCGGGCATGTACATCGGCTCGACCGGCGTGATGGGTCTCCACCACCTCGTCTACGAGGTTGTGGATAACTCTGTGGATGAGGCCCTCGCTGGCTTCTGCACCGAGGTGTCGGTCACGATCCATCCCGATAGCTCGGTCACGGTCGTTGACAACGGCCGGGGAATCCCCGTTGCGATCATGGAGAAGGAGGGCAAGCCCGCGATCGAGGTCGTGCTCACCGTGCTCCATTCCGGCGGCAAGTTCGGCGATGGAGGTGGCTACAAGGTCTCCGGTGGGCTGCACGGCGTCGGGGTCTCCGTGGTCAACGCCCTGTCCGAGCAGCTGCTCGTGGAGATCCGCCGCGATGGCTACGTCTTCTCGCAGGAGTACGCGCGTGGTGCCCCCCAGACTGAGCTGCGCCAGGGCGAGCCGCTCCCCGCCGGTGCTCCCACCGGCACCACCGTCACGTTCCTCCCTGACGCCGACATCTTCGAGACGCTCGATCTCGATTTCCACACGCTCGAGGAGCGCCTGCGCGAGACCGCCTTTCTCACGCGTGGGTTGAAGATCTCGATCGCCGACGAGCGCGGCGAGGGCCACTCCGCTGAGTTCCGCTACGAGGGGGGCATCGAGGACTTTGTCGCCTATCTGAACGAGAACAAGGACACGGTCCATCGTAAGGTGATCTTCTTCGCGGGCGAGTCAGAGGAGGGCGCCGCCGAGGTCGCGATGCAGTGGAACTCGTCCTACCAGGAGTCGATCCACTCGTTCGCCAACAACATCAACACTCGCGAGGGCGGCTCGCATATGTCGGGCTTCCGTTCCGCGCTCACGCGCACGCTCAACAAGTACGCGCGGGACCACGGGCTGCTGAAGGAGAAAGAGGACAACCTTTCCGGTGAGGACGTGCGCGAGGGACTGACTGCCGTGATCTCGGTCAAGCTGCGCGACCCTCAGTTCGAGGGCCAGACGAAGACCAAGCTCGGCAACCCCGGTATGGCCGGCTTCGTCGAGTCGATCGTCAACACCGGGCTGGGTGAGTTTCTCGAGGAGAACCCATCAGAGGCGCGTGCGGTGATCATGAAGTCCGTGCAGGCCCAGCGCGCGCGCGAGGCTGCGCGCAAGGCGCGCGATCTGACCAGGCGCAAGTCGGCCCTCGAGAACTCCACCCTGCCGGGCAAGCTCGCTGACTGCTCCGTCAAGGACCCCTCACTCGCCGAGCTGTTCGTCGTCGAGGGCGACTCCGCCGGCGGCTCGGCCAAGCAGGGCCGCGATCGCAACACGCAGGCGGTACTGCCGCTGCGCGGCAAGATCCTCAACGTGGAGAAGAGTCGCATCGACAAGGTCCTGCAAAACACCGAGATTCAGGCGCTGATCACCGCGATCGGCACCGGCGTGCGCGACGAGTTCGACCTCGAGAACGCGCGCTACCACAAAGTGATCCTGATGACGGACGCAGACGTTGACGGCGCTCACATCAGGACGCTTGCGCTGACCCTGCTGTTCCGCGAGATGCAGGAGCTGATCGAAGCCGGCTACGTGTACATCGCCAAGCCCCCGCTCTACAAGCTCAAGCAGGGCTCACGCGAGCGCTACATCGAAAAGGACTCCGAGCTCGAGGAGATTCTGCTCTCAGACAAGTGGGAGAAAATCGACATCTTCGACCGCCACGGCACCCAGTTCAAGCTCACCGAGGCGCGCTGGCAGCGCTTCTCCCGCCTGCTCAAGCAATACGAGGGCTGGTCATCCTCGCTGCGCGCCGTCCATGGCCACGACATGGTCCAATTCTTGGAGGAGTCATCGCTCCTCGGCGAGCAGGTGACAAGTGCCGAGGACGCGATTGAGCTGCTGCGCCGCGCAGGACTCGAGGGCGATACTCATACCACCGAGTTCCTCGCGGACGACCCGATCGAGATACGCGTGAAGGCCGTCGAGGCAAGTACCGGCTTCGCGCGCACGCATCGCATCAAGCGCAGCCTGTTCGACTCCCAGGAGTACCGCCAGCTCGCGCGCGTCCACGCGCAGCTGATCGAGCTCGCCGGCCACCCCGCCTTCGACGTAAGCCTCGGTGACGCAAGTGAGGTTGCGCCCTCCTTCGAGGCGCTGCGTCTGGCCGTGATGACCGTCGCGCAGAAGGGCATCAAACTCCAACGCTTCAAGGGTCTCGGTGAGATGAACGCCGACCAGCTCGGGGAAACCACGATGTCGCCGGCAACTCGCACGCTGGCACAGGTGACGCTCGAGGACGCCGCGGCCGCCGACCGCATCTTCTCGATGCTGATGGGCGACCAGGTCGAGCCGCGTCGCGCGTTTATCGAGGACAACGCCAGGGCGGTGGCCAATCTTGACGTGTGATCGGCCTATACCGGCGCTGCCTTGGCCCTCGGGGTCAAGCAGATCAAGGAATCGGATGCCCACCAACCTCGCGTCGCGTGCTTCGCACTCGAGCTGGCCGATCGGAGATCCCGTCGATCTCCAATCGGTAGGACGCAGACCGATCGCAGATCCGCCGGCGCAGGCGATGAGGAGGCAAGGTGGCTAGCCCTGACGTCATAGGTGGCGGCAACGTCGAGCCGCGCGCGCTCGAGGAGGAGATGCGCACCGCCTACCTCGACTACGCGATGTCGGTGATCGTCGGACGTGCCCTGCCCGACGTGCGCGATGGCCTGAAGCCCGTGCATCGCCGCGTGCTCTACGCGATGAATGAGCTCGGCCTCGGGCCCACCCGCTCCTATGCCAAGTGCGCCAAGATCGTCGGCGAGGTGATGGGCAACTATCACCCGCACGGCGATTCGGCGATCTACGACGCGCTCGTGCGCATGGCGCAGGACTTCTCGATGCGCAACGAGCTCGTCGACGGCCAGGGCAACTTCGGCTCGGTCGATGACGACCCGGCTGCCGCCATGCGCTACACCGAGGCCCGCCTGGCGCGGATCGCCACCGAGATGCTGCGCGACCTCGACATGGACACCGTCGACTTCACGCCCAACTACGACGGTTCGCGCCGGGAACCGCTGGTACTGCCCGCGCGTTTCCCCAACCTGCTCGTCAACGGCTCCTCGGGCATCGCGGTCGGCATGGCTACGAACATCCCTCCCCACAACCTGCGCGAGGTGATCGGCGCCACGATCGCCTACATCGAGGACCCCGACATCGACGTCGACGGGTTGATGGCGCACATCAAAGGGCCCGATTTTCCGACCGGCGGGATCATCCTCGGCCGGGCCGGCATCAGGGATGCCTATGAGACCGGCCGCGGCCGAGTGCGCATTCAGGCGCGCGCCCACATCGAGCCGCTGAAGCAGGGCAAGGAGGCGATCGTAGTCACCGAGCTGCCGTTCATGGTCAAGAAGGGTGGCCCGGCTGGCCTGGAAGTGAAGATCGCTGAGCTGGCGAACGAAAAGAAGATCTCCGAGATCTCAGACCTGCGCGACGAGTCCGACAAGCGCGGTATGCGCCTCGTGATCGAGCTCAAGCGTGACGCGATCCCGAAGGTGGTGCTGAACAAGCTCTACAAGCACACGCCGATGCAGAGCACGTTCGGCGTGAACATGGTCGCGCTCGTCGACAACGTCCCACGCACGCTGAACCTCCTGTCGGTCATCCACAACTATGTGACCCATCAACGCGAAGTGATCGTGCGGCGCACGAAGCACGAGCTGTCCGAGAAGGAGGCGCGCGCGCACATCCTCCTGGGCCTGTTGATCGCGTTGGACAATCTCGACGCGATCATCGAGCTGATCCGTGGCTCACGCGACCGCGACTCAGCGCGCGAGCAGTTGGTCGCCAAGTTCGAGCTGAGCCACATCCAGGCCACCGCGATCCTCGACCTGCGCCTCTCCCAGCTGACGGCGCTCGAGGCCGACTCGATCAAGCAGGAGCACGACGACGTCACCGAGCGCATCGCCGAGCTGCGCGCGATCCTTGGCGACGAGTCCCGCGTACTGGCGGTGATCAAGGAGGAGCTCTCAGAGATCTCGGAGCGCTTTGGCGACGAGCGCCGCTCGGAGATCACCCACTCCGAGGACGAGATCGACATCGAGGACCTGATCGCCGACCAGCAGATGGTGATCACGATCACCCAGACCGGCTACATCAAGTCGCTGCCGCTGGCGACCTACCGTCAACAACAGCGTGGCGGCCGCGGTGTGACGGGGATGGACATGAAGGACGGCGACTTCATCGAGCATCTGTTTGTGTGCTCTTCGCATGACTACCTGCTGTTCTTCTCCAACCGTGGCAAGGTCTACCGCTCGAAGGTGTACGAGCTCCCCGAGGCCTCGCGCACCGCGAAGGGCCGCGCGCTCGTAAACGTGCTGCCGCTGCGCGAGGGCGAGCGGATTCAGGCCGTGCTCTCCACGCGGGATTTCTCAGAGACGAAGTATCTCGTGTTCGCCACGCGCACCGGCACGGTCAAGAAGACCGAGCTCCTCGCCTACAACACGCCGATCAAAGCCGATGGCATCATCGCGATCAACATCCGCGACGATGACGAGCTGCTGGCCGTCCGCGCCGTCGACCCCGACGACGAGGTCATCATGGTTTCGCGCGCGGGCCTGACCGTGCGCTTCGCGGAGTCTGACGCCCGCTCGATGGGCCGCGACACCACCGGTGTGCGCGGCATGGATGTCGGCAAGGACGGCAGAGTCATCGCGATGGACGTTGCCCGCGACGACATGGACCTGCTGGTGGTCACCGAGAACGGCTACGGCAAGCGCACCCAGATCAGCCAGTACCGCAAAACCAACCGCGGCGCCAAAGGCGTGAAGACGATCGGCCTGACTGAGAAAAAGGGCGGTCTCGCCGGAGCGCTCGTCGTGCGCGACCACCAAGAGCTCGTATTCATCAGCGTCGGCGGGATGGTTCAGCGTACCTCCGCCGGTGGTATCTCCCAGCAGGGACGCTCGGCCACCGGCGTGCGCGTGATGAACCTCAAGGAGGACGACGTTGTCAGCGCGGTGGCGCTGGTCGTGGACCCCGGTGAGGACCCCGGTGGCGAAGCTGGCGAGGACGCGGGCAAGAGCACAGGCGATTAGATGCCTGCGCCCCGGACCGAGGATTGGCCACGCGCGGAGTGATTACGCTCGTCATCTCGGTTCGCTACTCTGCGCAGACCAGAGAAAGGAGGTGGTCCTAACGTTGAGTGACAGTTTTTACGGGACTCTGGAGGTGACCGGCCGCTAGGTCGGACAGGCTGGACCGCTTGGCGGAATCCAACCCGGGACACCCCGAGACGCTCGCCGGTCATGGTCCCTCCGGCAGCCTTTTTCGATCGTCTCGGTCTTTCCAGTTAGAGCAGTTGTGCGAGGGGCGCCCGGGTTGAGGCGCCCCTCGCTTTGCCGGCCTCAGGCGGCCTGCGGCAGGTATTGCTTCCAGGCCGCCGGAATCGTGGGGCTGGCGACGTGGATGAAGATCTCCGCGCGGGGGGTGCGCGGAGCGCGGCGGGGATGCATTCCAGCCTGCCTGGGCAGCCGGTCGCCCTTGCGGCGGTTGCAGGGCGCACACGAGGCGACGATGTTCTCCCAGTTCGACGTTCCGCCCTTGGAGCGGGGGATTACATGGTCGACCGTTAAGTTCGAGCGCGATCCGCAGTACTGGCAGGTCCATGCGTCGCGGGCGAACACCGCCCGGCGGGTGATCTTGCGGCGGTGGGCGTCACGGGGGACGTTTACGTAGCTCATCAGCCGGATCACCACGGGTCGCGCGAGCGTTGAGTTCTCGGAGTGAAGCTCCCAGCGGCCCCGCTCCAAGAGCTCGGCCTTCTCCTTCAGCAGCAGCACAACCGCGCGCCGGACGGTGCATACGTTGATCGGCTCATACGTAGCGTTCAGAACGAGCACCCGGCCACCCATCGCCGTTGTCGGCGATGTCATAGGTCCGTGCCGCTGGCGCTCGGAAGGCGGCACGGACCCCACCGGCTCTGGTGGGACTGTGCTTTCCATCTTCGCGCCGCAGTGTAGCGGGCGGTAGGGGTTCGTATTGGTCTACGGGGCCTTACGAGTCCGTCAACCCATCGGGTAGGTGCCGAGCACGCGCACCTCTTCGCATGCAGCACGCACGCCCTCGATGCCCTCGGCAACCGGGGCTTGGCTCAAACCGCCCTCGAGGTCGACGAAGAAGACGTAGTGCCCGAGACGCTCGCGGCGAGGCCGCGACTCGATCTTCGTCAAGTTGATGTCACGGCGCGCGAACTCGTCCAGACAGCGAACCAGCCAACCGGGACTGTCCGCGCCCGCGCCCCAGAAGGCCAGCGAGGTCTTCTGCCGGTGGCTGGCGGTGCCCGCACGCAGTGGCGGTGGCCCCGACCCATCGCGCGCGCGCGCGAGCCAGACGAAGCGTGTTTCGTTGTCGTCGCGATCCTCGACTCCTTCGCGGATGACCGTGCCTCCGTAGATCTTGGCTGCCAGCAGGGTCCCGAGCGCCGCATGGCTCCGCTGTTGACCACTGGTCACGGTCCGGACTGCCTCGGCGGTCGAGCTGGCGGGGAGGATCCGCGCGCGCGGCAGCTCGCTGCGCAGGAACCGCTCGCATTGTCCGGGAACCTGTGGATGTGAGATGACGGTGTCGATCTCCTCCAGTTCGAGCGGCACGGCGGCGATCAGCGAATGCTTGACTCGAAGCAGAGCCTCGCCCACGATCTCCACGTCGCCCGCCTCCCCGACGAGCAGGTCGAGCGTGACGCTGATCGACCCGTCGAGCGAGTTCTCGATCGGCACGATCGCCCAGTCAAGCTCCCCGCGTCGGAGCGCCATGACGACCTCGTAGATCGTTCCCAGCGGGATCGGCTCGACCACGTCCGAGGAGGCGCTGGCCAGCAGCGCCTCCTCGCTAAACGTTCCCTCTGGGCCGAGATAGCCGACGCGCGGCCGCCCAGGCGAGGGCATCTCAGGCGGAGGGCTCAGCGACATCTCCGGGCTGACCGTTCCAGCCGCCGCCACCGGTGAGGGCGATGCGCACCGCCTCGGCCTCCTCGGGAGAGAGCTCCAGTTCGCCTTGCCCACCACGTACCTGCTTGGCATACACGCGTGCCTGATCGCGATGATGGATACAGGAGAGCACAATTCCCGACCGTTCGTCGTCCAGCAGCGCGATCGACGTCGACTGGCGGCCGGAGAGCTCGTTGTAGGCGTCGTAGCGCACGAGCGCGCGGTGCGCGATTGTGTTCCGCTGGACAGTCTCGACTCCCGTGAGGCGTCCGTCGAGGCGCACGGCGACATCTTCCACGTAGTCGCGCAACGCCGCGAACGCGTCCTGCATGGCAGCCGCGTGGTCCACCACGTCACGCTCGCCCAGCTCGCCGAGCACGAGCAGCTGTGCGCGGCGCAGCCGGCGCACCCTGAGCATCAGCACCGCGCACCCCAGGAGGGCTAGGAGCGCCACGGCCGCCGCCGCGATGGCGACGATGCCCTGGGTGTCGGTGATCGAAGTGGCCACCGACACAAGTTAGCCGCTGGCGCTGCACGTGCGCCCGCTCCCGCATCGTCGTTGTCGCAGGGCCCGACAACGACGCCGGTCTATTCGAAGATCCCCAAGAAGGTGCCCTTCGTTCCTTCGTGGTTGGTTTCGCCGGGCACCGGTTCGATCTGGACTTCGATCTTCGAGGCGGCGTTGGGCGGAATCCCGGAGACGGGGATTTCGACGTTGACGGTCTTCTTGGGTTCGGTCGTGTTGATCACGTGGGTGGCCTTCAGCTGTTTGCCTCCCGCCGTCACGTTGAGGTCGACCTTCACGTCGGTCTCGGGAAATTCGCCGTCGTTTTCGACCATCACGGTGAAGGTCGGGCTGCCCCCGCCGCTGATGTGATTGAGCGCCGGTTCTCCTTCGAGCGTCTTGGTCCCCACGCTCACCCCCTTGAGCACGCTGCCGTGGTGGCCCGGAGCAACCCCGCTCGAGGAGCTGCTGGCCGGCTGTCCGGTGAGGCGCGCGTAGACGGTCGTCGGTTCGAGCCATCCGAGGTTGGGAAGGAAGCGGGTTGTGGTCGTACTCTGGCCCTGAACCCCGTCGGCGGCGAGCGTCTGCTGAATCAGCGGGGCAACGCGCTGAGAGTAGATGACGTCAGACGCCAGGAAGATCTCCATATCGCCGGCGATAGGTGTGCTTGCCTGCTTGGCGTGTCCTCCCAGCGCCGTGCGCACTAGGCTCGCGATCTTGGTCAGCCCTTCGACGCGAAGGTCGAGGGCGAGCAGCAGGTTGCGCTGTGCGGCGGTCATATCGCCGGGCACGCTCAGGCCCTTCGCCCGAGCGGCGAGGCTTTGCTCCTCGATGCGCAGCTGGTCGATCTGCTCCTCGACGTTCAGGGCCGACTTGCTGCCTGCGTTGGTGAGCGTCGAGAAGAACGGACTGGACACCTGTGCATCGGATTCCTGCGCGATCTGACCTACGTCACGGTTGTAGTTCTGAAGCGCCTGCTGCTTCTGGCTTTTCAGGCAACCGTTCACGATCAGCACGATCACGATCAGCAGCGCCACAGCGATCCCTGCTGCCACTCGCCGGCGCACCATCAGGGTGTGCTGATCGAGGGATAGAGATCCGCCCGCGTGCTGGGGACGGCGCGGTCGCTGCGACCTTGCGGTCGCAGCTCGATCCCTGACCGGCTGTGGTCGGGATGCCCGGGTTGACGGCCGAGACGCTGTCTCCTCGCCATCGTCGAAGAACGACAAAAGCTTAGTGCTCCTTTGCAGGGAGTTTCTGGAAGTGCCCCAGTATGACTGCCGGCCAGTATGACTGCCAGATATCTCGCCGAGGAGCCTGCAACTTCTCGGTCACTGCGTCTTTTCCTGCGAGGCGCGGCAGGGAGCGGGCCTACGGACGGCGAACGCGGGAGCCGGTGGAATCGCTCGACACACTCATCCATACCCAGTCCAGCGCGCCTCCCTCAGGCGGCGCGCCTTCGCCGTCACAGGCAGGTGTGGCGATGCACCCCTCGCGCGCCGGCCCGCCGGGAGTGAAGCACCGAGTGTCCGGCGCGGAGAGCGTAGTGCTCGGTCGCTACCGGCTGCGTGAGCGTCTCGGTGCGGGCGGCTTCGGGGTGGTGTGGCGAGCCTACGACGAGTTGCTGCATCGTGAGGTGGCCGTCAAGTGGGTCCCGCTGGCGCCTGAGGGAGACAGCGAGCGAGCGAGCCGCGAGGCGCTCGCAACCGCACGACTGGCGCACCCTGCGATCGTGGCGCTGTACGAGGCGTGCGCCGTAGAAGACGCGTTCTACCTGATTTCTGAGCTCGTCGATGGCGAGACCCTGGCGCAGCTGATCGCCGCGGATACGCTCGCCGACGAGGAGGTCCTCGAGATTGGGATCGCACTCGCGGGCGCACTTTCGCACGCGCACGCGCGCGGCGTGATCCACCGCGATGTCAAGCCGCAGAACGTGCTCGTCCCCTACCGGCTGGCCGAGCCTGCGTCAACAGCGGAGGCGTTGGCGGGGGTGGCCAAGCTGACCGACTTCGGCGGCGCGCGTCTGGCCGGGGAGGACGTACTTACGCGCACCGGCGACGTGCTCGGCACGCTCGCCTACATGGCGCCCGAGCAGAGCGAGGGACGGGAGGCAGGCGAGGCGGCCGACCTCTATTCGCTGGCGCTCGTGCTGTATGAGGCGCTGTGCGGCGTCAACCCGGTGCGCGGTTCTACCCCGGCTGCCACCGCACGTCGTATCGGGTGCCAGCTCGCACCGTTGGAGCGCAGGCGCGGGGACCTGCCGCGCACGCTCACCCGCGCGCTCGATGAGGCGCTGTCGTCCTCACCGACTGACCGGGGCACGCTTGGTGAGCTACGCCTCGTCCTGGAAGAGACGCTGGAGGGGGGGTTGCGGCGTCCCCGCCGCGGCCGCCGGCGCCAGCCGCACGTCGAACCGGAGGATCGCGCCGTCGCTGCGTGGCTCCCCTCCCCGCCGCGGCAGGCCTTCCCCGGGACGAGGATTGTTCCCAAGCGACGACTACTGAGCCACTCCACCCCCATTGAGGAGGGCCCGCCGGTGCGGGACGAGGAGCTCGCGATCACCTCCCCGCGACGCCCGGCGTTGCCGCGCAAGCTATGGCTTGCGTGCGCACTCGCGGCGATCGTTTGGCAGGCGTGGGCCGGCCGTCCCGGCGCCGCGCTTTTGCTGCTTGCGGCGATAACCCCGCTCATCGTGTGGCCGCGTGGTCGCAGATCGGTCGGTTTCGGTCTCGGATGGCTGACGAGCGCACTTGCGCCCGTGCTTGGTCTCGTCGGTCTCGCAGGCGCTTTTCCCGCCGTCGCCGGCCAGGCCACGCGCTGGTCCGAGCGCGCCGCGCTCGCCGCGCTCGGCTACTGGTGGCTGACTCTTTCAGAGCCGTTGCTGACGCGGCGTTTGTGGCTGGGCCCGCCGCCCGGTACGCCCGCGCACGCCGTGTGGGAGGGGTCCTTGGGCAGCGCCGCAACGCACGTGGTTGGTCCCGTGCTGAGCGTCGGCGTGCTGCTTGGAGCCGCATCGTGGGCGACCGCCGCCGTGCTCCTGCCCTGGCTCGTTCGCGGTCGCAGTGCTGCGTTCGACGTAGTGGCGGCCACAATCTGGTCCGCGGCGCTCGCCGCCGCCGCGCCGGTGCTGGACAGTGGCTTGTCCGTGCACGCAGTCCATCCCAGCCCACGCGGTGTCGTCCTCGGGTCTGTCCTCGGCGGTGTCATCGCCGTCGCCGCCCGCGCTCTACGTGGCCCAGTCCGACGGCCTCGTCTGACGTAGCATGGCTCACGGCCACCGACCGGCCGAGCTGTACGTCAACCGCCCCGCCAATGAACCTGCTGAAGAGCGTCGAGACCACGATCGCCAACCTTGTTGAGGGTGCGTTTGGGCGCGTGTTCCGTTCCGAGGTGCGCCCGATGGAGCTCGCGCGCAAGCTTGCGCGCGAGATGGACGAGCACCGCACCGAGTCGGTATCACGGGTGTATGCGCCGAACGAGTACGCGGTGTGGCTCTCGCCTAAGGACCGCGAGCGCTACGAGGGAGTGGAAGACGAGGTGATCGAGGAGCTCTGTTCCTACCTGTTGGAGCACGCTCGCCGCGAGGAGCTGATCCTGGTATCGCGGCCGCTGATTGCCTTTCACACGGACGAGCGCTTGGCGCTGGGGGAATTCGGCATCCAAGCGCAGTTGGTCCGCCCCGGCGGTCACAGTGAGGAGTCCCATGAACCCCATCCATACGAGCCTGTGGCCCCCGAGCCGGGCGACGACCATGGTCAGACGATGATCTACAGCACCTCGGCGCGTGTGGGAGGCCCAGTCGAGGAGGCCCATGCCCGCCGTCGTGTCTCCCGTGCGCTGCTGGCGGTCGCCGGGCGGCGGGTGCTCCTACCGCCCGGGGGAGGCGTGGTCGGGCGCAGCCGTGACTGTGACATCGTCCTGGACGATGCCGGGATCTCCCGCCGCCACGCCGAGATCCGCCCCAGTCTTGACGGCTGGACGGTCGTGGACCTTGGCTCGACCAACGGCGTGATCGTCAACGGGGAGAGCGTGCACGGCGCGCAGCCGCTGTATCCGGGAGACCGCGTCGAGGTTGGCTCGACGGAGATCGTCTTCGAAGTCACATGATCGGCCGCATGACCACCAGCCCGTCCGTATGACCACGCTCGAGCCCGTATCGGTGGCGCTGAAGTTCGGGTTTCTCGCCGTGCTCTATCTGTTCTTGCTGTGGGTCGCGCGCAGCGCCCGCAGGGATCTGCGTCGCAGCGAGGCGCCGTATGCGACCGATGGAAGATCTCCCGGCGCGGCGCGGATCCCGGCTGACGCGACCGGCCTGTACTCAGCGTCGGCGCTGGGCAGCGCCGATGTCGCTCACCACGCCCCCCGGCTGGTGGTCGAGCGCGCCCCCGGGCACGATCCCGGGATGATCTACGACCTCGATGGGGACATCGTGCTCGGTCGCGGTGACCGGGCTGAGATCCGGCTGGAGGACCCGTTTGCCTCCTCCCGGCACGCGCGCGTGTACGTGCAGGGCAACATAATGGTCATCGAAGATCTCCAGTCAACGAACGGCACGTATCTGAACGAGGAGCTGCTGCAGACCCCTCGGCCGCTTCACCCTGGCGACCGCGTGCGCATCGGTGACAGCGAATTCACGTTCGAGGTGGATTGAGATGCTGCGCGTGGCCGAGCAGTACGCAGGGACCGACACAGGGCGACAGAGGCGCGCCAACGAGGATTCGCTGCTCATGCGCTCACCGCTGTTCGTGGTCGCCGACGGCATGGGCGGTGCGCAGGCCGGGGAGGTCGCCTCGCGGATCGCGGTGGAGTCCTTTCGGCACGGTCTCGACGATGCTGCGGAGCCCGAGATCACCTTGGCCGAGCTCGCGCGCGCTGCGAACTCGCATATTCATGAGCTGTCGCACAGCAATGCCGAGCACGCCG
Source organism: Solirubrobacteraceae bacterium (assembly GCA_036744995.1). GTDB lineage: Bacteria > Actinomycetota > Thermoleophilia > Solirubrobacterales > Solirubrobacteraceae > Palsa-744. Next base: position 20,942 of record DAIOGX010000004.1, on the reverse strand, counting down.
GGATGGGCACGACCCTCACAGCCGTCTATGTGGGCGAGGAAGAGGTGGCAATCGCGCACGTGGGCGACAGCCGTGCATATTGCCTGCGCGATGGCGAGCTCGAACGATTGACCGACGACCATTCGCTGGTAGACGAGCTCATCCGTCAAGGCCGCCTCACGCCTGAGGAAGCTGTAGAGCACCCCCAGCGCTCGGTGATCACGCGCGCGCTGGGGCCGGAGGGGGCGGTGGAGGTCGACACTCGCTCTTGGAACGCGCGCGCAGGTGATGTGTATCTGTTGTGCAGCGACGGTCTCACGACGATGGTGGACGAGCCGCGGATCGCCGAGGTGCTGCTTATGCACGCGCATCTGCGCGACGCGGGCGAGGCTCTGATCGCGGCTGCCAACGAGGCCGGAGGACGGGACAACATCACGGTTGTGCTGCTGCGCCTGGAGGAGGTGCGGATGACCGGAGATGAGCCTGCGGAGGAGCACGCCACGCTGACCGGTGTACCGGCGTTAACCCAGGAGGACGGGGTACCCGGAGAGTCGTCAGTCACGCGCGGCGGGGAGACGGAGCGTGACCTCGCGAAAACCGGGCGCGCAGCGACAGCGGGTCCGGTAGCGCATCAGAGCCGCGAGGAACCGCGGCCTGCCAACCAGCGCCTGCCGCGCCGACCCCCGCCCGCGGGTGACCGCCCGCCGGTGCGCAAGCGCGCGCGCCTTCGGCGCACGGGCGTGGCGGCGGCTGTGCTCGTGGTGCTCGGCCTGATCGGTTCGGGGGCGTACCTGGGGCTGCAGTCGATCTATTTCATCGGCACGAACAGCCGCGGGCTCGTCACCCTGTTTCAGGGGGTGCCGTATCAGCTGCCAGCGGGCTTGAAGCTCTACAGCAGCCAGTACGTTTCAGGCGTGAGTGCTTCGACGCTGACGCCGGAGCGCCGCCGCACGCTGCTCGATCATTCGCTGCGCTCGGAAGCGAATGCGGGCGCCTTGATCCGCAGCCTCGAACTCGGACAGCTCGGAGAATGAGGCGCATGGGATGAACCGGCCGATCGTCCGTTTGTACGTGTTGGTAGTACTGATGTTCGCGCTGCTCGTCGCGTTTACATCGCGCTGGACGATTTTCGAAGCCTCGTCGCTGCGCAGCAACCCGCTCAACAAGCGCGCGCTGCTCGAGCAGCAGCAGATCGACCGAGGCAGGATTCTCGCCGCCGATGGCACGGTGCTCGCGCGCAGCGTGCGCGGGGCGGAAGGCACCTACAAACGCACCTATCCCGCGGGCGAAGAGTTCGCGCACGCGATCGGCTACTCCTACCCGCTCAGCCTGGGACGCTCGGGGCTCGAGAGCTTTCGCAACGCGGCGTTGAGCGGAGAAACCGGCACGAACCTGCAAGCGATCCTCGATCAGCTCCAAGGCAAGAGACCACAGGGCGATGAAGTCATCACCACGCTGGACCCGGCGGCACAGCGAGTGGCGATCGCGGCGCTCGCCGGGCACAGCGGCGCAGTCGTGGCGCTCGACCCGCGCACCGGTGCGGTCACCGTGATGGCCTCCTCCCCCAGCTATAACCCAAACGCGCTGCGCGCTGAAAGCGCCTACAAGCGGATCGTGGGCGACACGACCGGCAAACCGCTCGTCAACCGCGCCACCCAGTTCGGCTACGCGCCCGGCTCCACCTTCAAGGTCGTCACCGCCACCGCCGCGATCGACACCGGCGCCTACACGCCATCTTCCACGATCAGCGGGCGCAACGACATCCCGATTTCCGGTGTGGCGCTGCAGAACGACCACGACGAGAGCTTCCCGCAGATAACGCTCACCCAGGCGCTCGTGCACTCGGTCAACACCGTCTGGGCACAGGTCGCGGTGCATCTCGGCAAGGACACACTCGCGCGCTACATGGAACGCTTCGGCTTCGACCACAAGCCCCGGCTCGACTATCCCGCCGATGAGATGTCCAGCAGCGGCGAGTACGAAAGCGGCAAGCTGCTCTCGCCCACGAGCGCGCTGGTCGACGTCGGGCGCATGGGCATCGGGCAGGACAAACTCGAAGTCACCCCGCTGCAGATGGCGGAGGTCGCCGCGGCCGTGGCCAACCATGGCACGCTGATGGTGCCCCATCTCACCGACCGCATCGTCAACTCCGAAGGACAGACCGTGCAGCAGATCTCCCCACGCGTGCAGTCGGTCGTGATGAAGCCTGCCACCGCCAGCGCCGTCGCCGGCATGATGGAAGCGGTCGTCAACGAAGGCACGGGCACCGCCGCGCGGATCCCCGGCGTCCAGGTGGCGGGCAAGACCGGCACCGCCGAGACGCTGCTCGGCAACTCCATCAACAACGTGTGGTTCATCGCCTTCGCCCCCGCCGCCAACCCCACCGTCGCCGTTGCGGTCACGCTCAAGGGCGTACCCGGCGAAGGCGCCTCATTCGCCGCACCGGTAGCCAGAGAAGTGATCGAAAGCCTGCTCCATGGTTGAGCCAGAGACGATCATCGACGGGCGTTACCGGGTGATCTCGCGCCTCGGCTCGGGCGGGATGGCCGACGTGTATCTCGCCGAAGACCAGTTGCTGGGGAGGCAGGTGGCGGTCAAGGTGCTGCACCATCACTTTGCCGAGGATCAGGAGTTCGTCGAGCGCTTTCGCCGCGAGGCGTCCAGCGCGGCGGGGCTGTCGCACCAGAACATCGTCGGGATCTTCGACCGCGGCGAGTGGAATGGCACCTATTACATCGCGATGGAGTATGTGGCCGGCCGCTCGCTGAAGACGCTGGTGCGCGATCAGGGGGCGCTCGATCCGACCGCGGCGATCGACATTGTCGTGCAGATCCTGCGGGCCGCGCGGTTCGCGCACAAACGCGGAGTGATCCACCGTGATCTGAAGCCGCATAACGTGATCCTCGACGAGGAGGGCCGCGCGCGGGTCACCGATTTCGGAATCGCCCGCGCGGGCGCCTCGGACATGACCCTGACCGGCTCGATCATGGGCACCGCCCAATACCTCTCGCCCGAGCAGGCGCAGGGTCACCCGGTGAGCGTGGCATCCGACCTGTACTCGGTGGGCGTGATCCTGTATGAGCTGCTGACAGGGGTGGTCCCGTTCGATGGTGAGACCGCAGTGGCGATCGCGTTCAAGCAGGTCTCGGCCGAGCCGCGTCCGCCGAGCGCCGTGAACCCGGCGCTGCCCGTGAGTCTTGACACGATCGTGCTACGCGCGCTGGCGAAGGATCCGACCGAGCGTTACGCCGACGCGGAGGAGTTCATCACGGTGCTGCAACGTGCGCGCCAGGCATTACCCGCTGCCTCCGGCGCCACCGCTCTGACGGCGGCGGTAGGCGCTTCTGCGGCAGGTGATCCCTCCGCTTCAACCGGCGTGGGCGCGGGATACGCCTCGTTCCAAGGCGCGCGGCCCGCAGGAGCGACAGACGGCACGGATCGTTGGGCGGGACGGGGCGCCGGATCTGGCGCGCTGCTGCTGCCGGCGGTCGACGGGTATGACGGTGGCTCTGGCGCCGCGAGGGGAGGCGGACGTCGTCGTCTGCTACTGGGCGTCGTCGTCGCTGTGCTGGTGGCCGGGCTGGTGGCGCTCGTGCTGCTGCTCGCGTCCCCGGGGGGGCGGGTGACTGTGCCGAACGTGACCGGTCAGCCCCAGGAAATGGCGAGCGCGACACTGCGGCGGGCGGGGCTGACCCCGGTGATCTCGCTGGTCGCGAGCGCGAACGTCGCGAGTGGGGTGGTCATCGACCAGAAACCGGCGCGGGGTGGCGTCATCGCTAAGGGAGCCAGCGTGACAATCGCGGTCTCAACTGGACCTGACAGCTACAAGCTCGAGAATGTCGCGGAGCTGACGGCGACTCAGGCGGTGGCCAAGCTGAAGGCGGCCGGCTTCAAGCCCACGGCCGAAACCCAGCCGAGCGCGACGGTGGCCTCCGGGCGGGTGATCTCGACCGATCCACCTGCGGGCACCGAACTACGAGCTGGCAGCCCGGTCACGATGCTCGTGTCGAGTGGCCCCGCGCCTGTGCATGTACCGGATGTCACCGGCCAGTCCCGGGTGGCGGCGGAAGCGGCGCTGACGACGGCCGGCCTAACCGTGGGCACCGTCACCAAGCAGGTAACGACCGAACAGCCGCCGGGCACTGTACTCGGGCAGTCTCCCTCGGCGAGTTCCTCCGTGCCGCCCGGCGGGGCGGTGAACCTGACGGTCGCGCAGGCCCCGAAGGAAACGGCGGTCCCGAGCGTGCTCGGGCAGAACGAGGCGCAGGCGGCGGCGACGCTCGGCAGCGCCGGGTTCACGCCGAAGACAGCCTCGCAGGCGACGACCGAAGCGAGTCAGGTTGGCGTCGTGCTCGCGCAGATTCCGGCGGCTGGTCATAAGGCGCGCAAGGGCGCCACGGTAACGATCACGCTCGGTGTGCTGGGTTCGCCGACGACGCCAACGACGCCGACGACAACCACGACTACGCCGACCACCACCACGACGACTACCCCTCCGCCGGCCCCGACCGGCTGACCCGGGCAATGACGAAAGCTCTGAACGTCGCAGTGCTGGCCGGAGGGCGATCGTCTGAGCACGAGGTGTCGCTGTCCTCGGGCATGGCCGTTCGCGACGGTCTGATCGCGGGTGGGCACGAGGTCGTGTGGGTCGAGATCGACAGGGCCGGCGGCTGGCAGTGCGACGGCGAGCGCTTGAACTTCAGCCCCGGGGAGGGATTGCTCGGAGTGGATGTTGTCTTCCCAGCGTTGCACGGCCCGTTCGGAGAGGACGGCACGGTACAGGGGCTATTGGAGACGCTCGATGTGGCGTATGTCGGCTCCGGGGTGGCGGCGTCGGTGGTATGCATGGACAAGGTCCTGTTCAAGGAGCTGATGTCGGCGAGCGGCGTCGTTCCCCAGGTGGGCTATGTGGGCGTGCGGGAGGAGCGCTCCTCCGAGCGTGGCGAGGAGGTGCTCGCCGAGATCGATGCCCTGGGGCTGCCGGTGTTTGTCAAGCCGGCGCACCTCGGTTCCTCGGTCGGCATCGTCAAGGTCACCGAGCGCTCGCGGGTGAAAGCAGCTCTGGAGCAGGCGTTCGCCCACGACGCGCGGGTGATCGTCGAGGCGATGGCGCACGGGGTCGAGGTCGAGTGCGGCGTGCTCGGTATCCCGCGCGCCGAGCGTACGGGCGCCGCCGCGCTGGCATCAGAGCCCGGGGAGATCGTGTTCGACGGCGAGTGGTACGACTACGCGGCGAAGTACACACCTGGGGGCATGGAGCTGGAGGTGCCCGCGCATATTTCCGCCACCGCGAAGGAGCAGGTGAGGGCGCTCGCCATCGAGGTGTTCACGCATGCCGGCTGCGACGGACTGGCGAGGGTGGACTTCTTCGTGGAGGGGGACCGGGTGGTGGTGAATGAGCTGAATACGATGCCCGGGTTCACCCCCACGAGCGTCTACGCCGAGCTGATGGCCGCCTCCGGCATCCCTTATCCGGAGCTCCTCGACCGTCTCTGCCGGCTGGCGCTGGAGCGCCACGAGGAGCTGCGGTCGTACAGGTACTGAACCGCCCGAGGGAATTGAGTGTGCCTCCCACGACCTCAGCTTGCCGGCGGTCTGCACATGCCACCCAACCCCTACCGGAACAACGTCAATTCGGCGATCGACGCCGACTCCATGCCGGGTGGGAGCGTGGTGATCCAGAGCAGGTAGTAGCGAAACACCCGCTTGGCGGTTTCGATCGAAATCCGTTCGCCGTCGTGGGTATAGCCGCTTGAACCGAGCGGTCCCTGCCAGCCACGTGCGGCGAGGGGTGTCGCGTCGCCGTAGGGAAGTTCCACCTCGACATGGTTGGCCGCGTAGATCTGCACGGCAAAGCCCGGGGTCGGCGTCTGGATCTCGAGCGCCTTGGCGGCTACGCCCGGAGAAGCATCCAGGTACAGCCCCACGCCTGTGCCGCCGTTCTTCTTCAGGGTGCCGTCGTAGTACTGCTCCGTGCTCCAAGTCGTGTTCGGGTCGCTGTCGATCACGTTCTGGATCTGGTCGCGGTTTTCTGGACCGGTGCCAAATGGGTTGTAGTCGTGCGCCGCAGCTTGCCCCAGGGACACGGCGCTCAGCCCGGGTCGCGAGTCCACATCCGGCGGGACGCCGGTCCCGCGGTGCGCTCGTCCGGCAGCGATCACGAGCGCGAGCGCCACGATCGCGGCGAGTAGCGCGAGCGAGATTGCCCAGCGCGCGGGATGACGCATGCGCCAGGGCACGCGCCGGCGCGCCGTGCCGGGCAGGGTGCGAAGTACGGTCGTGACCTCCCCGGTCGCCTGGCCCGAGCGTGAGGCCTCGAGTGCGAGAGCCTCCTCGAGGTCTGCGACCATGCTTGCGGCGTTGGGGTAGCGGTGGGCGAGGTCCTTGGCGGTGGCACGATCGATGACAGCGGCGGTCGCGGCGGAGACATCGGCGCGCACCAGCTGCACGTCGGGCACGTCCTCGCGCACATGGCGCATCGCGACGGCGACTGGCGAGGCGCCGGTGAAGGGGACGACACCTGAGAGCATCTCGTACAGGACTACGCCGAGCGAGTAGAGGTCGGACTGGCCCGTGACCGGTTGTCCGAGGGCCTGCTCGGGCGAGACGTAGTCGGTCGTGCCGAGCACCCGCCCGGCCATCGTCAGCCCTTCCTCTGAGAGCGTGCGCGCGATCCCGAAGTCGGTGATCTTGGCGCCACCTTCGACACCGATGAGCACGTTCTGCGGCTTGACGTCACGGTGCACGATCAGTCGTTCGTGTGCGGCGCCGAGCGCCCGCGCGATCTCGATTGCGTAGGCGAGCGCTTGGGGGATGTCCAGCGGCCCGTCACGGCGGATGAGGTCCTTGAGCGTTTCGCCCTCGACGTACTCGAGCACTATGTACGGAGTTCCCACCACCACCCCGACTCCGGCGTCGTGTCCCTCGAGCTGGTCCTCGGGTGAGGGCTCCTCGCCCGCGTCGATCACCGTCACGATGTGGGGGTGGTTGAGCCGCGCCACCGACCGCGCCTCACGGCGAAAGCGCTCGAGCTGGTCGGAGTCCGAGGCGATCTCGCGGTGCATCAGCTTGATCGCGACCGGGCGTTCGAGCACGGTATCGAACGCGCGGTAGACGGTGGACATCCCGCCACGCCCGATCTGAGCGTCGAGGCGGTAGCGCCCGCCGAGCATGGATCCGAGCAGGTTCATCCCTCCGTATTGTGCGCGTCTCGCAGGCGTCGCACCACAAGCGCCGCGAGCAGGCAGCGGTAGAGAGCATAGGGCAGCAGGGAGTGGTCCTGCTGGCGCGTTTGGCGCAGCAGCCGTGCGCTTGTCAGCGTCGAGAGGAAGGCCGTGCCGCCGCCCGCCATCAACGCCCTCACGGCGCCTTGCGGAACTCCTCCACGGGCTAGCCCGTGGCCCTTCAGGGCGCTCGCGCCGAGGATCACCGGTAGCGCCGCGTGCCAGGAGAGAGCCTGGGCGTCGCGGCGAGCGAATCCACGCATGCGCGCCACGGTGAGGGTGGCCCCGTTGCGCGAGACGCCGGGTATCAGCGCCGCGGCCTGGGCGAGGCCGAGTGCCAGCCCGTCGCGCGAACAGGCGTCCGCCCGGTGACGTGTGCCCCGTGCCGGGCGTCCCCCCGGCCTCGGATTTCTCCCTCGACTCCCCGGACTAGGACCTTCCCAGCGACCCGGGCGACTGTCAGCGATCGCCATCGCGATCGCCCCGGCGAGTAGGCCCACAGCAATCGAGCGCGGGCCGCCCAGCCGGCGCTCGATAAACCGCTCCAGCGCGTACCCGACGACCGCGGGCGGCGCCAGCGACAGCGCGACCACCAGCGCATGACGGCGGTCCAAATGCAATATCTCCTCGACCAGCTCGCCGCGCATATCGAGCGCCAGCGCCAGCGCCGCCCCCGCGTGCAGGGCGACCTCGAAGGACTTGCGCAGCTCCGGATCGAGTTCGGCATAGGGCCAGCCCGCGAGGAATGGGATCAGGATTGTGTGGGCCGAGGAGGAGACCGGCAGCAGCTCGGTCGGGCCCTGCGCCAGCCCGAGCGCCACCGCGTGGCGAAGCGAGAGTGCTCGTTCAGTCCGTGGCATCGGTTGCCGGGTCGCCGCGCCGTCGCCGCACGACGATGTAGGCGATCCCGACGAGGACCAAAGCGACGATCGCGTAGTCGGCGTACTCGAAGCCCTTGCGCACGCTCGTCCAGTCGCTGCCGAGCGCGTGGCCGGCGAACGTGAGCCCGAGTACCCATGGGAGCGTGCCAATCAGCGAGAACACGGTGAAGCGCCCAAGCGGCATCCTGGCGACGCCGGCGGGCAGCGACACGAACGCCCTGACCAGGGGTATCAGCCGCCCGAACAGGACCGCCGCCTCGCCATGGCGCTGGAACCATTGATCAGCGCGCTCGATCTGTGTGGGACCCATGTGCAGCTTTGCGCCATGACGTTCGAGTAGCTCCAATCGCCCACCGCGCCCTACGGCGTACGCCGCCCACGAGCCGACCATCGCACCGAGCACGCCGGCAAGCACGACTCCCGGGAGCGTCAGGTGGTGGTGGGCGCCGCTCTGGCCGGGGTCCGCCACAGCGAAGCCGGCAAACAACATCACGACCTCGGACGGGATCGGGATGCAGGCGCTCGAGATCGCCATCAGCGCGAAGATGCCGGGCAGCCCGGCGTCGCGCACGAAGTGCGACGTTTCGTTGACCAGCGTTTCGGAGATCGACGCGAGGACGAGCATTGGCCGGGCAACGATACCGTCCCTCCTGCAATGCGGATCTGGATCGACCTGACGAACAGCCCGCACGTGCTCATCATGCGCCCGGTGATCGAGTGTCTGCAAGGGGACGGCCACGAGGTGCGGGTGACCGCGCGCGACTTCGCGCAGACGCTCGAGCTGTGTGAGCGCTTTGGCATCGTATACACCGCGATCGGCCATCACCGTGGCGAGCGTCTGTCGGCCAAGGCCGGCGGTCTTGCCTCGCGCTCGACGGCGCTTCTACGCTGGGCGCGCGCCGAGGCGCGGGGGTCGGAAGGCAATCCCTCCCAGCGGTTCGATCTCGCGCTCGGCCACGGCTCCAACGACGTATCCGTGGCCGCCGCTCTGCTGCGGGTGCCGAGCGCGACGATGTTCGATTACGAGTGGGCCACGGTGCAGCACAACATCAACTGCCGGCTCGCGCGTGTGGTCGTCGTGCCCGATGCGATCCCGTCCGAGCGCCTGGCTCCCTACGGCGCGGCCGGCAAGATTCGCGCGTATGAGGGGCTCAAGGAGGAGTACTACCTGGCGGACTTCGTGCCCGATCCGGCGGTTCTGGACGAGCTGGCACTGGACCGCGCCCGCCCGATCGTGGTGGTGCGCACGCCGCCGGAGGTGTCGTTGTACCACCGCTTTGAGAACGACCTGTTCGCGCGGGTGCTCGCGCGAATGCGTGACGCGGCCGAGCAAGACGAGGTCCAGCCGGTTCTCCTGCCCCGCACCGGCGATCAGCGCGCGGAGCTGAGCCGAGTCCCCGGCTTTGTCGTGCCGCCCCACGCGATCGACGCGCAGTCGCTGATCGCCTACGCCGATCTGGTGATCTCAGCCGGAGGCACGATGAACCGCGAGGCGGTCGCGCTCGGCACGCCCGTCTACACGACGTTCGAAGGGCGCCTCGGCGCCGTCGACGAACGCCTGATCGCCGAGAATCGCTTGCGCAAGCTGACCGACCCCGCCGAGCTCGACCTGGGTAAGCGCGATCCCACGAGCGCCGAGCCTCGCATTCGCCGCGATCCACACGTATTGGCCGAGCTGCTGTTATCGACTCACATCACCTGACCGCCTTACAATTCAGATAATGCCCCGACGGATCCGCTCGGCGGCCGTTCCCCTGCACCGTCACTTGCTGCCCCAACTCGCGGTGGATGGGGCACTGGTCGCGATCGCGTACTACCTCGCGTTCCAGCTGCGCTTCGAGCACGGCCCGACCGGCTACTACGCGGTTCTGCGCGAACGCACGATTTGGTGGGTGCTGGCGGGGAGCCTGCCCGTGCTCGTGCTGGCGCGCGTGTACCAGCGACGCTGGCGCTACTCCGGCCAGCGCGACTACGAGGCGGTCGCGCGCGGGGTGCTGGCGGTCGTGCTGCTGACGGTCGTCGGCGTCGAGGTGTTCCGCCCGGTGCACCACTACCGCAGCACCGCGGCAGTGGCGGTGCCGAACGGCGTGATCATCCTGTTCGTGCTGCTCGCGCTCGTGTTCCTCGTCGGCGTGCGCGCGCTCGCGCGCAGCATCTACGAGCGCCGGCCGCTGGCGGGATTCGGCGGCGGCGGCAAGGGACAGCGCAGCGTGCTGATCGCCGGGGCGGGCGACGGCGGGCGGCTCGTGCTGCGCGAGATCGTGCGCAATCGCGGCCTCGGGCTGACGCCGGTCGGCTTCGTCGACGACGATCCGGCGAAGCGGCGGCTGCGGATCGACGGCGTGCGCGTGCGCGGCAACACCGAAGGCGACCTTGCGCGCATCCTCGACGATGCTGAACCGGACGAAGTGATCATCGCGATCCCCTCGGCGCCGGGCTCGACGCGCGCGCGGATCGTGCGCGAGTGCCGCACGCGCGGGATCCCGGTGCGGACGTTGCCGACCGTGTTCGAGCTTCTGCAGACGCGCGGCGCGCTCGCGCGCCAGATGCGCGAGGTGCGCGTCGAGGACGTGCTCGGGCGCGAGCCGGTGCAGATGGAGCTCGACCGCGTTGGCGCGTACCTCGCCGGTGAGACCGTGCTCGTGACCGGCGCCGGCGGCTCGATCGGCGCCGAGCTGTGCCGCCAGATCGCGCGCGTCGAGCCGCACCGGATCGTGCTGCTCGACCACGCCGAGGACAACCTGTTCTCGATCGAACGCGAGCTGCAGGACGAGCGCCACGTCGCGCCGTCGATGCTCTCGGCGGTGCTAGCCGACTGCAAGGAGGAGGAGCGCATGCGCGAAATCTTCGCCGAGCACCGCCCGACGGTCGTGTTCCACGCCGCTGCGTACAAGCACGTCGGCCTGATGGAGGCGAACCCGGTCGAGGCCGTGCGCAACAACGCGCTAGCCACACGGGTCGTGGCGCATGTGGCCGGGCAGCTCGGAGTGAGGCGCTTCGTGCTGGTCTCGACCGACAAGGCCGTCTCGCCGGCGACCGTTATGGGCGCGTCGAAGGCGCTCGCCGAGTTCGCCCTGGAGGCTGCCGCGACTCGCTTCCCCACCACGCACTACAACGCTGTGCGCTTCGGCAACGTGCTCGGCTCTTCCGGCAGCGTCGTGCCGATCTTCCGCCGCCAGATCGAGCGCGGCGGACCGGTGACGGTGACCGACGAGCGGATGACCCGCTACTTCATGACGATCCCGGAGGCGGTGCAGTTGATCATCCGCAGCGGCGCGCTCGCCCGCGAAGGCCGCGAGCAGCCCTCCTCGAACGGAGCGTCGCCGCCCGCCGGCGCCGCGAGCGCCACGCCGACGGGCGCGGAGGTGTTCGTGCTCGACATGGGCGAGCCGGTCAAGATCCTCGACCTCGCGCGCGCGATGATCGAGCTGTCGGGGCTCGACCCCGAGCGCGACATCGAGATCGAGGTCGTCGGACGCCGCGCCGGCGAGAAGCTGCACGAGGAGCTGTTCAACAGCTACGAGCGCGCGCGGCCGACGAGCGCCGAGAAGATCCTGCTCGCCGACCGCGAGCCGCTCGGCGCGGAGGCGGTCGAGTCGATGTTCGCCGAGATCGGGCTGCTCGTGCTCGAAGGCGACGCCGCCGGGCTCGCGGCGAAGGTGTCCGAGCTGTCCGCCATGCGCGCCGCGCCCGAGGCGAACGGGGCTCAACCGCACGTCAGCCTGCGCGATTCGCCTGCGCCACTCGTACACTCCCGAGATTCATGACCGTTCTGCCGCTCGCGCTCGCGCTTTCGAGCTCGTTCACCAAGATCGGGGCCATCGCCGCGTTCGCCGCGTTGGTGGGGATTGCTGTCCTGTCACTGCTGCTCTTTGCCCAGGCGCGCGAGCTGAAGCGGCTGCGCGAATGGGCCGGTCGTGCCCCGGAGCGCGCCGCCGATCTCGAGCAGCGCGTGAGCGGCGTGGCCGCTGCGCGCGTGCAACAGCCGGCGGCGGGCGTCCTGCCCGGGCGGCCGATTCCCCGGGCAGTCCCAATTAACGTCCGCCCGGTGGGTGCCGCCGTGCCCGCCTCGGTCGTTCCCGGGACCGCTGGCCAACCTGTGACTGCGACGGGCGCGCCCGTCGCTACAGCTCTCACAGGTGCGGTCGCCCAGCCCGGATCCACGGCTCCTGGACGCACGACCCCCGTCGCTGCTGCGGCTCAGCCAGGCGGGGCCGCTCAGCCTGGCGCTGCGATTCCCGCTGCGACCGTCCCCGCTGCCGGCCAACCCGTCGCTGGCGCGCAATCGCAGGCCGGCGCTCAACCCACCGAGGTTGCCCCGTCACAGGACGCGACGACGCTGAGCGCCGCAACGTCCGCGGTCCCCCTTTCGTCGCAGCCACCCTCTCCATCACTCACCCCCGCCATGCCCATGACTCCTGCCGCGCGGGCGTCTTCTCAAGGCGCGCCATCGCCGATAGCCGCCCCTGCGGCGTCCTCACCGGCCGGCGCGCCTAGCGCGAGCGGCGTACCGGCTGCCATGAATCCAAGCGCCTCAACCCCCGGCGCCGCCGCCCCGGAGTCTCCACCTCGTGCGGCGAGCTCCCCGGGCGGACCCTCGACAGAGTACCCGGCAAGCTCCGCGGAACCTCGTGCTCCGGCTCCCGCTACAGCTGCTGCCGCCACAGCGGCCGCGGCCGCAAGCGTCGCTCCGCGTGCGCCCGGCCCGCCGGCGCGACCTCCCGCGCCCGCGCCGAGCTCTCCGCGCCGCGCCGCCGCGGCCGCCGGGGGTGGTGTCGCCAGTCGAGCTCCGCGGTCCGGAACCCCGCGCTCCGGCGGGGAGCGCTCGGAGGTTGCGAGTGCCGCCGGGGGCGGTGGTCAAGGGCGGCGGGCCGAAGTGTCGCCTGCCGCCCGTCGTTCGAACCCGGCATCCAGACCCCCGGTCCCCACGCGCTCACCCGCCCGTGTCACCGCGCTGATCCTCGGTGGGGTGGTGGTCGGTGTCGTGGTGGTCGTGGTGGCTCTCACCTCACTTGGCGGCGGTTCTTCGAAGGTCAACAAGAGCGCGACGACGGCCACCACGAAGACCGGTGCGCAGGCGCACAGGACGCCCGCGAAGAAATCGCATAGCGCCGCCCCCAGCGAAGCATCCGCTCCGGCGGCGAGCCCGGCGGAAACGCATGTGGCGGTGCTCAATGGCACGAGTACGGAAGGCCTCGCACACAGGCTCTCGGCCAGTCTGCAACAGAGTGGCTACACGCAGTCGGTCGCGCTGAACGGGACCCCGCCGGGCAGCCATCAGACCTCGGTAGTCGAGTACGCCTCGGGCCATCGCGCCGACGCCCAGGGCGTCGCGAATGCTCTCGGCGTGTCGCAGGTGCAACCGATGGAAGCGTCCGTGTCGGGGCTTACGGCAGGTGCGACCGTGGTCGTGGTCGCGGGCCTGGACAAGGCCACAGCCGCGACCGGGAGCGGCGAAGCCGCCGGTGGCGCCACGGGGGCAACGCCGTGATCCGCCGCACGCGATGAGTGCCCGCGGAGGAGTGGGGCGATAGCCGGCTTCCTCGACATCCCCGCGCGCTCGGTGAAGCCGCGCGAGCACGGTATTACGCATGTGATCGACCGCGGGCTGTCCATCGCTGAGGTGGAAGGTTTGCTGGAGGTCGTGGGCGCAAGTGTGGACATCGTCAAGCTCGGCTGGGGCACGGCGCTCGTGAGTGGGAACCTGAAGCCGAAGCTGGCCTGTTATGCGGCTCATGGGATCCCGGTCGTGCTCGGCGGAACGCTGACCGAGGTCGCAATTCGCCAGGGCCGCATGGACGGCCTGGTTGGGTGGTTGCGCGAGCTGGGGCTGCGCCATGTGGAGATCTCCGACGGGACCATCGATCTCGATCAGGACGTCAAGCGAGAGCTGATCGAAAGACTGTCCCGTGAGTTCACGGTTTTCGCCGAGGTGGGCAGCAAGGACGTCGACTTCATCATGCCCCCGTATGTCTGGGTAGAACAGATAGAACGCGACTTGCAGGCGGGAGCCTGGAAGGTGATCGCCGAGGCGAGGGAGTCGGGAACGGCCGGTATCTTCCGCGCCGACGGAGAGCCCCGTACCGGCCTGATCGAGGAGATCGCACACTCGATCGACCCGGGGCGGATGATCTTCGATGCTCCCCGCCAGAGCCAGCAGGTTTGGCTGCTCAAGCACTTCGGCACCGAGTGCAACCTCGGCAACATCGCCGCCGCCGACGTCCTATCGTTGGAGACACTGCGCCTCGGCCTGCGCTCGGACACGGTCGAGCGGTTCGCGCTGGGCGGCGAGGATTGACCGAGACAGCCGCCGGGGTGGATGGCGCGCCGGACCGTGCGCGCTCACCTGCAGCGGGGAGCGACCCGGTCGCAGGCATCGTCTTCGCCATGCTGGTGGTTGCCTGCTTCGCCGCGTTCCTGATCACGCAGCGGCTCAAGCACACGCCGACGGCCGTGCACAGGTTCAAGTTGTCGACCGCTTTCTCTCCCTACCCCAGGGGGCACACCAAGCTGGAGGAGATCTCCTTCGAGCTCGCCAACGCCGAAACGGTGACCGTCACGATCATCGACTCCAACGGAGACACGGTCGCGACACTCGTTCGCAACTATCCGGCGCCGCGCTACAAAGACGTCTCGCTGCGCTGGAACGGTCGTCGCGGCACGGCGCACCGCTTAGGCCACCTGATAACCCCGGGGGGCCGCAGCATCCCTGTGCCCGATAACGGAGGCGCGATCGCGCCTCCGGGCGAATACCGCGTCAGCCTCAGCCTCCTCAACCACGGACAGGTCCTGCTGCCGCGCAGCTTCTCCCTGGTGAGGCCGTGAGGATGCTCGCCACCAGCCTGCCGAGCGCGGGCACGCTCGCGCTCGGGCTCCTCCTCGCACTGGTCGTGATCGTGGCGCTCGTGTGGGTGATGCGCCGCTACCCCGACGCGTTCCCGCTGCTGGCCGTCCTCGCGTTGCCCTTCCGGCTGCCGATCTCGACCGGCGGCAGGACGGTGAACCTGCTGATACCGCTCTACCTGGTCGTCGCGGCGGGAACCTTCACCTACCTGTTGCCGCGACTGCTGCGCCGAGCCGCGAGCCGCGAGACCGCTCCGCGGGCGCGGGCCGAGCCGACGCGCCTGGCCTTCTGGAGCTCGCCACGCGGCGTCGAATGGCTGCTGTTTGCAGCCGTCGCCCTGTACGCACTGCAGGCGCTCTACTCGAGCGACCATGCCAAGGCCGCAGAGAACATCGCGTTCTTCTACGTGCCGTTTGCGCTGCTGTTCGTGCTGCTCAGAGATGTGCGCTGGACGCGCGAGCTGCTGCTGCGCTGCCTCGCCGTCGCGGTCGCGCTCGCGGTGCTGTTCGCCGGCGTCGGCTTCGTCGAGTACTACCGAAAGTCGCTGTTCCTGAATCCGAAGGTCGTGGCGGCCAACCAGTACGACAACTACTTCCGCGTCAACTCGGTGTTCTTTGACCCGAGCATCTACGGCCGCTTCCTGGCGCTCGTGATGGTCGCGCTGGCAGCGGCTGTGCTCGCGCGCGGCGCCGCCGCCTTCGACCGCGCGCGCCGCCGCGACGTGCTGATCGGCGGCGCCGTGCTGCTGTGGCTGCTGGCCGGGCTCGTCACGAGCTTCTCGCAGTCGAGCATCGCCGCGCTGATGTTGGGGCTTGCGGTGCTCGCCGCGTATCGCTGGGATGTACTTGCGACCGTATATGCGTCGGCTGCGCTGCTGGCGATCGCGGCGGTCGTGCTGGTCGCGGCCCCGGCGAGCTTGCACTTCGGGCTGAAGGGGTCGGGCGGATCGACGAACAACGCCACCAGCGGACGCACGAACCTGATCTCCGGTGGGCTGGATCTGTTCGCCAAACGGCCGCTCGAGGGTTATGGTTCGGGCTCGTTCGAAACCGAGTACAAGCTCCACAGCAAGGCGTCCGAGGCATCCGCCGAGAACGCCACCTCGGCCTCGCACACGATCCCGGTGACAGTCGCCGCCGAGCAGGGGATCATCGGTCTGACCGTCTACATAGCGTTGCTGATCGCCGCCTTCCTCATGCTGTTCGGCGGCGCCCGCGGCTCTCCCGCACGGATCGCTATTGCTGCCTGTTTTGCGGCGCTGGTACTGCACACGTGGACGTATGCAGACTTCCTCGAGGATCCACTCACATGGACGCTGCTGGGGATCGGCGTCGCGTTCGCGCGCGGAGAGAGATCGCTCTGTGAGACCCAGGAGCGCGACGCTGGGTCGATTGCTGTTGGCGCCGGTCGAGCACACGCCGCGTAGTTGTGAGCCAGCTGATGGCGTCTGTGAGCGATTGTGCATGCGCACACGGCGCTGGCCGACACGTGATCGGTCGGTCTGGCAGTAGGCAGTAGTTTCTGAGTCGTGCTCGCCTACCTGAAGCGTCTCGTCACCACTGGCGCGGCGTACCAGTTCGGGGACATTCTCGCCAAGGGACTCGCGCTCCTCACGCTCCCGCTGTACACGCGCCATCTGGATCCGGCAGCCTATGGCGCGGCCGAAACGCTGCTGACTGCGGTGGTCCTGTCGAGCATCCTGCTGCGGGTTGGGGTGGGCGAGGCCTTCATCCGCTTCTATTTCGACGACACGGATACCGAGCGTCGCGAGCGGATCGCCCGCACGGCCACGGCCACGGTCGCCTGGATCACAACGGTGGCTGCGCTGGTCTCCCTCGTATTCGCCGGCCCAATCTCGCGTCTGATCCTCGGCTTCCACGATCCGCTGCTGCTCGACTGCGCGATCGTCGGGCTGTGGGCGTTTACGAACCTCGAGATGGCCTATGCGCAGCTGCGCGTGGACGAGCGCAGGCGCGCGTACATCTACGCATCGGGGGCGAACGTGGCGATGACGGTGACCTTCACGGTCGCGCTGGTCGTGTTCGCGGACCAGGGCGCGCGCGGTCTGCTGCTGGGCAACTTCGGCGCTTCGGCGCTGGTCGTGCTCGGCCTGTGGTTCCTGCTGCGACGCCGCGTCTCTGTGCGCGTCAGGATTGCCGACCTGCGCGCGATGCTGCGCTTTGGGCTGCCGACTGTCCCGGCGGACGCAAGCGTGTACGCGCTACAGGTCGCCGATCGTCTCTACCTGTTCAGGAGCTACTCCGAGAGCGCCGCTGGCCAGTACGCGATCGCGGTCAAGCTCGCGACGGTCGTTTTCGTCGCGGTGCGCGGATTCCAGTACGCGTGGCCGCCGCTGGCCTACTCGGTTGAGAGCGACGAGGAGGCCGGCCGACTTTATTCGCTCGTGACCACCTACTACGCGCTCGCCACCGGCGTGGTCGTGTGCGGGGTGGCGCTGCTCGGACGCTGGATGGTCAGGCTGCTGTCTGAACATAGGTACTTCGACGCCTACAAGGCGCTGCCCTGGCTGGCGCTCGGCTGGGCGCTGTACGGGCTGTACATCGTGTTCATCGCGATCGCCGGCCGCGCCCGCGTGACCTCGCGCAATTTCCCCGCGGCAGCCGCTGGGCTGGCGGTCAACGTGGCGCTGCTGGTCTTGCTCGTGCCAGCCTCCGGAGCTGGGCTCGGGATCGCGGGCGCCGGTATCGCCCTGTGCGGGGCTTATGTGGCGATGCTCACGGTCATGTACACGCTCACGCGCACGCTCTTCAAAGTCGGCTTCGAATGGCTGCGGCTGACCCAACTGACGGCGATCTTGGGAGCCGTCGCGGTGTCGGGGGAGTTGCTGTTGCCCACGCATGGCCTCGAGGGATTGGTGCTGCGCACGGCGTGGCTCGTGCTGGTCCCGGTGCTGCTGGTGGGAACGCATTTCTTTCACCCCCACGAGTGGGTGCAGGCAAAGGCGCTCGTCGTCGACGGCCGCCGCCGCGTGGCGAAGTTCAGGGCCAGGCACGGCGAGGTTGAGGCCTACGCCGAGGATCCCTTCAGAGACATCTGACGGCCGCCAGGTGGTGAGTCCCATGTCGAGCCGTCGATCGACGCGCTCTGCCCTCAAGGCGTTGCGTGCGCAGGCCGATGCCGGTCGCGGATGCCCGAGCTCTATCCCTCGAGTGACGGCGGCGCGCTCCGTCAAGGTCGCTCCGCCACGGTTGCACATCTGAGGGGAGGGCCGCTCACGCGTGATGGAGCAGGTTGTACTCATCCGCGGCCTCGCGCAGGCCTTCGCCGTGGTCGGGGCGCAGTGTCGCGGTGACGTGGCGCCAATAGCGATTCGCATCCCGCCCGCCCACGTGCCCGGGCAGGACGAGCGCGACGAGCGCGCGCAGCGCGTAGGTCCAAGCGGTCAGCCAGCGCACTACGCGCGCGGCCACGGCGGAATGGTGCTTGCGCATGTAGCGGTCGCGGTTGCGAGAGAGCTCGACGATCCTGCGCTCGGAAACCGCGGCGGTGGAGAGCTGCTCGTGGTGGACGGCTACCGCCGAAGGCACGTACAGGCTGCGCCAGCCCGCGTCGCGCAGACGGCGGGCGAAGTCGACCTCGTCGGAGTAGACGAAGAAGTCGGGGTCGAGATAGTCGACCAGAGCAGCTGCCTCGCACCGCACGAGTAGGGCGGCCGACTGGCACCAGTCGACCTCACGCGTATGCGACCCACCGCTCTGGACGGTGAACAGACGATGTAGAAACAGCGCGCCCGCGAGCGCGGTCAGCGGCGTCGGAAAGCGCCATGCGCACGCCTGCGCGGTCCCGTCCGGGCGCAGCAGCTGCGCGCCCGCGCAGGCGGCGCCTGGATTGTCCTCGAGCGCTTTATACAGCGCGGCAGTCGCCCCCGGCAAGAGCTCCGAGTCCTCGTTGAGCAGCAGCGCGTAGCGCCCGCTCGCGCGACGCAGGAGCTCGGAGTCGTTGAACGCCTTGCCGCGCCGCTCGTCTAGCGCGATTACCTCGTCCACGGCGGGGTGGGCACGTGCGGCGCTGGCTGAGCCGTCCCGCGAGCCGTTGTCGAGCACTAGCGTCTCGGTGGCGAACGGCACGGTGGCGCGATCGGCCACGATCGCGTCCAGCCCATGCAGCAAGAGCTCGCGCTGGGAGGTGTTGACTACGCAGTAGGTCAGCTCGACGTCGGGCACACGCCTATTGTCCTCGGCGATGCGCGTCCACGTAGTCGACCCCTCGGCCTACACGCCACCGTACGACCATGCGCTGTGCCGCGCGCTGGCGTTGGCGGGAGCCGATGTGCAGCTGTTCACGAGCCGCTTTGCCTACGGCTCCGTGGCGCCTGCGGTCGAGTACGCGCGGCGTGAGTTCTTCTACCGGGCGGCGGTGGGCGCGCCGGCGTCGCGCCTGCGTACGGTCGCCAAGCTCGCCGAGCACGTACCGGACATGCTGCGCTACCGCGCTGCCGCGCGTGCGGCGGACGTCGTGCACTTCCAGTGGCTGTCCGTGCAGCACCTCGATGCCCATCTGCTCCCCGCCAACCGCTCCGCGTCCGGTGCCCGGCGGCCGCTGGTACTCACCGCCCACGACGTTCTTCCGCGCGAGCCCCGTCCTGGCCAGCTGGATGCCCAGCGCCGTCTGTATGAGCGCTTCGACGCGGTCGTTGTCCACTCCGCCCACGGCCGTGACCGTCTCGCGGGCGAGCTGGGGCTCGATCCCGCGCGCGTGCACGTCATCCCCCACGGCGCGTTTACGCATCTCGCGGCGGACCCACCCCAGTCGCCACCGTTTGCGACCGAGAAGCCGGTGGTGCTGTGCTTCGGGCTGATGCGCCCGTACAAGGGGATCGACCTGCTGCTGGAGGCATGGCGGGGCATCGAGGATGCCGAGCTGTGGATCGCCGGAATGCCGCGGATGGACATTGCTCCGTTGCGGGCTGCTGCCTCGCCAAACGTCCGTTTCGTGCCGCGCTTCATCGGCGACACTGAGCTGCCGGCCTACTTCCAGCGCGCCGATCTCGTCGTGCTCCCCTATCGCGAGATCGACCAGTCGGGCGTGCTGTTCACGGCGCTCGCATTTGGCAAGCCGCTGCTGCTGAGCGACGTCGGCGGCTTCCCCGAGATCGCTGCCACAGGCGCCGCACGAACATTCCCCGCCGGTGACCCATCCGCCCTGCATATCGGGCTGCGCAGTCTGCTGGACGATCCCGCCGCGCTGGCCACGCTCACAGAGCGAGCTCGCGCCGTGGCCGAGGGTGAGTACTCCTGGGACGAGATAGCCCGCCGCACGCTCGGTCTCTACGAGGCGCTCCTCCGCGAGAATCCCAGCGGATGAGGACTGCTCTTGAGATTGTGTTCTGGCTGTCGGCCGGCCTGATCGTGTGGACGCAGGTTGGCTACGCGTTGGCGCTGGCCGTCTTCACGCGTCTGTTCGCGCGGGTCTCGGACTCCTCGCCAGTTGGCTCCCTCCCCTCCGTGTCGCTAATCGTCCCCGCGCACGATGAGGAGACGGTCATTGTCGCGAAGGTGGCGAATACGCTCGAGCTCGACTACCCGCGCGAGCTGTTGGAGGTGATCGTCGCCTGCGACGGGTGCTCGGATGCGACCGCTGTGCAGGCGCGTGCGGCCGGCGCTGATGTCGTGCTGGAGCTGCCCCGCGGCGGCAAGATTCGCGCGCAGGATGCAGCTGTGCGCAGGGCGCGCGGAGAGATCGTCGCGTTCTCGGATGCCAATGCATTATGGGATGCTCCCGCCGCGAGGGCGCTCGCCGGTGCGTTCGAAGACCCGCGTGTCGGCTACGCATGTGGCCAGGTCCGCTTCGTGCAGGCCGCTAGTGGCGCCGATGCGACCAATCAGGAGGGCCTGTATTGGCGCTACGAGCTGGCCGTACGCGGGATGGAGTCGCGTCTGGGCTCGATCACGGCCGGCAACGGCGCCATCTACGCGACCCGGCGCGAGGCCTACATAGAGGTCGACCCGATCATGGGCCACGACCTGTCGTTCCCGTTCAACATGGTCAAGCGCG
>DAIOGX010000003.1:0-61117 GCA_036744995.1 Solirubrobacteraceae bacterium | reverse complement strand
TGCTGCGCAGGCCGACCGTGGTCGCATCCATGATCTCGTAGGTGGTGCGCTCCTTGAGCACGCCGTCCTGGTGGATGCCCGCCTCGTGCGCGAACGCGTTGCGCCCCACGATCGCCTTGTTCGGCTGCACCGGGTAGCCGGTCAACCGCGAGACCAGCCTGCTGGTGCGCGCGATCTCGGTCGTCTGGGCTCCTGTCCACAGCCCGAGACTCGGCTCGCGCGTGTGCAGCAACATCACGATCTCCTCGAGCGACGCGTTGCCCGCGCGCTCGCCGATGCCGTTGATCGCGCACTCGACCTGGCGACAGCCCGCTTCCAGCCCGGCCAGGGAGTTGGCGACGGCCATGCCCAGGTCGTCGTGACAATGAACTGAGACGACGACGTCGCGCAGCCCCGGCAGGAGGCGGTAGAGCTCCTCGAACATCGCCGCGTACTCGCGCGGCATCGTGTATCCGACCGTATCCGGCACGTTGATTGTGGTGGCGCCCTCATCCAGCGCGATTTGGATCACCTCGGCCATGTACTGCACGTCCGAGCGCGAGCCGTCCTCGGGCGAGAACTCGACGTCGTCGGTGTACTCACGCGCCTGGGCGACCGCCGCGCGCACCTGGCCCTTGACGTCCTCACGCGTGGTCTGCAGCTTGCGCTCGATGTGGATGTCGCTGGTCGCGATGAACGTATGGATGCGCGGGCGTTCTGAGTCCTTCACCGCGTTCCATGCAGCCTCGATGTCCTGGCTTGAGGTCCGCGCCAGCCCGCAGATCACCGGTCCTTCCACCTCGCGAGCGATCGCCTGCACAGACTCGAAGTCACCCGGTGAGGTGATCGGGAATCCCGCCTCGATCACATCCACTCCCAGCCGTGAGAGCTGGTGGGCGATCTCCAGCTTTTCCTGCTTGTTCAGCGAGATCCCGGGCGACTGCTCCCCGTCGCGCAGGGTCGTGTCGAAAATCAGGACGCGGTCTGCGTTCTCACGGCCCGCTCCCGCCGCGCCACTGCCGGTCTGTCCGTCATGCGTGTCCATGTCGTTCGTGCTCCTTCTCTATCTCGCTTGCTGGCCGATCTCCGATCGGTCCTCTCTGCTGGGTATGCGGCTACGCGGCCGCCACGCGCTATTCCCCCCGAGGGGGGAGCAGAAGAAGCGAGAGAAGCGAGATCTGGAACGACATCTGAAATGCAGGCTAGCACTGCCGTGGCCGTCCGGCAACCAACTCCGGGTCAGGGCCAGGGGGCAATGGAATCCCCTCAGGATGAGTTCGAGGAGCCCCTAGGAGGGCGGATCGTTCCGATCCTTCAACGGACCGCGCCTAGGGAACTAGAACGACCTTGCCGACGTTACGCCGCTCGGTGATCATGTTCTGAGCGGCGCCGGCTTCCTCGAAGCTGAAGCTGCCGGCCACGACCGGATCGATCGTGCCATCGTCGAGCATCTCGCGCAGCGCCGCGCTGACCTGCGCGCGCCTGCGCTCGTCCTGGGAGAGGGTGTACATGTTCAGCCCGATTACGGCCTTGGAGGCGGACATCTGCTTGATCAGGTTGAAGCGCGGCATGCGCAGGACCGTGCGCAGAGCGGAGACGGGGTTGCGCCGCTCGCCGGAGACGAGCGCGGAGGCGCCGAAGGCGATCAGACGACCGCCGGGGCCAAGCAGATCGTAGCTGCGCCGCAGGCTCTTGCCGCCGATCGCATCCATGATCAGGTCGAACGGCGGCAGGCCGCGCTCCCAGCCCGCCGTCGTGTAGTCGAGCGGGTGATCGACGCCGAGCTCGGAGATCCGCGCGTGCTTGCCGGGTGAGGACGTGCCGTACACCTCGGCGCCCTGGCGCTTGGCGAGCTGGGTCGCGGCGATGCCGACGCCGCCGGCGGCCGCGTGGATCAGCACGCGTTCGCCGGGCCGCAGGCTGCCGAAGCCGACGAGTCCCATCCACGCCGTCCCGTAGTTGACGGGGATCGCCGCGCCCTGCTCGAATGTGAGCCCGTCCGGCAGCGCCACCACACCGTCGGCGGGCACAACCACCTGCGAGGCGTAGCCGCCGAACTCCGTCCCAGCGATGACCCGCTGGCCGTGACTGAGTGGGTGGGCGGGGGTCGATGCTCCCTCGCCCAGCTCGAGGATCGTGCCGGCGACCTCGTAGCCGACGACGCAGGGAGTCTTGGGCGCGTCGGGATAGAAGCCCAGGCGCGCCATGATGTCGGCGAAGTTGATTCCAGCCGCCGCGACGTCGATGCGCACCTCTCCGGCTTTGAGCTCAGGGTCCGGTCGCTCCTGTACCTGAAGCACGCCGGGCCCGCCGTGCTTGGTGATGACAACGGCTCGCATCTCGGCCACCCTACTAGATTTGGTTAGTGGTCGCTAATAGCCCGGCACTGCCCCGAGCAGCCGCTCAGCCCAGATCGACCGACCAGCCGTTGACGAACCCGTCTGAGGCGACGATCTCCTGTACGACCTCATCGGGGACGGCGGCATCGGTCGTGACGACCATCGCCGCCAGGCGCTGCTCATCACCGTCGGTGTGCCCGTCGGGCGTGTGACCGATGGCGGCGGAGGAGATGTTGATCCCGTGTGAGCCGAAGATCGTGCCGACGCGGCCGATCATGCCCGGCAGGTCCTCGTAGCGAAAGACGGTCACGTAGCGAGCGAGCTCGATCGTCAGGCGCCGGCCCTGCACCTCGACCAGGTGCGGCACGCGGTTGGGGCCGATGCCGGTGCCTGCAACCGCCACCCGCTGCCCGCCCGCGGCCACGGTGACGCGGATCAGCTCGTTGAAGTCCTGCGCCTCGGAGACCGCCTTCTCCTCGACGATGATGCCCCGTTGCTGGGCCATGCTGGGGGCGTTTACGAGGTTGACCTGCTCCTCGGTGCGGCCCTGCAGCGCGCCCTGGATCACCGCGAGCGTGAGCAGGCGCGTGTCGAAGTCGGCGATGCGGCCGAGGAACGCGGCCTCGATGCGCTCGACCGAGCTGCCCTCGGCGAGCGCCATCGCGAGGCGCCCGAGCTGTGTGGCGAGCGGCAGGAACGGACCGAGCACCTCCATGTCCTCGGCGCCGACCGCGGGGATGTTCACGGCTGTCGAGACGACGCCGCCGGTGAGCGCGGCGAGCACCTGCTCGGCGCTCTGATAGCCCGCGCGGTCGGTCGCCTCCGCCGTGGAGGCGCCGAGGTGCGGCGTGACGACCACGTTGGGGTAACCCTGGAACAACGGATAGTCGGTGATCGGCTCGGACGGGAACACATCGAGGGCGGCGCCGCCCACCTTGCCCGAGTCCAGGGCGTCCTTCAGCGCCGCGTCGTCGATCAGCCCGCCGCGGGCGACGTTCAGCACGCGTACGCCGTCGCGCATCTTCGCGAACGCCCGTGCGTCGAGGAAGCCTTCGGTCTCCGGTGTCTTGGGCAGGTGCACGGTGATGAAGTCCGCCTGCGCGTACACGTCGTCGACGCCGTCGGCCTTGTCCACCCCCAGCTCGCGATAGCGCTCGGCGCTGACGAACGGGTCGAACGCGAGCACGCGCATGCCGAAGCCCCGCGCGCGCTGCGCGACGAGCTGGCCGATGCGCCCGAAGCCGAGGATGCCGAGCGTCTTCTCGTACAGCTCCACGCCCGAGAATTTCGAGCGCTCCCACTTGCCGGCCGTCAGCGATACATACGCTTGAGGGATGTTGCGCGCGAGCGCGAGCAGCAACGCCATCGTGTGCTCGGCCGCGGTGACGACATTCGACTCGGGCGCGTTGGCCACGACGATCCCGCGCTTGGTGGCGGCGTCGACGTCGACGTTGTCCACGCCCACACCCGCGCGTCCGATCACGCGCAGGTTGACGGCCCGCTCGATCAGCTCGGCGGTCATCTTCGTAGCGGAGCGGATCAGGATGCCGTGGTAGGCGCCGATGCGCTCGGCGAGCTCCTCGTCGGTCCAGTCGATGCCGAGGTCGACATCGAAGTGCTCTTGCAGCAGCTGCACGCCCGAGTCGCCGATCTTCTCCTTGACGAGGACCTTCAGACGTCCTTCAGGCGCAGTGTCCGCCGTGGCGATGCTCATGCTGACGTCCTCTCCACGATCCAATCGATACACGCGGTGAGAGCCTGCACATCGGCGGTGTCGACCGCCGGGAACATCCCGATCCGCAGCTGGTTGCGCCCCAGCTTGCGGTAGGGCTCGACGTCGACGATCCCGTTCGCGCGCAGGGTGGCGGCGACCACGGCCGCGTCCACCTCCTCGGTGAAGTCGATCGTCCCCACGACGAGCGAGCGCTTCGCGGGGTCGCGCACGAACGGCGCCGTGTACGCGGTCCGCTCGGCCCAGCCGTAGAGGTGCTCTGAGGAGGCCGTCGTGCGCGCGACACACCAGTCGAGACCACCGCCGTCGAGCATCCAGCGAATCTGGCCGGCGAGCAGAAACAACGTCGCCACCGCGGGGGTGTTGTAGGTCTGGTCTTTCAGCGAGTTCTCGAGCGCCGTGTGCAGCGAGAGGAACGCCGGTATCCAGCGCTCGGATGCGTGCAGCTCCGAGATCCGCTCCTGCGCCGCGGGGCTGAGCAGCGCGACCCACAGTCCGCCATCGCCGGCAAAGCCCTTCTGCGGCGCGAAGTAGTAGGCGTCAGCCTGTGCGACTTCGACCGGCAGCCCGCCCGCTCCGGAGGTCGCGTCGATCAGCACCAGCGCGTCGGCTCCGGCCGGCCGGCGCACCGGCACCATCACTCCGGTCGAGGTCTCGTTGTGCGCCCAGGCGATCGCGTCGACGTGCTCTTCTGTGGCAAGCGAGGCGATGCCATCGACATCGGGGGCATCGCCCACGTCGACTGACACGACGCGCGGATCCTCGAGGAACGGCGCCTCCTTGGTGACCTGCGCGAACTTCGAGGAGAACTCTCCGTAGACCAGATGCAGCGCGTAGTGATCCACCAGCCCAAACGCGGCGGCGTCCCAGAAGGCGGTCGCGCCGCCATTGCCGAGCGCCACCTCGTAGCCCTCGGGCGCCGCGAACAGCTCTGAAAGCCCCGCGCGGATCTCGCCGACGAGCGCCTTCACCGGCTTCTGCCTGTGCGAGGTGCCCATCACGGCCCCTCCCGCGCTCGCGAGAAGCGCGAGCGCCTCTGGGCGAACCTTCGAAGGCCCACATCCGAAGCGACCGTCGGCGGGCCTCAGATCCTCGGGAATGACCAGTTGCGTCTCGGCTGTCAGGGGGCTCGGCGTCATGTGGGGCTCCTCGTTGGGTCGGGACCTCGAAGGAATATCGATGATCTGAGGGTGCCCAGGCGCGCGGCGGTGCTGAGTCGTCACTTCCCGGTGGTGAACTCCACCCGAGCGCCAGTCGCGACGACGAAGGCGAGTGTA
This sequence comes from Solirubrobacteraceae bacterium, assembly GCA_036744995.1. Classification (GTDB taxonomy): domain Bacteria; phylum Actinomycetota; class Thermoleophilia; order Solirubrobacterales; family Solirubrobacteraceae; genus Palsa-744. The sequence goes on along the minus strand of DAIOGX010000003.1, from coordinate 55,790 downwards.
GCGAACGCCGCTTCCGATCCGCTCGAGCCGGGTGGACGTCTCTTGCTGACCCCGTCCGTGGGGCTCATCACCACGTCAACCACTCCACAGCACCTCTCGTGGGTATGTCGTGGCGGTCCAACCAGCCGGCAGGCGTGCGGATGCCGCGCCCGCGGGCGCCTCGCCGGCCAGCAGACAGTACTCCGGTGCCGGGCCGAGTCCTACACAGCGCCGCCACAATCCCCCGCTCACACGGTCCATGCCGTCCCCCAACAGATCCGCGATCGTGGGCGACTCATACCCCCGGTCGCGCTGAACCCACACGGCCACTCGCGCGTCGGCGAGGATTGAATGCCCCTCGCTCAGGCGATAGACCGCGCCGGTTGCCGGACCCGTGAGCTTGGCGATCTTGTCGTGTGCGGTGATATGCCCACGCGAGATTGCGGCCTCTTCCAGCACGCCCACCGCGGACCAGCCATCGAGGAGATACCAGTCCTCGTAACCACCGCCTGGCTCTGCCGTCGAGGAGGCGCCTGCGATCGTGAGCCACGGGAGCTCCCTCGCAACAAAGGTGGCTGACCCTCGGAAGCCGCTCGGCGGCTGGTGCGCGAGCGACCGGTGGAAGCCCTGAAGGGCCGCCTCATACGCGTCTATTGGAACCTCCGGTGCGGGACGATGCCAGGAGAGGTAGGCAAGCATCGCCGCGAGACCTAAAACGAGGGCTTAATCCAGTCCATGTGCGAGCGCAGCTCTGAGCCGACGTGCTCGACCTGCGTGTCGGCTTGTTCTGAGCGCATGCGCTTGAAGTTCTCTTGCCCGGCGCGGTTCTCGGCGATCCACTCCCTGGCGAAATCACCCGACTGGATCTCGGCGAGGATCTTGCGCATGTTTGCGCGCGTTTCCTCGGTGATCACGCGTTTGCCGCGCGTGTAGTCGCCGTACTCCGCCGTGTTGGAGATCGAGAAGCGCATACCGGCAAGGCCCTTCTCGTACATCAGGTCCGCGATCAGCTTGAGCTCGTGCAGGCACTCGAAGTAGGCCATCTCCGGGTCATAACCCGCGTCCACGAGCGTTTCGAAGCCCGCCTGGACGAGCTCTGAGGCGCCGCCGCAGAGGACGGCCTGCTCGCCGAACAGGTCCGTCTCGGTCTCGTCCTTGAACGTCGTCTCGATCACCCCGCCGCGCGTGCAGCCGATGCCCTTGGCGTACGCCAACGCCAGCGCCCGCGCGTTGCCGGTGGCATCCTGCTCGACGGCGATCAGCCCCGGTACGCCGCTGCCTTCGGTGAACTGGCGGCGAACCAGGTGGCCGGGGCCCTTCGGCGCCACCATCCCCACGTCCACGCCGGGAGGCGGAGTCACCTCTTTGTAGTGGATCGAGAAGCCATGGCCGAACAGGATCATGTTTCCCTCGGCGATCCCGTCGCGGATCTCTGCCTCCCACACCTGGCGGTGGAGCTCGTCCGGGAGGAGGATCATCACAAGGTCGCCGCGGCTTGCGGCTTCGACGACCGGAAGCACCTCCAGGCCCGCATCGCGCGCCTTGGCCACCGACGCGGAGTCGAGACGCAACCCAACCACGACGTTGACGCCCGAGTCCTTGAGGTTGAGCGCGTGAGCGTGGCCTTGGGAGCCGTAGCCGATGATGGCGACGGTCTTGCCGTCGAGGAGGCTGAGGTCTGCGTCGTCGTCGTAGATCATTGGCGGCAGGCTATCCAAACCGCGACGCTCAGGCCGACGGCGCCGACAGCCGCGGCCGATCGCGGCCGGTACAGCGCTCAGGCGCTCGCGGACGCCACCAGCGTGCGCCCCGGTATCTCCAGGGCACCATCGGCTGATGTGTACTTGGCAAAGCGTTGCGCCAGCGAGACCTTGATCTGCTCGATCTCGCCCTCGGGCCGGGACAGGACCGCGTCGTGGAAGCCCTTCGAGAGGTCAAGCGTGGTGTCCCACATCTCCTCGAAGTCGGGGTGACGGCGGGGCAGCTCGATGGCGTCGATCTCAACGTCGCCGAAGCCGGCCTGCTCGATCGCCTCGGCCAACATCCCGGGCTTTCCCAGCGCGAACGGCCCGGGCAGCTCGCGCACGCGGTCACCGAACGACGGGGCGAGGCCGCGCTCGATCAGCTCCTGGGCGGGCAGAAGCGCCCAGGGATTGTGGGCGATCTCATCCCAGGCGGCCAGCGCCAGGCGCCCGCCGGGCACGAGCACGCGACGGGTCTCGCGCAGCGCGGCGACCGGGTCGGCCATCAGCATGTAGCCCCAGCGGCACAGGACCGCATCGACGCTGGCCACCGGCAGGTCGATCCATTCAGCGTTGAGCACCTGGAACTCGACATTTGAGAGGCCCAACTGCACCGCCCGCGCGCGGGCTCCCTCGAGCATCGCCTCGGCCTGGTCTGAGACGATCACGCCGCCGTGCGGCGCGACCAGCTCCGCGGCCAGCATGCCGGTTTCCCCCATCCCAGCGGCCAGCTCGAGTACCCGCTGGCCGGGCTGAGGCACGATCGCATCGATCATCCAGTGCGATACGGGCGCCGAGAACTCGCGCAGCATCTCCTGGCGGCGCACCCAGCCCGAGGCAGCCCCTTCCCAATCGTCGAGGCTGGCCGCGCGGTGGGCGTTCGCGTCGAAGCTCATTCCCCCTGATTCTCCTCCCGCGGATATCGATCGAGCTCCCGTCGCAGCAGCTTGCCTGAGCGTGTGCGCGGCAGCGGCTCGCCGGTGAGCACCACCTGCTTGGGCACCTTATAGGGAGCAAGGCCGCGAGCACAGTGGGCGCGCAGCTCGTCTGCCTCGAGCGCCCTTCCCGCTCGCGCGACGACGATCGCGGTGACCGCCTCGCCCCAGCGCGGGTCCGCGCGGCCGAGCACCGCCGCCTCGAGTACGTCCGGATGGGCCTCCAGCACAGCCTCGACCTCGGCGGGCGCGACGTTCTCGCCGCCGCTGATGATCGTGTCCGCCTTGCGCCCGGTGATGCGCAACCGGCCGTGCTCGTCCAGGGCGCCCAGATCTCCGGTGTGCAGCCAGCCATCGCGGTCGAGCGATGCGCGGGCGACGGTCGGTGAAGCGACCATGATCTCCCCGACCGCTGGGTCCCCCGGCGGCACGTCCGCGACGCGCACGCGCGTGCAGAACAGGGGTGGGCCGGCATGATTCGGACGGGAGTCCATATCCGCGAGCGGCGCGGTCGTGACCTGCGAGCAGGCCTCGGTGAGCCCGTAGGTGAGGCTGACGGGCACCTCCGCGGCGCGCGCTCGATCGACGAGCGCCGCCGGAACGGGACCGCCGCCGGTGAGTGCGGCGCGCAGCGCCGGCGGTCGCTCCAAGCCCGCGTCGAGCAGGCGGGCCAGCGTGGTTGAGACGAGTGAGACGAGCGTGATGTCCTCCTCACCGAGGGCCTGAAGGACGCGCTCGGTGTCGAAGTGCTCGTGGACGACGGCCGTGGTCCCGTAGATGCAGGATCTCAGCAGAATCGAGAGGCCACCGACATGGGAGACGGGCAGGGCGCAGAGCCAGCGCTCGCCGGGATCGAGGCCGAGCGCTGTAGCCGAGCCAAGGGCACTCCAGAGGAGGTTCCCGTACGTGAGCTCCACCGGCCGGGGAGCGGAGGTCGTGCCAGAGGTGTGGATCACGACCGCGGTTGCATCGAGATCGTGCCCGGCCCCAGCCAGATCGGCCGTGTTGCCCCTCTGTGCCGGTCCATCCCGGAGAGGCTCCTCGACTAAGGCCGCGGCCCCGTCGATGATCCGTGCGCGCTCTGCGGATGACAGGCGTAGATCGACGGGCACCGCGACCGCCCCGAGCAGCAGGCAGGCGTGGAGAGCTTCGGCGAAGGCCAGTCCCGGGAGCAGCCCTATGGCAACCCGATCGCCGGGTTGCACCGCACGCCGCTGGAGCTCAGCCGCCGAAGCGCGGGTGCCAACAAGAAGCTCCTCATAGGACAGGCTCCCCGTGGGAGTCTCGAGCGCTGTGCGCGCGGGGCTCATGGCGGCAGCACGTTCGAGCCATCCTTCGACGATCATGCCTCACAGGCTAGCCTTCGCCCTCACCCGGACGCCGTCATCGAGAAGGAGCGCAGAAGAGCACGTGCCCACCACTTGGATCCCAGCAGGCGAGTACACAGACATCCACTATGAGAAGTCGTCCGGGGAGGGCGACTCCCCATCCGGAATCGCGAAGATCACGATCGCCCGCCCGGAGGTGCGAAACGCGTTCCGCCCGCAGACGATCGTCGAGATCTCAAAGGCGTTGGAGGATGCGCGCGAGGACACAGACGTAGGCGTGATCGTGCTCACGGGCGAGGGTGAGGATGCGTTCTGCTCGGGGGGCGATCAGCGCGTGCGCGGGGACTCCGGCTACCTGAGCGACGAGCAGCTGACGTCCCCCGCTCAGGCCGGGATCGGGCGGTTCCATGTGACCGACCTACATGTGCAGATCCGCCGGCTGCCGAAGCCGGTCGTGGCGATGGTCGCCGGATATGCGATTGGGGGCGGACACGTGCTGCATCTGGTGTGCGATCTGACGATCGCTGCCGATAACGCGCGGTTCGGACAGGTGGGGCCAAAGGTGGGGTCGTTCGACGGCGGGTTTGGCGCGGGCCTGTTGGCGAACCTCGTCGGACCGAAGAAGGCCAAGGAGATCTGGTTCCTGTGCCGGCAGTACTCGGCCGAGGAGGCGCGCGAGATGGGGATGGTCAATGTGGTCGTGCCCTTGGAGCGCCTGGAGGATGAGACCGTGCAGTGGTGTAAGGAGATGCTCGCGCTGTCCCCATTTGCGCTGCGGCTGTTGAAGGCGAGCTTCAACGCGACCGAGGACGGGCTGAGCGGGATCCAGCAGCTCGCGCACGACACGAACCTCCTGTTCTATGGCAGTGAGGAGGCGCGGGAGGGCCGCGACGCCTATAGGGAGAAACGCAAGCCAGATTTCTCCCGTTTCCCAAAGCGCGCATAGACCGCGCGAGCTTCACTCAGACGATGACCTCCACCCCGGAATCAGTCGCCGGCGTCACGAGCGCGGTGCGTATATGGGTGATGGCCGCCCGCGTGCGCACGCTGCCCGCGGCGGTGGCGCCGGTGCTGGTGGGCACCTCGCTGGCACTCGGGGCAGATCATTTCCATCCGTTGGCGTTCGTGGCGGCGCTACTGGGCGCGGTGCTCATCCAGGTGGGCACCAACCTGTCAAACGACTACTCAGACGCGCGGCGGGGCGCCGACACGGAGGACCGGCTGGGACCGGTGCGGGTGACCGCGGGCGGGCTGGTCCCTCCCCGTCAGGTGCTGCTCGCCACGTACGCGACGTTCGCGCTCGCTGTCGCGTGCGGCGCGTACCTGGTCGCGGTGGCGGGGCCAGGGTTGATCGCCGTGGGCGCGGCTTCGATTCTCGCCGGCGTGCTGTACACGGGAGGTCCGCGCCCGTATGGATATGAGGGATTGGGAGAGGTGTTCGTGTTTCTGTTCTTCGGCGTGGTGGCGGTAGCGGGCTCCTACTTCGTGCAGGTCCAGCAACTGCCCTGGCAGGCGTTCGTGTGCGCGGTGCCGGTGGGCCTGTTGGCGAGCGCGATCCTCGTGGTCAACAATGTGCGCGACTTAGAGACAGACCGACGTGCGGGCAAGCGCACGCTGGCGGTGCGGCTGGGACGCGAGCGAACGCGCGCGCTGTACACCGCAATGGTGGCGGGCGCGTTCGTGACCGCCCCGCTGCCGTGGGCGCTCGGCTCGATGACAGCATGGCTGCTGCTCAGCTGGGCGGCGATTCCCCTGGCGATACCGGTCGTGAAGGCGGTGAGAACGCGCACAGACGGACCGGCGCTGAACGGCGCGCTGGCAAAGACGGGCGCCCTGCAACTGGTCTTCTGCCTGCTGTTCGCAGCCGGGATCCTCTCGAGCGGCGGGATCGGAGCGTGAGGCTGAGCATTGAGCGACGGGTGCTGAGACTGTCCAGCCCTTTGCTGAGCTCATACGGAACGGTCTCCGAGCGCGAGCTCGTGGCCGTGGCGATCACCGACACCGACGGGGTCACGGGCTACGGCGAGGCGGCTCCCCTGGAGGCATATGACGGCGTAAGCATAGAGCGGGTGGAGAATGCGCTCGAGCTCTACAGGACTGTGCTGGAGAGTGCGGCGCCGGACATGAACGGCGCGCGGCTGATCGACGCGTGCCGTCGCGTCGAGGATCTGCCGCAGGCGCTGGCGGCGATCGACCTGGCGCTATGGGATCGCGCGGGCAGGCGCGTGGGCAGGCCGGTCGCCGCACTGCTGACGGACGATCCCGCCCCCGCAGTGGAGGTCAACGCGACCTTGACGGCGCTCGACCGCGCGGGGGTCTCAGAGCAGGCGAGCAGCGCTGTGCTTGAGGGGTTCACCTGTATCAAGGTGAAGGTTGGGGTGGGTGACGACGCCGGTCGCGTGGCGGCGGCGCGCGCGGCCACCGGCCCAGAAGTCTCCTTGCGACTGGACGCGAACGGTGCGTGGAGCGTGGAGGAGGCGGTGCGGGCGATCGACACGCTGGCGCCGGCGGGGCTGGAGCTGGTGGAGGAGCCGACGCACGGGCTCAAGGACGTGAGGGAAGTGCGCGAGCGCGTGAGCACGAGGGTGGCGATCGACGAGACGGCGGCCGAGCATGGAGCGCTCGGCGCGGGCGTCGCCGATGCTGTCTGCCTGAAGATCTCCCGCTGTGGAGGCATATCCGGCCTGATCGCGGCCGCCGCCCTGGTGCGCGCTTCCGGCGCGGAGGTCTACCTTGCATCCACGCTCGATGGCCCGCTGGGCGTGGCCGCCGCCGTACACGCCGCCGCGGCGTTGGCATCCCGCGGGCCGGTCCCCCATTGCGGCCTGGCGACCCTCGACCTGTTCGAAGGGATCGAGAACCCACTGCCGGTAAGAAGAGGCAAGATCGCCGTGCCCCTCGATGGCGGCCTGGGAGTTGAACCGCTCTAATAGTGCCTTGTCGGTTCGTCTCTTCCGGCTCGAATTGGCTTGAGAAAGACATTCACTGCGACGGGTGCTGGGTCGACCCTAAAGATCAAGCTAGAGAGAGCACCTCGGTGAGGGCCTCGAGAAAGCGCGTGTTTTCCTCAGGGAGGCCATAGGTGACGCGCAACGCGGGCGTGTCGCTGCCGAGGGCGCCGCCCCCGCGGACGAGCACGCCGCGGGACTCCAAACCGCGCATGATCTCGGCCTCGTCTCGATCCTCGCCGAGCTTGACCCAGCAGAAGTTCGCCTGCGACTCGGCCACTCCGAGCCCGAGGGCGCTGAGCCTCTCATCCATTGCGATCCGCTCGGCGATCGTTCGCGCGACACGTTCTTCGACGGCGTCCTGATGGCTGAGCGCCTCGACCGCGGCGACCTGGGCGAGGGCGTTGCAGAAGAACGGTTGGCGGACCTGGTCGAGCGCGCGCGGGAGCTCATCCGAGCCGCATAGCGCGAAGCCGACGCGCAGGCCGCAGAGACCATGCACCTTGGAGAAGGTGCGCAGCAGTGCGAGGTTGGGGTGGCTGAGCAGCGCAAGCGACGCGTCGGGGTCCTCGAGCAGGTTGAACTCGCAGTAGGCCTCGTCGAGGATCACGCACACGTGCGGCGGGATCTGCTCGAGGAACGCGGCGATGTCCGCTAGGGGGAGTGCTGTGGAGGTGGGGTTGTTGGGATTGCAGACGATCACGAGCCGGGTGGCGACCGTGATCTCCGCGAGCATCGCGTCGAGGTCGTGGTGCTCGCGGTCGTCGAGCGGGACGGTGACGGCGCGCGCGCCGGAGGCGGCGGAGAGGTGCGGGTAGACGGAGAAGGATGGCCAGGCGTAGACGAGCTCTGAGTCCGGTTCGAGCAGAGCCTCGCCGGCGGCGAGCAGGATGTCGCACGAGCCGTTGCCGACCGCGATCCGCTCAACGGGGACGCCATAGCGGTCGCTCAACCGCTCGCGCAGTAGCGAGCTCGAGGGGTCCGGGTAGCGATTGAGCGTGGCCAGCGCGTGCTCGATCGCCTCGCGCACCGCGGCGAGCGGCGGGTAGGGCGACTCGTTGCTCGCCAGCCGCACGGGCGGCGCCTGTTGCCCGTAGCCGCCCGCGGCGGGGTAGCTGGGAATGCGCCGGATACGGCTTGAGAACTCGATTGCCACCGGTCTATTGTGCCGACTCGAGGTCAACGCGCAGCACGGCGGCATCGCCGAGGTAGACGTGCTGGGGAGAGTGCCCCTCCTCGGCGTGGTAGTGGATCAGCACACGGATGACGCGCGGCAGCGAGCGCGGTACGGGAATCTCCCGCGCACACAGCAGCGGCACCCGGTCGAAGCCCAGCGCGCGAGCGGCGACCGCGGGGAACTCGGCGTTGAGGTCGTTTGTGGCGGTGAAGATACAGCTCACGACGTTCTCGGGCGCGAGCGTGTTGCGCTCGACGATCGCCTGCATCAGCTCGGTCGTGGCGTCGAGGATGTCCTGGGCATCGTTGCGCTTCACGCTGATGGCGCCGCGTAGGGCGAAGAGGCGTTGCGGCATGGACGGCGATTGTGTCAGAGCAGGCGCGCGGTACCGTCGGCGACACGCGTTGAGGGCGCGTCAGCAGCTGCGCGTAACCGCTGGACCTCCGCGTCGCTCAAGCGCCGATGCTCGCCGGGCGCAAGACCGTCGAGACGCAGCGGGCCGAAGGCGACGCGCTGCAACTCAACGACCTGATGACCGACCGCCTCGCACATGCGCCTGACCTGGCGGTTGCGGCCCTCGTGGATCGTGAGCTCGAGCAGGTCGGGCTCCACGCGCCGCACCCGCGCTGGCGCGGTGGGCCCGTCGTCGAGCTCCACGCCGTGGCAGAGCGCCCGTATCGCGCTCTCCCCCACACTCCCGCCGCCGACGCGCGCGAGGTAGGTCTTGGGCACTTCGAAGCTGGGATGGGTCAGCCGGTTGGCGAGGGCGCCATCGTTGGTGAGCAGGATCAGCCCGCTCGAGTCGGCGTCGAGTCGCCCAACGGGATACAGACGCAAGCCTCGAGCGTCCACCAGCTCGACCACGGTCCTGCGGCGATGCGTGTCGCGCGCTGTTGAGAGGACGCCCACCGGCTTGTTGACGGCATAGAGCACCCGCGGCTCGGGTCCGGTCACGGGGCGGCCGTCGACCGCCACGCGGCTGCCCTCGCCGACATCGCGAGCTGGATCGGTCACGACCTCCTCCGCGACGCTCACGCGCCCGGCGGCGATCAGCGTCTCGGCGGCGCGCCGCGAGGCGACACCGGCATGGGCGAGGTACTTGGCTAGGCGCATCTGCTGCAACCATAGGCAGCATGGACTTCGAGCTCCTCGAGCAAACGCTCGCCGACCACGGTGAGCCGAGCTTTCGCGCCCGTCAGATATGGGCGTGGGCCGCCAAGGGCGCTGAAAGCTATGCGGAGATGACGAACCTCCCCGCCGCCCTGCGCGAGGAGCTCACGCGCGAGCTGCCCTTCTCGAGCCTCGAGCTGCGGGAGGAGAGACGCGCGAGCGACGGCACTGTGAAGGCCCTGTTTCAGACCGCCGATGGACGGCCGCTGGAGGCCGTGCTGATGCGCTATCGCGACGGTCGGCGTTCGATCTGCGTCTCCTCCCAATCCGGCTGTCCGCTGACGTGCACGTTCTGCGCCACAGGGCAGATGAAGTTCGCCCGCAACCTGACCGCCTCTGAGATCGTCGAGCAGGCGCTGCACTTCTGCCGCATGGGTTCACCTCGGCCGGACGTCCAGCCCCGCCCACTCTCACCAAACGGCGCCCACCCGGCGCCGATAACCAACTGCGTGTTTATGGGTATGGGCGAGCCGATGCTCAACCTCGACGCGGTGCTCGCCGCTTGCGAGCGATTGCCCGACGTGGGCATCACGCACCGGCGCACAGCGATCTCCACGGTCGGCTGGATCCCCGGGATCGAACGGCTCTCAGAACAGGACATGCCGCTGCGCCTCGCGCTGTCGGTGCACGCGGCCGATGAGGCGCTGCGCTCGGAGCTGATGCCCGTGAACGACCGCTACCCGCTCAAGGACGTGATCGAGGCATGCAGGGCGTTTTACGCACGCAAGCACCGCCGCGTGTTTGTGGAGTACGTGATGCTCGCGGGTGTGAACGACCGCTACGAGCAGGCGCTGGCCCTCGCGAGGACCCTATCCGGCAAGCGCGATGAGCCTCCGATCTTCAAGGTCAACCTGATCCCCTATAACCCGACCGACTCGCCCTACCGAGGCTCATCCCGCGAGTCGATCGCGGCGTTCCGCGGTGCGCTCGAGTCGCGTGGCATCCCGGCAACGGTTCGCCTGACGCGCGGACGCGACATCGACGCCGCCTGCGGCCAGCTCGCGGTGCTGAGGGGCTAAGAACCTGTTTCAAGAAGATCGGCACGCCCGGATACGCACCTGGACACGGCGCTGGACCGATCGAAGATCGATGGGATCTTCGATCGTCGCCACGTGACGGCTTGCACGTGCTACCAGCACGCGCTGCGCCGTCCCGCGTCGCCCAGCTTGGTCCATGCACGCCCCGACCGCACCGCCTATCTTGAAACAGGTTCTAACCCTCGGGGACACTGCCCGCGCGGGCCTCGCCGGCTCGCAGCAGGCGTTCGCGCAGCTCGGACTGCTCCTCGGGGCTCGGGTCCCAGTGAGCGACATCGGGGAGCTCATCCAGCGTGCGCAGTCCGAATAGCTTCAGAAACTGCACACCCGTGCGATACAGGACAGCGCCGAACTGGGAATGGCCCGCCTCCTCGATCAGGTTGCGCTCGAGCAGCGTCGCGGTCGCCGAATCGGCGCTCACACCGCGGATTCTTGTGATCTCCGGGCGCGATATCGGCTGCAGGTAGGCGACGATCGCGAGCGTCTCGGCCTGCGCCGGGGTGAGCGTCGCGAGACGCTGGCGGCTGAACAGCCGCCGGGCGGCGTCCTCGCTCGCGGGATCGCTGGTGAGCGTCCAGCCACCGCCCAGCTCGCGCAGCTGGATCCCACGCCGTCCCGGGGCGTACTGCGCGGCGAGCGTGCTCAAGGCCGCCTCGATCTCCATCTCATCGGCCTCCGTGGCCTCAGCCAGCTCTCTGGCGCTGAGCGGATCGTTGGCCAGGAACAGCAGTGCCTCGACCGTGCGCGCAAGCGAGGAAGTCCGGTCGTTCCCGGCGCCGGCCCGGTCGTCGACGACAACCAGGTCGTGCTCGGTCGGGAGGCTCTCCGCCACATCCGAAGCGTAGCCGTGCGGACCGGAGGCATCCATCACACCCGGAGCGTCGTTCACCCCGCAATCCCTCCGACGCTCGCCACCGGCTGCGCCTGCGCGGTGGGGGCAAGCACCGCAATCTCTCCGAAGCTCTCCCGCTGCTCCCAGTCGGCCTCGCCGCGTTTGTACAGCTCCAGCAGCGCGAACAGCGTGACCGCGACCGTCATCCGATCCGCGCCGCTCACGGCCTCGTCGAAGCTGAAGGCACCGCCACGCCTCAGCAGCTCGCGCAGGTGCGCCAAGCGCTCCGCTACCGAGATTCGCGGCACAACGATGTGACGCAGATCTATCGCCGGCGGCATTCTCAGCAGCTCGCCGATATGCCGCGCCAGCACCTGTGGATCCTGCGACCCCTCGGCCGGCTGGACGATCGTGCGGCGCAGGCCCACCGGCAACGGCGCGGCGCGAAAGCGCACTCCCTCCTCGCGCGCGAGGAGCTCACCCAGGTGGCCGGCGGCGGAGCGGTAGCGCCCAGCGTCAAGCATCCGTGCCAGCAGCTCCTCGAAGGCCTGCTCCGGCTCGATGTCGAGCAGCTCATCCTCATCTCCCGTGAGCATTAGCCTGGACTTCAACTCCAGCAGTGCCGCGATCAGCACGATGAATTCGGTCGCGGTCTCTAAATCCAGCTCGCCGCGCTGCTCCAGGTGGTCGAGGTAGGCAAGCACCACTTCCGCCAGCTGCAACTCGAGCAGGTCGACCTCTTCACGCAGCACCAGTGTCAGCAGTAGGTCGAACGGCCCGCTGAACACGTCGAGGTCGAGGTCGAGCGTGGCGATGCTCACCGGCCCACCGTACCGGCTAGCCAAGATGGCCACCCCGCCCGCCCGCACCGAGGCCCATCCGCTCGCGCACCTCAGCGAGAGTGTCAGCGGCTATCGCCCGGGCGTGCTCGGCGCCGCGAGCGAGCATCGCCTCCAGTGCCGCCTCATCCGTGCGCAGCTCCTGGAAGCGCTCGCGCACGGGCGCCAGGTACTCGACCACGGCGCTCGCCACAGCCGTCTTGAGATCGCCATAGCCGCGGGCGTCCGCCAGCTCCGTCTCCACCGCCGCGGGGTCGACCCCGCGGACCGCCGCCAAAATCTCGATCAGGTTAGACACGCCCGGCTTCTCCGGTGCATGTCTTATCTCCGTGTCTGAGTCGGTGACCGCGCTCTTGATCTTCTTTTCGATCGCCTTCGGCTCGTCGAGCACATACACGGTGCCCTGCTCGCTGGCATTCGAGGTGGACATCTTGCGCGTCGGGTCCTGCAGGTCCATGATCCGCGCACCGACGGTGGGGATGCGGTGCTCGGGCACCACCAGCACCTCCTCGCCTTCGCCGAACCGCGTGTTGAAGCGCCGCGCGACGTCGCGCATCAGCTCCAGATGCTCGCGCTGGTCCTCTCCGACCGGCACCTCGTGGGCGCGGTAGGCGAGCACGTCGGCGGCCTGTAGGACGGGATACAGGAGCAGCCCCGCGGAGACGAGCTCGCGCTGGGCGAGCGACTTGTCGCGGAACTGGTGCATGCGCTGCAGCCTGCCGAGCTCGGTCAAGCTGGACAAGAGCCACGTGAGCTCCGTGTGCTCGGTCACGTCTGACTGGCGGAAGAGGATGCAGCGCTCCGGGTCGAGGCCCGCGGCGAGCAGAATGGCGATCGTGTCGTACAGACGCTCGCGTAGCTCAGCGGGGTCGTAGGCGACGGTGATCGCGTGCAGGTCGACGATGCAGAAGATGCCCTCGCCGCGCTCCTGGCTTGAGACGTACTGAGCGATCGCGCCGATGTAGTTGCCGAGATGCTTGCGCCCGGTCGGCTGGATACCGGAGAAGATCCTCATTGGCGACTGGGCCCCGAGATTCTCATAGAGCCTGTCGGATGACTGGCTGCTTGGCTGCACCGACCTCGTCCAGACGCCGGACAGGCGTCGTATAGGGCGCCTGACGGGCTATCTCCGGATCCTCGGCGGCCTCCCGCAAGATCGCGCCGATCGCCTCAGCAAACGCGTCCAGGGTCTCCTTGGTCTCGGTCTCGGTCGGCTCGACCATCAGCGCCTCCTCGACGAGCAGGGGGAAGTACACCGTCGGGGGATGAAAACCGAAGTCGAGTAGCCGCTTGGCGAGGTCGAGCGTCTTGATCTTCAACTCGCGCTTCATCGGGCCGCCCGAGAGGACGAACTCGTGCAGGCACAGCTCGCCGTAGGCGAGCGGCAGGTAGTCCGCGATGCCGCGCTCGGAGAGCCGCGCGAGCAGGTAGTTGGCGTTCACGACCGCCGCCTCTGAGGCGTCCCTGAGCCCATCGCCGCCGAGTGAGCAGATGTAGGCGTACGCGCGCACGAAGCAGCCATAGTTGCCGTGGAACCCGCGCAGCCGGCCGATCGACTTCGATCCCTCGGGCCCGTTGCCGTAGTCGAGATCGAACACAGGCGCCGGCGCCGTGCCGTTTGTGTCCCCGCCGTTCGCGTCATCGCACCTGACGACGATCGGCCGCGGCAGGAATGGGGCGATGCGCGCGGACACCGCGATCGGCCCCGACCCGGGGCCGCCCCCGCCGTGGGGCTGGGTGAACGACTTGTGCAGGTTGAAGTGCACGATGTCGAAGCCCATGTCGCCGGGACGGGAGATGCCCATCACCGCGTTGAGGTTCGCGCCGTCGTAGTACAACGTCGCCCCCACGCCGTGGACGATCGCGGCGATCTCCGCGATGTTCTGGTCGAACAGGCCGAGCGTGTTGGGGTTCGTCAGCATCAGGCAGGCCACCTCGGAATCGGCCTTTGCACGCAGGTCATCCAGATCGATGCCGCCATCGGGGTTGGTCGCGAGCTTCACGACCTCCAACCCCGCCATCGTGACCGTCGCGGGGTTCGTGCCGTGTGCCGTGTCGGGGGTCAGCACCTTGCGCCGCGTCTCGCCGCGGTCCTCGTGATAGGCGCGCGTGAGCAGCACTCCCGCGAGCTCGCCGTGGGAGCCGGCCGAGGGCTGCAGCGAGACGTGGGGCAGCCCGGAGATCTCCGCGAGCGCGCCCTGTAGGTTCCACATCAGCTCGAGCGCGCCCTGCGCGCGTTCAGGGTCCTGCAACGGATGCAGCCGCGCGTGCCCGGAGAGCCCCGCAACCCGCTCGTGTAGGCGCGGGTTGTGCTTCATCGTGCATGAGCCGAGCGGGTAGAAGCCGGAGTCGAGGTCGAAGTTGCGCTTTGAGATGGAGACGTAGTGGCGCACGATCTCGGGCTCTGAGACCTCCGGCAGCCGCGGCGGCTCGGTCCGTTTGAAACGCGCCGGCAGCAGCTGCTCTGAGTCCACCTCCGGCACATCGCGGGCGGGACACTGAAACGCGCGGCGGCCGGGAGCGCCCTTCTCGAAGATGGTGCGCGCGCGCTCGAGCTGCAGCGGGGTCTCGGTCCCCGCGCCCGTGGTCATACGGGCACCGCCGCCCGAGGCTCTGCCGCGACAGCCGCCCCCAGGACGTCCGCGAGGCGGTCAATGTCGGCGCGCGACCGGCGCTCGGTGAGCGCCACCAGCAGACCGCCACGATCCTCGGCGCGCCCGGTCAGCGCGTGCAGGTCCACGCCCGGGTTGACGCCCTGCTCCGAGCAGCGGCGCCTGACCGCGGCGACATCCCCGTCGAGGCGCAGCGCGAACTCGCGGATCACCGGCTGGTCGTGCAGCTTCTCGACGCCCTGAAGCCCGGTGAGTGTCTCGCGCGCGTAGTGCGTGCGCGCCAGCAGCAGCTCCCCCAACTCCACGATTCCCCGGCGGCCCAGCCACGTCAGGTAGACGACGCCCGCGAGCGCGTTCAGCGCCTGCGAGGTGCAAATGTTCGAGGTCGCTTTCTCACGGCGGATGTGCTGCTCGCGCGTCTGCAAGGTCAGGACGAACCCGCGCCGCCCGTCGACGTCCTGAGTCTCCCCGGCGATCCGCCCGGGCATGCGCCTCAAGTACTCCTCACGAGCGGCGAAGAAGCCGAACGAGGGGCCGCCGAAGTCGAGACGATTGCCGAGCGCCTGGCCCTCGCCGACCGCCACGTCCACGCCGCACTCACCCGGGGGCTTCAGAATCCCGAGCGCGATCGGGTCGACCTGAGCGACGACGATTGGGTCCCGCCCGCCCGAACCCACGGCGGACCCGGCGCGGACTCCCGCGCCCGTTGGAGTGGCCTCGGTCACGGCGGATGCCTTCGCGGCGGCGCTCAGGGCCTCGGCGTCCTCGACCGCGCCATAGAAGTTGGGCTGGGCGAAGAACGCCGCGCTCGTGTCCCCGTCGATCGCCGCCGCCCACGCGCCCTGGTCGGTCACCCCGCCGGTGAGCGGGACCTCGACGAGGTCCATCCCGTAGCCATGCGCGTGCGTGCGCAGCGTCTCGATCGCGTGTGGGTGCATGCCTGTGCTGACGACGAACTTGTGCCGGCCGTTGTGCAGCTTGGCCAGATAGCCGGCGGCCGCGACCGCGCTTGGCCCCTCATACACCGAGGCGTTCGACACCGCCAGACCCGTCAGCTCGGAGATCGCGGTCTGGTACTCGAACATCACCTGCAAGCCCCCCTGAGAGATCTCCGGCTGGTAGGGGGTGTAGGGAGTGAGGAACTCCGAGCGCTCCATCAGCATGTCGATCAGCGCCGGCACGTAGTGGTCGTACATGCCAGCCCCCAGGAATGACAGCTCGTCCTCGGCGCTCGTGTTGCGCGCGGCCAGCGCGCGCAGGTGCTCATAGACGTCCTGCTCCGCCAGTCCATCCGGAAGGTCGAGTGCTCGATCCAGGCGCACGGCCTCGGGGATCTGGCGGTCGAAGATCTCCTGCACGGAGCCCACGCCGATCGCGGCGAGCATCGCGTCCAGGTCCGCGGGGGTGATGGCGGTGTAGCGACTCAAGTATCTGAGCCTAGCCGCCCAGGCCAGCGGTATAGGCCTCGGCGTCCATCAGCGCGTCGCGCTCTGAAGGATCGGCGAGGCGCACCTTCACCAGCCAGCCCTCGCCGTAGGGATCCTCGTTGATCATCTGGGGGCTATCGGCAAGCGAGTCATTGACCTCGACGATCTCCCCCGACAGGGGGGCTACGACATCGGAGACCGCCTTCACCGACTCGACCTCGGCGTAGGGCGCGTCCTTGGCGAGGGTCGTGCCGATCGAGGGCGGGTCGAAGAACACGACCTCTCCGAGCGCGTCTTGGGCATACCACGTGATCCCGAGCGTCGCGATTGGGTGGGTGGGATCCGGATCCTCGGGATCGATGCGAGCCCAGTCGTGCTCGGGGTGGTACAGCAGGTCCGCCGGATAGTTCGCCTCAGCCATGCACGAGCCCTTTCTTCGTTCAGTTCAGCGCGGAGGAATCAAGCTTTGCGGTAGAGCGGTTTCTCCCGCACGACGGCAGGGCGCATCTTGCCACGGACGTCTATCTCCAGGCGCGTGCCGACGGCGGCGCGCGCGGCGGGGACGTAGGCCATGCCGATGCCAACCCCCAGGCAGGGGGAGAGCGTCCCGCTTGTAACGACGCCCCCGCCCACGACCGGATTGCCCTGGCGGGCGATCCCGGGGCCGTCGATCGCGAACGCGACGAGCTTCTCGGCCGGTCCGGCCTCGCGTGTGGCGCGCACCGCATCCGCGCCGATGAAGTCCGTCTCCTCCTTGCAACACCAGCCAAGCCCCGCCTCGATCGGGCCGCGCTCGATCGAAAGGTCGTTGCCGTAGAGGTGAAAGCAGGCCTCCAACCGCAGCGTGTCGCGTGCGGCCAGCCCAGCTGGAAGAGCGCCTCGGCGGACGAGCTCGTCCCACAGCGCGGAGGCGTCCGCGGGTGCAGCGAGCAGCTCGACGCCGTCCTCGCCGGTGTAGCCCGTGCCGCACACCAACACCTCGGCGCCCGCCAGCCGCCGGGTCGCGGCCATCATCCGTGGAGGCAGTGGGGCGTCTGAGATCGCCTGGACGATCTCACGCGCACGGGGACCCTGCACGGCGAGCATCGCGTAGTCGTCGATTCGATCCGTCACCCGCGCCTTGGAGAAGTCTCCGGAGTGCGCGCGGAACCAATCGAGGTCCTGCGCGTGGTTGGCCGCGTTCGTGACCGTCAGATAGCGCTCGGCGTCCAGGCGATAGGTGAACAGGTCATCGAGCACGCCGCCGTCTTCGCGGCACAACACTGAGTATTGGGCCCCGCCCCCCACCCCATCGCCGCCGCCCCCCTCCCCCACGCCGCCGCCGAGCTGGATCTTGGCGAGGTCGTTGGACAGCAGCCGTTGCAGCAACTCGAGCGCCTGAGGACCGGCGGTTTCGATCTCGCCCATGTGCGAGACGTCGAAAATGCCACAGGCATTGCGCACCGCCATGTGCTCCTGGCGGACGCCTTCGTACTGCACCGGCATCTCCCAGCCAGCGAACTCCACCATCTTTGCGCCCGCGGCGAGATGGCGGTCGAACAGCGCGGTGCGGCACGGGGCGGTGGGCATCGAGGTCGCAGCCTAGCGGCCTATGCCAAGCAGTCAGCGCTCGTATTTGCCCTCGTCCTGATAGATAGACGGCAGCTTCGAGGCCTCAGGTGGCGACGGGGGGCGCAGGCTTTGCTCGGGTGCATGCTCCACGCAGAGGATCAGGTAACCGCGCCGTCCCGCATGCGGCGAATCGCGGTCATAGACCTTGATCCCCTCGTTCGCCTTGACCTCCGCGCCACAGACGCTGCAAATGCCGTCGTAGTCGTTTCGCTTCGCCATCCTGTTCCGAAGGTTAGATCACCTTCGGAACGCGCGATCTCAGCGCAGGAACGGCGGCACGTCGATGTCGTCGTCTGAGATCTCGAGTGAAGAGCGTTGACGGTCATCGATGCGGGGACCCCGATCGGGGCGACCAGATCGCCTGTCGCGACGCGCGGAGCGGCCCGGACGGTGGTCGAAGCCGGTGCCGATCACGGTGACGCGCACGTCGTCTCCCATCGCCTCATCGATGACCGCGCCAAAGATGATGTTCGCGTTCGGATCGGCCTCTTTCTGGATGATCTCCGCGGCGTCGTTGACCTCGAATAGGCCGAGGTCCTTGCCGCCGGTGATGTTCAGGAGGATGCCCGTGGCCCCGTCGACGGACTCTTCCAAGAGCGGCGAGGAAATCGCGGCTTTGGCCGCGTCACCAGAGCGATTCTCGCCGCCGGCTTCGCCAATCCCCATCAGCGCCGAGCCTGCGTCTTGCATGATCGTGCGTACGTCGGCGAAGTCGAGGTTGATCAGGCCGGGGATCGTGATCAGGTCGGTGATGCCCTGCACGCCTTGGCGCAGGACGTTGTCGGCCTCTTTGAAAGCGTCGAGCATTGAGGTACGCCGCTCGACCACCGCGAGCAGCTTCTCATTGGGGATCACGATCAGCGTGTCCACTACTTCGCGCAGGCGCTCGATGCCCTCGGTGGCCTGCCGGCTGCGCTGAGAGCCCTCGAAGTCGAACGGGCGCGTGACCACGCCGACGGTCAGCGCGCCGATCTCGTTCTTGGCGATCTCGGCGATCACGGGCGCGGCGCCCGTGCCGGTGCCACCGCCCTCGCCCGCTGTCACGAACACCATGTCGGCCCCCTTCAGAGCCTCCTTGATGTCGTCGCGCGACTCCGAGGCCGATGCCAGGCCGACGTCGGGATCGGCGCCCGCGCCGAGACCCTTGGTTGACTCGTGGCCGATGTTCAGCTTGATGTCGGCGTCGCACATAGCGAGCGCCTGAGCGTCGGTGTTGGCGGCGATGAACTCAACGCCGCGCAATCCCGCGTCGACCATGCGGCTAACCGCATTGGTGCCGCCGCCGCCGACCCCCACGACCTTGATGACCGCCAGATAACTTCCGCCTGCGTTCTCCATGATGGTTCTGTCCGAAGCCTTCAGTAGAAATTTAGGGTTCGCAGCATACTCTTTGCCGCACCGCCGAGAAGGGCACGTTATGCAGGGAACTTCGCCCTGTCAACGACAACTCCCAATCTCGCAACAATCGTTGCAGATCGCTGAACTCTCGACCACTACCTGAGGTTTGTCTAGAGAGTGCAGTCAATCTCAAGTTGAGGTTGAGGGTATGTTTATGAAAGCCCAGGCCGCGCGAACGTATACGGATAACGGCTACAGGAGTCGCGACTGCGGATGCTCAGCCGCCGGGAGTGGCGCCCGCGGCGGGTGCTTCAGCGGCCGCTCCTCGCGGCGATTCGACCTGAGCGGTCGAGGTCGTTTCTGAAGAAGTGGAGCCGGTCGAGGATTCTTCATGGCCGGGGGTCGATCCCGGCGAAGACGCCGCTGGCGAAGACGCTGTTGTGGATGCTGTGGACCCGGATGCTGTGGACCCGCCACCGACCGCCGCGGTGAGTCCGGCGGCAAGCTCAGCCGCGGTTGTTGGATCCGCTGCGCTCCCCGGTTCGGTGCCGGTCGGTGGCGTCCCGGTCGCGCTGCTCGTCGCCGGAGCGACGCCGTCGGCGAAGCCCGCGGCGGGCCGTTCGGGCAGGCGCACATCCACATAGGAAGCGCCCGCGGAGCTGGGGTCGGCTAGCACCCGCGCAAGCGAGATCCACTTCGCGTGGGGGAGCGTGGCATCCCCGAAGTAGGCAAGCAGGCCGTTGCGCATCGCTACGGTGAGACCCATCGGCCCGGTGTACACGCGTGCCACTACCTTCTCAAGAAGCGACGCGGGGGCCGCGCCCAGCACCGTGAGGTCCGCGAGCAGCGACGCGCCGTGCACGTGCTGCCCGGTTAGCTCGCCGCCCTGCGCTTGAGGAGTGGCGCTGTCGCTGACTGCGGGCAGCGAGCTCGAGAGCAGCGCTGGGCCAAGCACCATCCCGTCCGCCGCTACCGCGGTTCGTGCCCCATCCACTGTGAGGACGGCAACCGGCAGCTGCTCGATTACGTGGATACGCAGGCCGTGGGGAAAGCTCGGGCTGGTCTGCACCTCGCGCACCACGCGGAACGGCGCTACCGCTGCGCGCAGCGCGCCCGGGCGCACATCCAACGTGCTCATGTGCCGCGCGGCGCCGGCCAGGGCCGCTTCGATTGCCCGCGCATCGGGGCCGTGCACACCGCTGATCCGCACGTGCTCCACCGACACCAGCGAGGAGTCCCGCAGCCACAGCCAGCCACCCGCGAGCGGCCCCAGCGCCGCGAGGACGACGATGAGCGCGATGCGCGCGCGCCGGCGACGCCAGATGAACACGAAGCACGCGTGGGTCAGGTCGGCGAGCACCGCGAACGCCCGCCACCAAAGACCCAGACGCCCATCTGGGCTCCGGGCGCCACCACGACCGGCCGAAGACCGGCCGGCGCGGCGCGGCGCGGCCGGGGCAAACGGGCGGGCGATCGAAAACCGGCCGGCGAGCGAACGATCCATTCACGGGGTCTTCGACCTCAACGGGCGTATCCCTACAGCCAGGGAAAACGTACGTTCCCCAGCGTCTGCACCTCCGGCTCCAGCTCCACCCCGAAGCACTCCTTGACGCGGCGGCGACCCTCGGCCATGACCGCGATCACATCCGCGGTCGTGGCCGTCCCGACGTTCTCGATGAAGTTGGCATGCTTGGATGCGAAGCGCGCTCCTCCAACCGCCACGTCATTGCAACCGGCCTCCGACAGGAGCAGGCCGGCGGAGCGACCCATGTCATTTGCCCCGGCCCTGCCCTCGGGGTTCTTGAATGTCGAGCCAAACGTCTTTATCCCCTGTGGTTGGGCCTCGTGACGGCGGGCGCGCATCTCCTCGAGCGTTGTTTTCACCGCCTCTGGATCGGCGGGTGCCAGTTGCAAAGAGGCGCGCGTGACGATCTCCCCGTCGGTGAGATTCGAACGGCGATAACCGAACCCAAGCTCCCGTGGCGCGCGGCGATCCCCTCCGGCGTCCTTTACCGCCACCTCGGTGCTCAGCTGCACAGTCGCAGCCGAACCGGGAGCCTCCACCCCGGCAGTGACGACCTCGACCCACTCCAGAGCGCGCTCCAGCTCTCCGCCGTAGGCGTTTGCGTTCATCCTGACTGCCCCCCCAACCGTCCCGGGGATGTTCACCCCGAACTCGATTCCCGACAAGCCCGCCCGCGCCGCGCGCGCGGCGACCGCGGGTAGGCGCGCACCGCCGCCGCAGACGATCCGTCGCCCCTCGACGTCGATTTTCGCGAGGGCTCGGTCGAGCTTCACCACCAGCCCCTTCACTCCCTCATCGGCGACCAGCAGGTTCGATCCCGACCCCACCACGCTCACGGGCGCAGCGGCAGCCGTGGCCCAGGCGAGTAGCTCCCGTAGCTCCGCCTCGCTGCCGGCGCGCGCGAACCACTCCGCCGCGCCGCCCGTGCGCACGGTTGTCAGGCGAGCAAGCGGAAAGTCGTGTTGAACCGCTGTGGGCGGCGCGGGCACACTCACGGCTCCACCAGGCTCCTGCCGAGCGCGTCGACGTCGCCGGCGCCCATCATGAGGCACACGTCCCCCGCGACGAGGACGCTCCGCAATACGGGCTCTGCGTCAGCGAACGTTGGCAGCCAATACACCTGTCTTCCTCCGGCAGCGTCTGCGGCGGCCTCGGCGATCTCGAGCCCGCTCACCCCCGGGTGGTCCTCAGCGCGCTCGCGCGCCGGGTAGACATCCAGCACGACCACCATGTCGGCGAGCGCCAGCGCGCGCCCAAACTCCCTGGCGAGCAGCGTCGTGCGCGAGTACAGGTGGGGCTGAAACGCCGCCACCAGCCGCCGATGCTCGAGCGTGCGGGCAGCCGCCAGGGTTGCACTCACCTCGGTCGGGTGGTGGGCGTAGTCGTCGTACACGATCGCTCCGCTCGCGGTCGCACCCAGAAGCTGAAAGCGTCGCCCAGCGCCGTGAAAGCCGGCGATGCCCTCGATCGCGAGTGCGGCATCCGCACCAGCCAGGCGGGCGGCCTCGAGCGCCGCGGTGGCATTCAACGCGTTGTGCGCACCGGGCACCGCCAGGCGGACCTCCTCGCCGCGCCACTGGAAGCGGGAGCCTCCCGCCTCGAGCTTCAGATCAGCCACGTCGTAGGGAACGACCTCGATCTCCGCGGCCCGATCTCTCTCGAGCGCGAGCAGCTCGGGGCGATCCCACACCACGACCCCTCTCTCGGCGTGTGCCAGAAACACGCGGAACGCCGCTTCCAGCTCAGCGAGCGAAGCGAAGCTCGCGTGGTGATCCAGCTCAACGTTGGTCAGCACACCAACCTCGACCTTCAAACTCAGCATCGAGCGGTCAGACTCGTCGGCCTCGACCACGAGCCAATCGCCCGCTCCCCACTCCGCGTTCGCCAAGCCGCCTCCCACCGGGGCGCCCACGAGCCATCCCGGCTCGAGGCCGGCGGCGCGCAGCGCGTGCACCAGCATCGACGCCGTCGTCGTCTTGCCGTGCGTGCCGGCCACTGCGATCGTGCGCTTCATCCCTGTGAGCTCCGACAGCAACTCGGCGCGCGGACGCGCGGGTATCCCCCGCTCGCGGGCGACGAGGAGCTCTGGGTTCTCGGGCGGTACGGCGCTGGAGTAGACGACCTCGACACCGTCGCCCGCGGGCACGTTCAGAGCGGCGTGGCCGACGATCGTCTCCAACACACCGTCGGCGGCCAAGCGCTCGGTATAGGGCGAGCCGGTGAGGTCGGAACCGGTCACCTCGGCTCCGAGCGCGTGCGCCGCGCGTGCGTACCCGCTCATCCCCGCGCCGCCGACCCCGACAAAATGTAGGCGCCGTCCACCCCATGGTCCGCTTGGTGCGCTCACGCGGCTGCCCCCAATAGCTCATCAGCTACATCCATCGCGGCACGCGGCCGGGCCAGACCCTTCGAGGCGCTCGCCATCGCCTCGAGGCGCGGTCGATCGGACAGCAGGGCCGCCACCTCACGGGCCAGGCGCGGGGCGGTCAGCTCACGGTCGGGGATCACAATCGCCGCCCCCGCGGCGGACATCCAGCGCGCGTTCCTCGTCTGATGGTCGGCCGCCGCGTGCGGATACGGCACGAGGATCGCCGGCCTTCCGTGCGCGGCGATCTCGAACACCGATCCTCCCGCCCTTGCGACCACGAGGTCGGCGGCGGCGAGCGCGGCGGCGAACTCCTCCGCATCCAGGTATTCGCGCAGGTCATACCCTGCCGGTAGCTCGCGCCCTGCCAGCTCGGGATAGTCGCGACGCCCCGTCACATGCAGCACGTGCGGCGCGCCGGCCCTCATGCCTGCGTCGAGATCGGTCTCCGCGGCGCCCTGCCCACCTGTGTCTGTCCCCGGGTGCTCCCCCGCGAACGCCTCGACCGCCGCCAGGTTGATCGAGCGCGCCCCCAGAGAACCGCCGAACACGATCAAGCAGGTCTCACCCATCGCGATCCCGTACCGCGCGCGCGCGGCCTCACGGTCCTCCTGAGGGGCGAAGACCGGCCGGCCGGTGACGCGATAACGAGGCCCCCTGCGGCCGGCGATCGGAAAGGACAGGCACACGCGCCGCGCAAACGGGGCCAGCATCTGGTTGGTCAGCCCCAGGTGACTGTCGGCCTCGCTCAGCACGAGCGGGATCCGCAGCGTAACCGCCGCCAGCCCCACGGGCCCGGTGATGTAGCCGCCGCCACCCAGCACGGCATCGGGAGCCAACTCCTCTAGCAACGAGCGCGCGCGCCTCACCGCGGCTGCGGCGCGCCCGAGCGCGCGGACGGCGAGCAACGGGTTGGTGCGACTCATACCTTCCACCGAGATCTTCTGCAGTGGGTAGCCCGCGGTGGGCACCAGCTCGGCCTCGGCGCGCTCCCCGCCGATGAACTCGACCCCGGCGCCCTCAGCCCGCAGCGCGCTGGCCACCGCGAGCGCCGGTACCACGTGCCCCGCGGTTCCCCCGGCGGCGATCACGATCTTCGGAGGCCTGTTCACGCTCCCATCGTGCCGGTTCGCGGCCCTTCGCGTCGGCCGAGCGGCGTTCACGCGCGGGCGCCACGGCACGCACGTGCGCGGTTCCACCGGCGGCTACGTTCAGCAACAGGCCCATCGCGGCGAGCATCACGATCAGGCTGCTCGACCCGTAGGACACGAACGGCAGCGGTACCCCCGTGAGCGGCGCGAGACCGAGCACGGCGAACACGTTGAGCACCGCCTGGGAGAGGATCAGCGAAGTCACCCCGACCGCGATCAGCGCGCTGTACAGGCTGCGCGCACCCTTCGCCGCGCGCAGTCCAGCGTAGGCGATCATCCCGTACAGGAACAGCAGCGAGAACACTCCGACCACACCCAGCTCCTCGCCGATCACGGCGAGGATGAAATCCGTCGGCGCCTCCGGCAGATAGAAGATCTTCTGCACCGACTGACCCGGTCCGACCCCGAACAGACCGCCCGAGCCGATCGCGATCTGCCCCTGCACGGCCTGGAAGCCACTGCTCGAAGCGTGCGCCCAGGGATCGACGAATGAGGTCAACCGCGCTCGCGCATACGGCCGCGCGAGCGCGTACAGCGCGACCAACGCGAACGCCGAGCCGGCGATGATCGCGAGATTTCGTAACGGGATGCCGCACGCCACGAGCAGCGCGACGGTCGTGAACGCAATCACCATCGCCGAGCCGAGATCCGGCTCGGTGACGACCAGCAGACAGGCGCCGCCAACGACGACGAGCAGCGGCCGGCACAGCTCACGCAGGTCGTGGACGCGCTGTGGACGCTTGGCCAGGAGCGTCGCGGCGTAGAGCACGAGCGCGAGCTTGAGTAGCTCCGAGGGCTCGAACTGCAGCACGCTCGGGCCGATCCAGCGCCGCGCGCCGTTGACGGCGACCCCGACGTGGGGTATGTGCACGGCGAGCACGAGCACGAACGCCGTCACCAGCAGCGGCGCGACGAAGCTCTGCATTTTTGCGACCCCGTCGCGCGCGAGCACGTGCATGACAACCAGACCGACCGCGCCGTAGACGACGAACTTGACGAGATAGCCGCTGCCGTTACCGGACCCCTGCAGCAACGTGGTCGCCGAGGAAGCGCTGTAGACCATCACCGCGCCGAACGCGAGCAGACACAGCGTCGCGGTCATCAGGATGCGATGCTCAAACGGCTGCGCATTCCGTGCACTCGCGCTCCCTCTGCCGCGCTTGCGCTCACTGCGCGGGTTACGGGCCCCCGCGGAGTGGGCGCGCCGTGCTGCGGCTGCTGGCATCCGCACTCACTTCGACGCGGGCGCGCGGAAGCCTCTATCCCAGGGCGAGCTCCCGAAACCGCTCGCCGCGGGCTTCGAAGTCGGCGAACTGGTCGAAGCTCGCGCAGGCCGGCGACAGCAGGACCACGTCCCCGGGCGCGGCCGCCCCGCTTGCCGCGGCGACGGCCCGCTCGAGGGCGTCACACTCGTAGACTGGCACGCTCGCGCCTTTCAGCGCCTCCGCGATCGCGGGGGCGTCTTCACCGATCAGATACGCCGCGCGACAGCTCCGCTCCACAGGCTCGCGCAAGGCATCGAAGTCCTGACCCTTGCCCTGGCCACCCAAGATCAGATGCACGCCAGCCTGTGTGAAGGCGTCGAGAGCCACCAGCGTGCTCGCGACATTCGTCGCCTTGGAGTCGTTCACGTACAGCACACCCTCCCTGCTGGCCACCTCCTCCAAGCGGTGCGCCACGCCCTTGAAGCTCTGAAGGCCCGCACGCACCGCATCCGGGTCTACCCCGCGCGCCAGACACACCGCGGCGGCCGCCATCGCGTTCTGCACGTTGTGCGCACCACGCAGGCGTATCTCCGCGACGGACATGAAAGGCAGCTCCTCCCACCACAGCTGTCCCGCTCGTTCTGACAGCGCGGCCCCCGGTCCCGTGCCAAAGCACACGCGTTGCGCGCAGCCGGGGATGGGCGGGATCCCGATCTCGACTCCGAGCTCGAGTGGCGCCACCGCAATGTCATCGTTGCCCTGACGCGCGAATATCTCGAGCTTCGCCCGCACGTACTCTGCGAACGTGCCGTGCCGGTCGAGGTGGTCAGGCGCGATATTCAGCAGCACCGCTGCCTCGGGCGCGAACGCGAGCG
Source organism: Solirubrobacteraceae bacterium (assembly GCA_036744995.1). Classification (GTDB taxonomy): domain Bacteria; phylum Actinomycetota; class Thermoleophilia; order Solirubrobacterales; family Solirubrobacteraceae; genus Palsa-744. The sequence goes on along the minus strand of DAIOGX010000003.1, from coordinate 29,694 downwards.
TGTCCTCCAACTGAAACGACGACACCTCGCACACGACCGTCGCGCGTGGGTCGATCTTCCCCACCAGCCCGCTCACGGCCGTCCCCACATTGCCCGCGACCTCGACCGGCAGGCCTGCCTCACGGTGGATGTGCCCGATCAGCTCGACAGTCGTCGTCTTGCCGTTCGTACCCGTCACCGCGACGAACTCGTTCTGAAGCAGCCGCCACCCCAGCTCGAGCTCGCCCAGCACGGGGATGCCCCGTTCGCGCGCCCTCGCCACCACCGGCGTCTGAGCCGGCACACCCGGGCTCTTGATCACGGCGCACGCGCGATCGAGCAGCGCTATCCCCTCGTCCTTCAGACGCACCTCCACCCCGGCTCGCGCCAGCTCCTCCGTACCCGCCGGCGCGCCTTGATCGACGCCGGCCACCTCCGCCCCCATCTCCCGCAAGAGGAGCGCGGCCGCCACTCCCGAACGGGCCAGCCCGACCACCAGATAGGGGCCTGCGGGAATCTCCGGCCGCGGCGTCACCTCAACCGATGCTCTGGCGATAGATCGTGAAGCCGATCGCGCAGCAGATCGCGGCGACGATCCAGAAGCGCAGGATGATCTTTGTCTCAGACCATGCTCGTAGCTCGAAATGGTGGTGGATCGGGGCCATCAAGAACACCCGTTTGCGGGTTGTTTGAAAGGAGATCACCTGGATCGCCACGGACAGCGCCTCGATCACGAAGATTCCGCCGAGCAGGATCAGCAGCACCTCGGTCTTTGTCATCACCGCCAGCCCCGCGATCGCGCCACCGAGGCCCAGCGAGCCGGTGTCGCCCATGAAGATCGTCGCCGGAAACGCGTTGAACCACAGAAAGCCGACGCACGCGCCCACCAGACAGCCCGCGAGCATCGCCAGGTCGTACTGGCCGGTGATGAACGTGATGCCGATGTACGCGAGCAGCACGATCGCCGCGCAACCAGCGGCGAGGCCGTCGAGGCCGTCGGTGAGGTTCACCGCGCTCGTCGTGCCCGCCACCACGAAATAGATCAGCACCGGGTAGAAGAAGTGTCCGAGGTCGATCTGATAGTCGACGAACCGCAGCCTGAGAGTTGGCGCGAGATGCGCCTTGTGTTCAGCGACATACCAGAGCCCGAGCGAGATTGCGATCGTCACCACGAGCTTCATCCGCGCGCGCAACCCGAGCGAACGGCGCTTGACCAGCTTCATGTAGTCGTCGGTGAACCCCAACAGCGCACACGCAATCGCTGCGCCGAACACGCCGACCGAGCGCCATTCGTAGTTGGTGAGAATCAGGAACGGCACCGCGACCGCGAGGAAGATGATCACGCCGCCCATCGTCGGCGTCCCCGCCTTCTGATGGTGCCCCTCCGGGCCGTCCTCGCGGATGTGCTGGCCGAACTCGCGCACGCGCAGAAACTCGATGAACTTCGGGCTCAAGAAGATGCAGATCAGCAGCGCGGCGGTGCCGCCGAACAGAATCCTTCCCATCAGCGTCTTCCCGCCGGGGCCTGCGCGAGAGCCTCGGCGACCAGCTCCAACCCGACCCCACGCGAACCCTTCACGAGCACCGTGTCCTCCTCGCGCAGAATTCCCCTGAGCAGCTCGACCGCCGCTTCCGCGTCGGGCACCGCATGGGCCTCCCCGGCGAACGCCTCGCGCACCGCGGCGGCCAGCGGACCGACGGTCACGAGCAGATCGACCCCGGTGGCGGCCGCGTGCGCGCCGATCTCACGGTGAAAGCGCAACTCTTCCGATCCCAGCTCCAGCATGTCACCGAGCACCGCTACGCGCCGCGCGGTCGCGGTCTCAGCCAGGTCGTCGATCGCGGCGCGCATGGACATTGGGTTGGCGTTGTAGCAGTCGTTGATCAGGACAATTCCGCCGGGTAGGTCGATCCGCTCGCCACGCAGCGCCGAGAAGCTGACGTCCACCCTACCCTCGGGGGTGATCCCAAGCGCACACGCGGTCGCAACGGCAGCCAGCAGATTGCGCAGGTTGTGCGCCTGTCCGAACGACGGCCGCAGCGTGATCCGCTGGGCGATCTCCGATCGGCCGCCGGCTCGGATCACGACCTCCCCATCGCCCGACACATCCTCCAGCGTCACATCTCCACCCTCGCCGAACGTGATCGTGCGCAGATCGGCGCGCAGGTGCCGCGCGAGCAGTGGCTCAGCGACGGGGATCACCACGCTCATGCCCCGAGCCAGCCCGGCGATCAGCTCCGCCTTGGCAGCGGCGACCGCCTCGATCGACCCCAACAGCTCCAGGTGCACCGGGCCGACGTTCACGATCACGCCGACATCGGGCTCGGCGATGGCGGTCAGCTCGGCGATCTGGCCCGGCCCGCGCATCGCCATCTCGAGCACGAGTGCCTCGGTGTCTGCCGGCGCGGCGAGCACCGCCAGCGGCAACCCGATCTCGGTGTTGAAGTTCTCGGGGCTCGCCACCGTGCGCAGACGGGAGCCGAGCAGCGAAGCCAGGATGTCCTTGGTCGATGTCTTGCCGGTCGAGCCGGTGATCGCGACCACCTTCACTCCACCCGCGCTCAGCTCCCGCCGCCAAGCCCTCGCGAGCGATTGCAAACCCGCTATGGGATCGGGGTGCGCGAGAATCGCCGCGGCTGGCGCGGTCGCGAGGGCTGTCTCTGAGTGATCCGGGCTGACCAGCACTCCCCAGGCGCCGGCGGCGAGCGCCTGTGCCGCGAAGCTCCCCCCGTCGGTGCGCTCTCCCACGAGCCCTACGAACAGGTCGCCCGGCCCCGCTTGACGGGAGTCGATCACGGCACGCCGGGGACCCGGCTCGCCCTCTGGCCGGGCCGGCTCGCCCACGAGACGCGCGCCGGCGGCGCTCGCGACGCGCGCCGCATCCCAACTCCTCATGCGGCCGCCCCAGCTGGCCGATCGGCTGATCGACCCGGTCCCGCGGACTGTGGGCCCGTGCCACCGATCGGCAGCCGCTCGCCGCGCGCACGTAGCGCCTCCCGGGCGACGGTCACGTCGTCGAAGGGGATCTTCAGGCCGTCGGCCAGCTCCTGCCCCTGCTCATGGCCCTTGCCCGCGATCACCACCAGATCTCCTTGGCGCGCGGACGCGATGGCCTCGGCGATGGCCGCTCCGCGATCGGAGATCGAGTGGATCAGGGGCGCCTCCCGCGGGCGAGCAGCCTGCGCGGCCCCGGCCATGACTTCGGCGATGATCTGCTCGGGATCCTCCGAGCGCGGGTTGTCCGAGGTGACCACGACCACGTCGGCCAGACGCGCGGCAACCTCACCCATCAGTCCTCGCTTGCCGCGGTCGCGGTCTCCGCCCGCGCCGAACACGCACACGACGCGTCCTTCCCTATCCACGCCGGTCGCCTCCGCACCGCGCGGCACCAGTTCGCGTGCGGCGCACAGCACGTTCTCCAGCGAGTCCGGTGTATGGGCGTAGTCGACGATCACCGCAAAATCCTGGCCCTCGTCCACGGGCTCGAACCGGCCCGGTACGCGCACGCCACGCTCGAGCGCCGCTATCAGCACGCCGAGATCGCCTCCGAGCGCGTGCACAGCGGCGAGCGCGGCGAGCGCGTTGGCGACATTGAAGCGGCCGGGCAGCGGCAGCGCGACCTCGCGTTCCCCCGCGGGCGTGTGCAGCGTGAAACGACAGCCCGCAAAGGCGCAGCGCACTGCTGTTGCTCGATAATCGGCGGGCGCATCGAGGGCGAATGTGCACATCGTCCCCTCGATCTCCGCCGCGAGCCGCTGCCCGTAGGGATCGTCGACGTTTACCACGCTCACGCCCGGGTGAGCGCTGAACAGGCGGCGCTTGGCCTGGAAGTAGTCCTCCATCGTGTCGTGAAAATCGAGGTGGTCCTGGGTCAGGTTCGTGAACACCGCCGCCGCGAAATGGATCGCGTCGGCTCTGCCGAGCTCGAGCGCGTGCGAGGACACCTCCATAGCGCAGGCGCTATCACCCCCGTCGAGCATCTCACGGAAGTCTCTCTGCACGTCGATCGCCTCGGCTGTCGTGCGCTCGACTGGTCGCTCAGTCCCTCCGATGACCGACTTGACCGTCCCCAGCAGCCCGCACCGCGCGCCGCCGGCCTCGAGCAGGGCGCGCACCAGGAAGGCAGTGGTCGTCTTTCCGTTCGTCCCCGTCACCCCAACTACACCTAGCTCGGACGTCGGATCGCCATAGAACTTCGCCGCCAGTGGCCCCATCGCGGCGCGGGTGCAGGCAACCAGGACCTCCGGCACGCCGAGGCCGAGCGGACGCTCGACCACGAGCGCTGAAGCGCCGCTCTGAACAGCCTGCTCGGCGAAGTCGTGCCCGTCGCTCTTGAAGCCCTCCACGCAGAAGAACAGCGTCCCCGGCCGAACCCTGCGGCTGTCGTATGAAAGCCCCGTGATCTCGACCTCGGTGCTCGCACTCAGAGCGCCACCGGCCTTCTCCGCACCGCTATCGGTGTCACCGGCGATGCCGGCGATCAGATCGCCAAGCCTCATCGATCGATCCCTTGTGCCGGCACGTGGTTGAGTCTAGTTTGGCCTCCCGGCGGAGCGAGCTCTATTCCGGCGAGATGCGCAGGTAGGGCAGCGCGAAGCTCATGATCTGGCCGAAAGCGGGCGCGGCGACCGTGCCACCGTAGATCGATCCCGACTGCGGTTCGTCGACGACCACCGCGCACAGCAGCTTCGGGTCGGACGCCGGCGCGAAGCCTATGAATGAGGCGACATAGGCGCTTTGGGAGTATTCGCCGGTCGCCTGATCGATCTTGCTGGCGGTGCCCGTCTTGCCGGCCAGTCGATAGCCGGGGATCGAGACCTCGCTGGCGGTTCCCCCCGGAGCGAGCACACCTTCCAGCATCTTGCGCAGCTCGGCGGCTGTGGCCTCAGAGATCACGCGACGCCCGGCTGGCTCGGGTTGCGGACGCCCATCGATCGCGCCCACAATGTGCGGTGGGTGCAAGATTCCGCCGTTGGCGATCGCCGAATATGCGGTCGCCATCTGGATCGGGGTGACGAGCTCACCCTGCCCGATTGGCAGGTTGCCCATCGATGAGCCCGAGTACTGACTGAGCGCCAGCGCCTCGCCCGTTTCCTCACCGGGCAAATCGACGCCGGTGCGCGCACCGAAGCCGAAGTTGTGCACCCAGCCGTTGAAGCTTTCCGCCCCCTCCAGTTTGCCGATCTCGATCGCGCCGACATTGCTGGACTGGGCGAGGATCTGCGCGGTCGTGAGCGTCTCTTCGGCGTGTTCTGTGTCGTCGTGGATGGTCCTGTCGGCGACCTGGATCTGATCGGGGATGTTGAAGCCCGTGCTCGGCGTAATCAGCCCCTGCTGCAAGGCGCCTGAGACCGTCACTGCCTTGAAGGTGGAGCCCGGTTCGTAGTTGAAGCTGACCGCCCGGTTCTCCAGCGTGTCCGCGGGTGAAGCCCCCGGGTCGTTCGCGTTCGCCTGCGGCCAGCTCGCCATCGCGAGGATTGCGCCGCTGCGCGGGTCCATCACGATCGCTGTGGCGTCTTTGGGAGCAAATACCCGGCCCACCGCGCCCAGCACGTCTTCGGTGCGCTGCTGGATGTTGGCGTCGAGCGTGAGCGACAGCGACGCGCCGGGCGCCTCCGGATGCACGTCGGTGATCGATACGGGCTGGCCGAGCGCGTCGCTCACCACGCGTCGTTCGCCAGTGCGACCGCGCAAGATCGCGTTGCGCGAGTACTCCAACCCCTCCAGGCCGCCGCCTTCGGTGCCCACCACGCCCAGCACCTGTGCCGCCAGCGTGTCGCGCGGATACACGCGGCGCATGACCGGCGCGCCGTCGACACCCGGGATCTTCAAGGCCAGTACCGCACGCGCCTGTTTGGCGGGGAGCGCCCGCACGAGGTAGACGAAACCTGCGTGCGCCGAGAGCTTCGTCAGCACGCTCGCTTGCGTCTGGCCCAGCAGCGGGGCGAGCTCTTGCGCGGCGCCCAGCGGGTCGGTGATCAGGTACGGATCGGCCGAGATGTCCTCCGCGGGCTCGGACACGGCGAGGTCCACCCCGTTGCGATCGGTGATCGTGCCGCGCTGGGCGGGCACCGTTTCAGACGTCAACTGCTGGCTGCGGGCGGCCGTCCTCAGCGCCGCGCTGTGCACCCCACCGAGGTAGAAGGCGCGTCCGGCCGCCAGCACCAGGAGGAGGAAGAACAGCCCAAAGATCCCCCCCACACGGCGTTGGACGACAGCCACCTGGCTACCCTGCTGGGGCGGTGTTGCCGCCGGTCGAAGCGGTGGTCGCGGAGGCCGGCGCCGGTTCGGCGGGCGCCGTCTTGGGTTCTACCGACGGCGCACCAGCAGATTCCCCCGCTGGCGGCGATGCAGCGGGCGCCGTCGTGGACGGTTCAGCGGTCTGCGGCGATTCGGCGGAGGCGGTCGTCCCCGAGGACGCCCCGGCAGCCGTCCCGGGCGCTTCGGTGGATGATGATGGGGAGGCTTGCGTTTCAGAGCCGCCGGCGGAGGCTTCAGCGGAGCTGGTCGTTGGCGCGGCGTGGACGGGTGGTGCGCTCAGCGCAGCCGCGGCGCGGGCCGCATCGATCCCCGGACGAGCCGGGAGGAAGCGCAGCGCTCCAGCGGGGACCAGCTCCATGCCCATCTGCGCGGCCCGCAGCTCGACGCGATCGCCCGCCGCCATTTCCGAGTTTTCGATGCTCAGCGCCGCGTTCTCGCGCTGCAGTAGCGCCTCGTGCTCCAGCGCACGGCCGATTCCTCCGTTCAGCTCGAGCAGTCCGAGCTGCATCGTCACGATCCCGAGCAGGGCGAACGCGACCAGGCCGATCCAGACGCGTCCGGAGATCAGCCGGTCGAGCAGCCGCTGAGTCGCGGCCGCCTGCGCCGGCTGAGCGACTCTCGCTCGGTTCCTGGCGCGCGCCGGACCGGACACGCGCCGGGGCTTACGGGGAACGGCCAGCGGACCTCGCCCCGGACCGACCGTGCGCCGCGGATGGATGGCCGGGGCCGCGGCGGCTGCCGGGGGCGTCACGACGCCACGCTCCCGCTGTCGTCGTTCGGCTCATCAGAGGATGACGATGTCTCGCTCAGCTTTCGCGCGGCGCGCAGCCGCGCCGAGGCGGCGCGCGGGTTGTGCGCCACCTCATCTGTTGAAGGCACGATCGAGCGGCGTGCGATCAACGCCGCCTGCGGCTCACGACCGCATGCACACACGGGTAGATCAGGCGGGCAGATACAGCCACGGGCACGCTCGGCCAAGAAGCGCTTCACGCGTCTGTCCTCGAGTGAGTGAAACGAGATCCCAGCGAGCACGCCGCCCTCCCGCAGCAGCTCCCACGCGAGCGGGAGCCCACGCTCCAGCTGTCCCAGCTCGTCGTTCACCGCGATCCTCAACGCCTGAAAGGAGCGCTTGGCGGGATGACCGCCTCCGAAACGCGCGGGGGCGGGAATCGCCGAGTTGATCGTGTCCACCAGCTGAAGTGTCGTCTCGATCGGCGCCTCTCCACGCCGGCGCACGATCGCGCGGGCGATTGCGTTCGCATGGCGCTCCTCACCGAAGTCGCGCAGCGCACGCGCCAAGCGGCGCTCGTCCCAAGCGGCGACGATCTCGCGCGCGCTCAGCTCCTGCGTGGGATCCATGCGCATGTCCAGCGGCGCCTCATAGGAATAAGAAAACCCGCGCTCGTACGTGTCCACCTGCATTGAGGACATGCCCAAGTCGAAATAGGCCATATCGGCGCGCAGCCCCTCGCCGGCAAGCAACTCGAGCGCCTCGGCGTAGCTCGCGCGAATGAAGCGCACCGAGCAGGACGCCTCAGCGGCCAGCGCCGCGAAGCGCTCCTCGGCCAGAGGATCGCGATCGATCGCGATCAGCGTTCCCTCAGCGCCCAGGCGCTCGGCCACGAGGCGGGCGTGCCCACCGTCGCCGAACGTGCAATCGATCGCGGTCTGGCTCGGCTGGGGATCGAGCAGTTCGAGCAGCTCTCCCGCGAGCACGGGTATGTGACCATCGCGGTCACTGATTGGGTCGAGCCTCGCGGCCGCTCTTGCGGCAATGCCCGATGGCCGCCCACGAGGGGGGCGCCGGTGAGATCGTCGCATCTCAAGCAGGGTCGTCGACACGTGCGGTGATCTCCGCGACGCCGCTCAGCAGCGTCGGTCGATGGTCATTCCAACGGCCTCTGTTCCACAGCTCCAAGCGGTCGCCCACCCCGACGACCACGACCTCCTTCTCCAACACGGCGTGCTCGCCGAGGAAGCCTGGGACCATGATCCGCCCGGCTGCGTCTAGGTCCATGTCCTTGGATGAGCCGTAAAAGAAGCGCTCCAGCTCCGTCAGCCGCGGCGACAGGGGCGGAAGCTCCGCCAGCGCGCGCTGGGTGTATCGCTCGTAGTCCTCCGGGCGCCAGATCCCCACGCACGGCTTCAGGTCCACGGGCATCGCCATCACGACACCCTCAGCGAGAGCCGCACGGTAGCGGGCCGGCACCGTGAGGCGGTTCTTCGCGTCGAGCGTGTGGTCGAACGTGCCACGAAAGGGGACCAAGGTCAAGCTCCTGAGCTAGTTAGAAGCCGAGGTGGAGGAGTGGGAGGAGCCCCTCCACCTCGGCTCGCTGCTGCGAACTTACCCCACTTTCTCCCACAATGCAACCCCAATTGCACATTTCTTCCCACTTGACCTGTCTTGCGTCTTCTCAATAGGCAGAAATGCCTGCTCACAGCCGGCTTTTGCGGCGGCATGGCAAAGCCGCTGACAGGGGGCCTGGGTTGCAAGGGCCCATGCAGACCGCATAAGCGCAACGTCGCTTGCAGATCGATAGGCACTTGCGTTGAGGAGCGGACTGCGCATACGATCGCCTTCCTTGCCGCTCGTGCGAGGACCGCGAGAAAGGACGAAATCCGTTGCCCGCAGTCCGTACCTCCCCTAGACGTCTCCACACCACCCTGCTGGCGTTGGCCGCGATCGTCGCAATGCCGATACTCGCGGCGCTTGCGGGCTGCGGATCTTCGTCCCCCGTGCTTGGCACCGCCGCCGACCCAGCCGGCGCGATCCCCGCCTCCGTGCCGCTCTATGCCGGCGCGACCGTGCGCCCCGATGGTGCCCTGAAGACCGACGCGCTCGCCGCGGGGCGCACGCTCACTCACGAAACCGACCCCTACCTGCGCCTCCTTGCGGCCTTGCAGACGCCGGGCTCGCCCACACTCGACTTCAACCGCGACGTCGCGCCCTGGCTGGGTCCTCACGCCGGGATCTTCCTCAGCTCGCTCGACGGCTCCAGCCGGCTGCTCTCGCTGCTCGAGCAGGGCATCTTGGGCGGCTCCTCCACGGCGAGCTCGTGGCCGTTTGGCGCGCACGGTGTTCAGGGCGCGATCGTGTTGGACACCAGCGACGTCGCCAGGGCGCGCTCCTTCCTCACCTCCCAGGCCAACCACTCAGGCGCACACGCGGCTGGCTACCGCGGAGTCGCCTACCAGGTCACCTCCGGCGGCGTCGCTTTTGGCGTTGTCGGTCGCTTCGCCGTGATCGGCAGCGAAGCTGGGCTGCGCAGCGTGATCGACACCACGCTGGGCGGACCTTCGCTGGCTCAAGCGGCTGGCTACGCAAAGCTGCTCGCCGCCGCGCCCACCGCCACGCTCGCCCACATCTATACGCATCCCGGTGCGTCTTCGGGCTCGAGCCCCGCTTCGGGGGCGGGCGGCGCATCCGGACTTTCCGGATTGCTCGGGCTGCTCGCGAGCACGCACGCGGCAAACATCTCACTCGTGCCCTCCACCACTTCGCTCACGCTCGATGCCGACGTGCTCTCCTCGGGCTCTGGGACTGAGGCGGGCGGACTCCTCTCCGCTGACTCCGCGAGCGCGCAGGCGCTCGGCGAACTGCCGGGGGAATCGTGGCTGGCCGTCGGCCTGGGCAATGCCGGCGCCACGCTCGGGGCGGACGTTGAGGGTCTCTCGAGCCTCACCTCGCTCGGCAGTACCGCCTCCGCTAACGGCCCCCCAGAAAGCCCAGCCGCCGCGGGCTTCAGCGTCAAGGGCGTGCTCGAAGGAATGCTCGCACCGCTCGACGCGCTCTCGGCGAACAGCGCCGAAGCCAAACGCGCCTTCCAGAGCTGGATGGGCCCGGCGGGACTGTTCGCGAGCGGCAGCGGCGTAACCGACCTCAGAGGAGGAGTCGTGATCGCCTCCCGCAACCCCGCCGGCTCACGCGCCGCCGTCGCCAAGCTCGCCGTCCTGTTGAACAAGGCCGGCGGCTCGACACAGTCGATCTCGATTCAAGGCACCGACGCGGCGATCTCGGCAAGAGTGAGCGGCCTCCCCGTCGAACTCGACATCGCCGATGGCCGCGCCGCGAGCGGTCAGACCAAGTTCGTGATCGGCCTCGGCGAAGCCTCAGTCAGGGACGCCCTTGACCCATCCAGCACGCTCTCCACCTCCGCCTCCTCGAGCGCCGCGGCCTCCGCCCTCGGCGAAGGCGCCCAGCCGAGCCTCACGGTCGACTTCCCGTCACTCCTCGGCCTGCTCGAAGGGGTGGGGCTGAGCGAAGACCCCACGATCTCCAAGTTCGTCCCCTACCTACGCACGTTCACCACGCTCGCCGGCGGCGGACACTCGCTCGGCGGCGGGATCGATCGCTTCCGACTCGTGCTCGGGCTACAGCAGACCTCAGGCTAAAAGAACCTGTTTTCAAAAAGATCGGCACGCCCGGATGCGCACCTGGACACGGCGCTGGACCGATCGAAGATCCATGGGATCTTCGATCGTCGCCACGTGACGGCTTGCACGTGCTGGGCGATCCCGGATGATCGGCAGCACGCGCTTCGCCGTCCCGCGGCGCCCAGCTTGGTCCATGCACGCCCCGACCGCACCACCTATTCTGAAACAGGTTCTGAGGAGGGCTGCGCGCGTGGGAGACCAAGCTGCTCACCCTGTCCCCGACGGCCCGGGCCTCACTCTCACTCAGTGTCAGCCACCCATAGGCGACACTGAAAGCGCCCGGTAAAACACCGGGCGGGCGTGCACGACCCGATCGACCCCGTACCGCGACAATGTAGTTTCGCCGTCCGCTTCAATCGAATACCGTCCGATCACCGAGTCGCGGCCCTTCGTGGCGAAGAACCGGTCGATCACCGTCTGACGGTCCTTCCCGTGCGAGCCCGCCGCACGGATCGCGTCCAGCACCACGCTCATCGCCTCGTACCCGTACAGCGCGTAGGGTCCGCCCGCTTCGCCGAATCGACGGCGATAGTCGCTCAGCACGCCTTGCGCCGACGGTGGGTAGGAGTCTGTGGCCAGCACCGGCGTAGTCAGATATGTGCTCGCGGCCGCCGCGCCGATTTCCGAAGTGAATGTTGCGTTCACGAGCGTGCTCGACCCAAGCAACAGCAGGTGTGGGTCGGCACTGTGCAGCTGCTTCCACAGCGCAACCGTGCCCGCGCCGCTGCCGCCCGCGAAGAACACCGCTTCCGCGCCACTTTTGACGATCTTTTCGACGACACCCGTGAAGACGGTTTCGCCCGTCATGTCCAGGCTGTCGTGAGCGGCAACCACGATGCCCGCGCGTTCGGCGCCGCCTGAGACGATCTGCGCCAGCGGGATCTCGAACGGATCCTGGTCGTCGAGCACGTACACCTTCCCCACGCCCAGTTCCCGCATCAGCCGCACCTGCGCGGCCGCCTGCACCGGATCGCCGGGCTGCAAGCGCCCGAACGTGCGCCGCCCGCTCGGGTAGAAGCGTTCGGGCTCATCCTGGCCGGCGTCAAGTGTTGAGGTCAGCCCCACATACGGGCTCGCCGGGCTGACCTGCAGGATCCCCGCGGCGTTGATCAGCGGCAGCGACACGGCGGTCGCCGCGGAGTTGTAGTCGCCCAGGTAGGCGATCGTGCTCGTATCCTCAGCCGCCGTCTTGGCGTCTGTGGCGGTCACGTCGGGGGCCCACTGTTCGCTCACCGGGTTCGCGTCGTCGAGCGACACGTAGCTCACCCTGAACGGGCCCACGTGCCCGCCCGCGTCGGATAGCGCGAGCTTCTCTCCGTTCACGATCTCATCGGAGATCGCTCCCGAGGGTCCCTGCAGCGGCAGGCTCGAATAGATCGTGAGCTGGTTGCTGGTGGCGCTCGCCGCACCCGAGACGCCCACGCCCCCGCAGCCCGCCAAGACCACGGCGAGCACGGATGTCGCGGCAAGCACGGCCACCGGCGCCACGACCCGGGACACCTGGCACAGCCAGCGCGGGCGCACTGTTCAGCTAGCTACGACGGCCGGGCAGGTAGCCGGAGAGGATCTGAAGCGTTGCACCCACCAGGATGATCGCTGTGGCGAGCAGGAACGCGTCGAAGCCCTTGCTGCCGAGCGCCCATAACACGACCCAGACGACCAAGCCCGCAGTGACGGTGAGGATCAATCCCATGCCGCGCGAATCCTAGCGACCACGAGCCAAGCCCGCAGCCAGTTCGGCCACCACCGCGCCGACCGCGCCCGCGGGGTCCTCCCCCTCAGCGGCCGCCCTCACCAGACGGGTGCCCACGATCACCCCGTCCGCACCGGCTTCAGCGGCCTGCCGGGCCTGCTCGGGCGTGCCGATCCCGAACCCGATCGCCACCGGCGCCTCGGTGCTCGCCTTCGCGCGGGCAACCACCTCCGCGAAGCGCCCCTCGAGAGCCTCACGCTCGCCGGTCGTCCCCACGACCGAGACCGTGTACAAGAACCCCCTCGTGCTCCTCCCGATCGCCGCCATGCGCTCCGGCGTCGTCGTCGGCGCCACCAGACCCACCAGCGCAATCCCGCTCGCCGCGCACGCCCTCCCCACCTCGGGCGCCTCCCCCAATGGCAGATCCGGCACGATCAATCCGCACGCCCCGGTCCTCGCCAATCGCTCTACAAACGCCTCTGCCCCCGGGGCCAGCACCATGTTCGCGTAACACATCAAAACCACCGGCACACTTCCCTGAAGCGCGCGCGCGACCTCCAACACTCCCGCCATGCTCGCGCCCGCTTCAAGCGCCTGCGTGCCCGCCGCGTGAATCACCGGACCGTCCGCTAGCGGATCCGCGTACGGCACGCCCAGCTCGATCAGGTCGGCGCCGGCCTGCACGCAGGCTTCGCCGATCCGCAGTGACTCTGCCAATGTCGGGTAGCCACCCATCAGGTAGGGCATCAGCGCCGCCCTTCCGCGCGCGCCCGCGAACGCCTCGGCGATGCGCGCCTCTCCAGTCATCGTGGAAGCGCTCACGACAGCGCCAGAACCTCGGCGAGATCCTTGTCCCCGCGTCCGGACAGACACACCAGGTCCAGCTCCCCTCCCGGCTGGGACAGCACCCACGCAAGCGCGTGCGCGGTCTCGAGCGCAGGGATGATCCCCTCCAGGCGCGCTACCTCCCTGAAGGCCGCGAGCGCTTCGCCGTCGGTCACCGCCACGTATGACGCGCGCCCGCTGTCGCGCAGGTGGGCGTGCTGCGGCCCCGCGCCCGGGTAGTCCAGGCCGGCGGACACCGAGTGAGCCTCGATGATCTGCCCCTCCTCGTCCTGCATGACCGCTGAGCGCGAACCGTGCAGGATCCCCGCACGGCCGCCAACCGTCAGTGGGGCGCCGTGCCGCTTGGTGTCGATGCCGTCGCCACCCGCCTCCACGCCGACCAACTCGACCTGCTCATCCTCAATGAACGCCTGGAACATCCCCATCGCATTCGATCCTCCCCCCACACAGGCCACCACCCGCGCGGGGAGCCGTCCCTCATGCTCGAGCACCTGCGCTCGCGCCTCGTCGCCGATCACGCGCTGCAGGTCTCTGACCAGCGCTGGGTACGGCGCCGGGCCGACGACGGAGCCGATCACATAATGCGTGCTCTCCACGTTCGTCACCCAGTCTCTGATCGCAGCCGATGTCGCCTCCTTCAGCGTCCTCGCCCCCGCATCAACAGGCGTCACGGTCGCCCCCAAGAGCTCCATCCGCTGCACGTTCGGCCGCTGCCTGCGCGTGTCCTCCACGCCCATGTACACCACGCATTCCATCCCCAGTAGCGCGCACACCGTGGCCGTCGCCACACCGTGCTGGCCCGCACCCGTCTCGGCGATGATCCTCCGCTTGCCCATTCTCCTCGCCAGCAGCGCCTGGCCGAGAGCGTTGTTCAGCTTGTGCGACCCCGTGTGGTTGAGGTCCTCGCGCTTGAAGTACACCGGCCATCCCACGCGCTCGGACAGCCTTCTAGCGCGATATAGCGGCGTCGGGCGCCCACCAAAGTCGCGCAGCAGCTCGTCCAACTCGCTGCGGTACTCCGGGTCCTCGCGCGCCGCAATCCACGCCTGCTCCAGCTCCGCCAAGGCCGGCATCAACGTCTCGGGCACGAACTGCCCGCCGTACTCCCCGAAGCGGTGCTCGACTGCGCTCACGCTGCTGATCCGAGAGGTATCCGCCCGACCGCCTCGAAGAACGCCCGCAGCTTCTCCGGGTCCTTGTGTCCCGGGGCAAGCTCGGTTCCGCTCGCCGTATCCACCGCATACGGGCGCGCCACCGCGATCGCCTCGGCCACGTTCTCCGCGTTCAACCCTCCGCTGAGGATCAACGGAACCTTCGAGGAGCGCTCAGCGAGCAACTTCCAGTCGAATGTCTCCCCCGTCCCTCCCCGCAAGCCCATCAACTCCTGTGTATTCCTCGCCCGTGCATCCAACAGATGAAAATCCACGTGGAACCGCTCCAGGCTTCTCACGTCGCCCGGGCCGGATACCTGCGCGGCCTTGATCACCCTTGCGCCGTTTCTGCGCGCCGCCTCCGCGCAGAATGACGGACCCTCATCTCCGTGGAACTGCAACATGCTGAGCCCCAACTCCTCGCTCGTCTCGACCACCTCCTCGAGCGGCGCGTTCACGAACACCCCGCACACCTCCACCTTGCGGCGCAACGCCGCGGTGATGCGCTGCGCCTCCTCCACCGAGCACCTGCGTGGGCTGCCCTCGAAAAAGATCAACCCAACCGCCCACGCCCCCAGCTCGACCGCCAGCTCGGCGTCCTTCAGGTTGGTGATCCCGCAGACCTTCACGCGGGTGGGCGTCTCGGACATACCTCAACGGTAGCGGGCCGCAGAGCCGGCCTTTTGGACGTTGGTGGTCCTACCCTTCGGGCGTGTTTGGGTTGGGCACCGAGTTGGGCCGGCTGCCGAGCGTTGTTTTGACGGTCTTGTGTTCGTAACCCCCGTGGCCGTTCGCACGCAGCAGCCCGATGCTGACGATGTCGCCGGGCTTCTTTGCCCCGATGTCGGTGGCGAGGTCTTCCGCGCTCGCAACCGCCTTGCCTTCGATCGAGACGATGATGTCGCCGCCGATCGCCACCTGGCCGTTTTCCGTGCTCCCGTTGATGCCGCCACGAATGCCCGCCTTTTCGGCCGGCGTGCCTTTCTGGACGCTTTGCACGAGCGCCCCGCTCTTGACCGGCAGGTTGAGCGCCGAGAGCGAGCCATCGATCGTCAGCGAGGTCAGGCCCAGATAGGCGCCGCGCACCGTACCGCCCTTCTCCAGCTGGGAGATCTCACTCTTAGCGGTATTGATCGGCACCGCGAAGCCGATGCCGACGCTGCCGCCACCTGAGCCGCCTGTCTCGATCTGCGAGTTGATGCCGATCACCTGCCCCGCGGCGTTGAGCAGCGGGCCGCCTGAGTTGCCGGGGTTGATCGGCGCGTCGGTCTGCAGCACGTTGTCGATGGCGAAGCCATTCGGCGCGGTGATCTGTCGCTGTAGCGCGGAGATCACGCCCGTCGTGAGCGTCCGTTCCAAGTCGAACGGGTTGCCGATCGCGAGCACCGGGTCACCCACCTGGACCGCACCGGAGTCGCCCAGCGTGAGCGGGTGAAGCGTCAGGCCGTCGGTCGAGATGTGTAGCACGGCAAGATCGTTGGAGGGGTCCTTGCCGACCACCGTGGCTTCGACGTTCTGGCCTTTTTCGAAGCTCACCTGGACCTTGATCGCATTCTCGACCACGTGATAGTTGGTCAGGATCGTGCCGTTTGAGTCGATCACGATTCCCGAGCCGGTCGCCTGTCCCTGGCGCTGGCTTTCCCCGCCACCGAAGAGGTTGAAGGGCGATTCCGTTTTCTGCACGATCGTCGAGGTCACAAACGCAACGCCGGGCGCATCGTGCACATAGATCTCGTGCGGGGTCAGCCCACGACTCTGCTGCGAGGCGTTCGACGGAGCCAACGGAGCAGCCTGGATCGTCGTGATCGTCTTCTGGGTGTCGCTCAGCCCACCGAACGCGGCGATCACCGCGACGACCACCCCGCCGCCGATCAGGGCGGAGAGGAAGGGGATGAAGAATGTGCGTTTCATCGATGCAGAGGATGATCGGCGGCTATGAAGGCCATCTAAAGCGAAGCCCCCGTTCCTTCTAAAGTTATTGGAACCCCCGCCCAACCCGTCTCCCGGGCGATCCCTCGGCACTGCCGGTGCGATCTCCCCGCAGCGTCCTGAGGGCCGCCTCGGGATCCTCAGAGCGCATCAGCGACTCCCCCACCAGGACCGCCTGCACGCCGAGCGCCTTGAGTCTTTGCAACTGCTCGGCAACCGCGATCCCCGACTCCGATACCACGGCCACCCCGGCCGGCACCTCGTCCATCAGCCGTTCGGTGCGCTCCACGTCCACGCTGAAATCCCGCAGATCGCGGTTGTTGATCCCGATCATGTCCGCCCCAAGGCTGAGAGCAACGTGTAACTCCTCGCGGTCGTGGACCTCCACCAGCACGTCCAACCCCATCACGCGTGCGGAGTCGTGCAGCACCGCTAGCTCTCCTCTCTCAAGGGCCGCCACGATCAGCAGCACCGCGTCGGCGCCGGCTGCAAGCGCCTCTTGCAACTGGTACTCGTCGAGGATGAAGTCCTTGCGTAGGAGCGGCAGATTCGAGACTTCGCGGGCGGCGCACAGATCCTCGAGCGACCCTTCGAAGTTGGGACCCTCCGTTAGTATGGACAGCGCGCTCGCGCCGCCGCGCTCATATGCGTTCACTATCTCCTTCAGATTTGGGCAGTCGCTCAGCTTCCCGGCCGAGGGCGAGCGGCGCTTGAACTCGGCAATCACGCTGATGCCGGGGCGAGTGAGTGCGTCGCGCAAACGCCGTGCGCCGGTGCGATTGGGCGGTAGGCGTTCAAGCGGCACATCGCGCTTGCGCCGCTCCACCTCCTCGCGCGTTTCGGCGAGTATGCGATCGAGCACCGTCGAGGCGCGCGTGCTCACCTGGCCACCTCCTTGCTCTTGCTCTCCTCCACATAGCGCTGAAGCGCGCCCGCTGCGCTTCCGTCGGCGAGCGCCACGCGGGCCATTTCGACTCCCGCCGCGATCGTATCCGCACGCCCGGCGGCGTAGATCGCCGCGCCGGCGTTGATCAGCGCCAGGTCGGCGCGCACACCCGGCTCACCCGCCAGGATCGCGCGCGTCACGGCCGCATTCTCCTCGGGAGTTCCGCCGTGGTAGTCCGGCTCGGCGGCGAGCTCGATCCCGACATCGCCCGGAGTGAGCGTGTGGTGGCGGATCTCCTCGCCGTTTACCTCCACGACTTTCGTCGTTGCTTGCACCGAGATCTCATCCATCCCGTCCTCACTTGCCACGATGAGTGCCCGATCCACGCCCAGGTTCGCCAGCGCGCCCGCGATCGTCTCCAGAAAGCTCGGGTCGGAGACACCGATCAGCTGGCGACGGGCGCCCGCGGGATTGGTGAGCGGCCCGAGGAGGTTGAAGATCGTCCGCACCGCGAGCTCGCGCCTGACCGGCACCACGAAGCGTGTCGCCTGATGGTGCGCGGGCGCAAACATG
Organism: Solirubrobacteraceae bacterium; assembly: GCA_036744995.1. GTDB lineage: Bacteria > Actinomycetota > Thermoleophilia > Solirubrobacterales > Solirubrobacteraceae > Palsa-744. The sequence goes on along the minus strand of DAIOGX010000003.1, from coordinate 11,941 downwards.
AACCCAAACCCAGCCTGGGCGATGCAGCGCGCGACCCCTTCTGGGTCGAGGTCGATCCGCGCGCCCAACGCCTCCAGCAGATCCGCCGATCCGGACCTGCTGGTGGCGGAGCGATTGCCGTGCTTGGCGACCGCGCAACCGGCCCCGGCGGCGATCAGCGCGGCGGTGGTCGACACGTTGAACGTGCTCCGCCCGCCACCGGTGCCCGCGGTATCGAGCAGATCCTCCCGCTCGCTGTGGACATGCGCGGCCAGCGTCCGCATCGTGCGCGCCAGCCCGGTCAGCTCGTCCACGGTCTCGCCCTTCGTCCGTAGGGCGATCAGAAACCCCGCGATCTGGACTTCGGACACCTCGCCGTGCATGATCTCGGCGAGCACCTCGGCGGTCTCGTCCGCGCTCAGATCCCTGCGCGAGGCCAGCGCGTCGATCGCGCGTGTGAGGATCGCGTTCGCCATCAGCCCAGAAAATTAGCGAGCAGCCGCTTGCCTTCGTCGGTCAGCACCGACTCGGGATGGAATTGCACACCCTCGGCCGGCAGCTCGCGGTGGCGCAGCCCCATCAAGACGCCCCCGCCGCGCGCGGACTCCTCCAGGCAGTCGGGCAGCTCGGAGTCGACGACGAGCGAGTGATACCTACCGACGGTCAGCGGTGTCTGGAGCCCGTTGAAGATCGTGCGCCCGTCGTGCTCGATGCGCGTCGCCTTGCCGTGCACCGGCGCGTGCAGCTTCCAACGCCCTCCGAACGCCTGCGCCAGCGCCTGGTGGCCGAGGCACACGCCGAGCGTTGGTATCCCCGCTTCGGGCATCCGCCTTACCGTCTCGAGCGTTATCCCCGCCTGCTCCGGCGTGCACGGCCCTGGCGAAACCACGCAGCGCTCGTATCCCCGCTCGAGCAGCTCCTGCACCGTCGCACGGTCGTTGCGCACCGTCTCCACCTCGGCGTCCAGCTCGCCCAGATATTGCACGAGGTTGTAGGTGAACGAGTCGTAGTTGTCGATGACGAGAACCTTCATGGCCAGTCCGGTTGTTCGCAGGCGAGCTCGATCGCGCGCATGGCAGCCGCGGACTTCGCCACCGACTCCTCGTACTCGTACTTTGGCTTGGCGTCCGCCACGGTGCCGCCGCCGGCCTGCACGTGGGCGACGCCGTCCTTGACTACGACCGTCCGGATGTGAATCGCCGTATCGAGATCCCCGGCGTAGCTCAGATACCCGACCGCGCCGCCATATCCCCCCCGCTTGACGGGCTCCAGCTCATCGATGATCTGCATCGCACGCACCTTCGGCGCGCCCGACAGCGTCCCGGCCGGCAGCACCGAGCGCAGCGCGTCCATCGCGCCCACCTCCTCACGCAGCGTGCCCGACACCGAGGAGACGATGTGCATCACGTGGCTGTAGGACTCAACCTCCATCAGCTCGTCGACCGTCACGCTCCCGTACTCGCATACCCGCCCCAGGTCGTTACGGCCGAGGTCGACCATCATCACGTGCTCCGCGCGCTCCTTCTCGTCGGCCAGCAGCTCAGCGGCGATCCGCCGGTCTTCCTCGGGCGTCGCTCCGCGCGGACGCGTGCCCGCGATCGGCTTCGTGCTCACGTGCCGACCGTTGACGGTCAGCAGCGGCTCAGGGCTCGCCCCGGCGACCTGGAAGTCGCCGAAGTCAAGGAAATACATGTAAGGACTCGGGTTCACCGTGCGCAGGCCGCGGTAGATCGAGAACGCCTCCACCGGCACCGGTGCCGACCAGCGCTGCGACGGCACCACCTGGAACGCGTCGCCCGCGTAGATGTACTCGACGATCCGCTCCACCATCGCTTCGAAGCGCTCGCGTGGCATGTTCGACTTGAACTCCGGAATCTCGCGAGGCGCGACCGCCCGCTCTGCACGGGGTACGGGCCCCGCGAGCGCCCGCTGCGCTTCGGCGATGATCGCCGCGGCATCGGCATAGGCCTTGTCGACGTCGCGCTGCGCGCGAAGATCGGCGTTCGCGAGGATTGTGACCGTATGCTTGAGGTGGTCGAACACGACCAGCGCATCAGTCAGCATCAGCGCCATGTCGGGCACCTCCAACGGATCGGGACCTGGTTTCCCCAGCGGCTCGATCGAACGCACGAGGTCATAGCCAAACACTCCAACTGCGCCGCCCGTGAATGGCGGCGCGTCGGTCATCGGCGCTTGCTTCACCTGTCCCATCCGCTCGGCCGCGATCGCGTAGGGATCGCCGCCGTCCGCGAGCGACCAGCGCAGGACCTCGCGCGGCTGGAAGCCGATGAACGACCAGCGCCCGACTCTTTGGCCCTGCTCGGCGGACTCCAACAAGAACGTCGGGTCCAGCGGGTCGAGCGCCCGCAGCTTCAAGAACGCCGACACCGGGGTCTCGCAGTCCTCCACGAACGTGACGCTCAGCGGGATCAGGTTGTAGGAGCCGGCAAGCGCCTGTGCCTCCTGGAGCGACGGATGGATCGCCGCCGTCGCGGCGCTCGCCTCCGGTGCGCTAGGAGCGACGGCCATCGAGCACCCGCTCGGCGTCCGTGATCGCGCGCCCGCGGCTGCGCAGCAGCACCAGCAGGTGATACAGGACGTCGGCCGCCTCTTCGTCCACGCGCCCATCGGACTCCTCGCGCGCGGCGCGCGCTACCTCCTCGGCCTCCTCCATCACCTTCTCGCCGATCCGAGCAGGGTCGTCGAGCAGCTCGACCGTATAGGAGCCCTCCGGGCGCTCCCGCGCTCGCTCGCTCAGCGTTCGCTCGAGCGCCGGCAACGTCTCGTATGGCGCGCCCGGATCGAGCTCGCCGCGGTGAAAGCACGTGCGCTCACCCGTGTGGCAGGCAGGTCCGGCGGGTTCCACGAGCGCGAGCAGCGCGTCGCCGTCGCAGTCAACCCTCAGCGCCCGCACGGTCTGCACGTTGCCGCTCGTTTCACCCTTGTGCCAGGGCTCTGCTCGCGAACGGCTCCACAGGTGCAACTCGCCACTCGAGCGTGTGCGCTCGACGGCCTGCGCGTTCATGTAGGCAAGCGTCAGCACCTCGCCCGTGCTCCAGTCCTGGACCACGCACGGCACGAGGCCCTGCTCGTCGTAGGAGAGAAGCTCGTCGATCCGATCGTCGCCCGGTGCGCTCATGCTGAGCACGATTGTAGGTCCAGCCGTAGGTCGAGCCCCCGGCACCGGGTTTGAGACAGACTCCTTGCGAGGATGACATCGCTGTTCGAACGCAAGCTGCTCGTGGTCACGGGCAAGGGTGGGGTCGGCAAGACGACGGTCGCCGCCGCGCTCGGCCTCGCCGCCGCGCAGCGAGGCTTGCACGCAATCGTGGTTGAGGTGGGAGACCAGCGCCGGCTACCCGGGCTCTTCGGGCTGAACGGGAACGAGGTGGGCTCAGAGACAAAGCTCGAGGAGCGTATGTCGAGCATCTCGATCGACCCCGACCACGCGCTGCTGGAGTGGCTGCAGGCGCTCGGCGGGCGCATCTCGGGCCGCGTACTCGCCTCCAGCGGCACCTTCCAATACTTCGCAGCAGCCGCTCCCGGCGCCAAGGAGCTGGTGAGCATGGTCAAGATCTGGGAGCTGACCCAAGGCGAGCGCTGGCGCAAACGCGCCGCCGGCTATGACCTGGTGATCCTCGACGCCCCCGCCACGGGCCATGCTCTGGGGATGCTCCACTCGCCGCGGACGTTCGGCGCGATCGCGCGCGTCGGCCCGATCGCTGGACAGGCGCAACGGGTGCGCGAGCTGCTGGAGGATCCCGCGCGCTCCGGCTACCTCGCGGTCGCACAGGGAACTGAGATGGCGGTCTCAGAGACGCTCGAGTTGAGGGATGGCCTTGATCGAGTACTCGGCCGCACCCTTGACGCGGTCGTGGTCAACGGCAGCCTGCCGCGACGCTTCTCAGGCGCGGAGCTGCTCCGCATCGCGCGCCTTGGCGGTGAGGTGGCCCCAGCCGATCGGGTCTCCTCCACGGGCGCCGCGCCGAGCTCAGAGGACGCGGTGAAGCAGTCAGCCGCTCGGGCCGCCCACGCTGTGCACACGCGAGCGAGCTTTCAGCACAACCAACTCGCTCGCTTGCGTAGACGCAACTTCGCGGTGCTGGGGATCCCCTTCGTGTTCACCGCAGAGCTCGATCTTCCGGCCGTGCGACGAATCGCCGAGCACCTTGAGCGGAAGCTGTAGGCGGCTCAAGTTATGCCCAGGCGATCGAGCAGTCCCTCATCGCCGCGCCAGTCGCGGCGCACACGCACCGATAGATCCAGATGCACGTGAGTCTCGAGCTCACGCTCGAGCTCCTTGCGTGCGGCGATCCCGATCGCCTTGATCATCTTCCCTCGCGCACCGACCACGATCCCCTTCTGGGACTCGCTCTCGACCCAGATCAGCGCGCGCACCCGCGCGAGGTCCTCGCGCGGCCATTCGAGCTCCTCGACGACCACCTCGACCGCGTGCGGCACCTCCTGAAAAGTGCGCCTGATGACCGCCTCGCGCACCAGCTCCGCCAGCAGCAGCGCCCGCGGTTGGTCGGAGCGATCGTCCGTCGCGAACATGAACGGCCCCTCCGGCATCAGCCCCTGGAGATGCTCGACGAGCGCGGGCACGCCCACGCCCGTGCGCGCCGAGATCGGAAACACGTCCTCGCCCACCTCGAGCACGGCTGCCTGCTCGAGGATCTCGACCGTCGCCGTCCGGCTGAGGCGATCGACCTTGTTCACCGCGATCGTCGTGCGCACCTGCGCGCCCGCGAGCGCCCGCGCGATGAAACGGTCGCCCGGGCCCACACCCTGCTCGCCGTTGATCATCAGCAGTGCCACATCTGAGTCCTGAAGCTCCTGCTGGACCCGCCGCGCCATTCGCTCGGTCAGCGCGTCGCGCGGGCGCTGAACCCCGGGCAGGTCCACCAGCACCATCTGACAGTCGCCGCTGCTGTGCACCCCCCGGATCGCTCGCCGCGTCGTCTGCGGCCGGTCGGCGACGATCGCCACCTTCTCTCCCACGACCGCGTTCACGAGCGTTGACTTGCCGACGTTGGGCCTGCCGGCCAGGGCGACGAAGCCACTATGCGTGGTCACGGACCCGCGCTCTGAGGCTCCACACCTTCACCGTCACCGGGGTGAACGGCCTCCTGTGACAAGAGCTCGGCCTGCAATCTCAACATCTCGCCAGCGTCGGTCTCGTGGTCCATTCCCAGGAGATGCAACACCCCGTGCACGACCGCCTCACGCAGATCGGTTGTGTGCTCGGGGCAGATGACGACGTCGCCCAGCTCGCGGGGCACGCCACCCGCCACCGCGACGCCGTCGATCGGAAACGACAGCACGTCGGTTGGGACCGGCTTGCCGCGATGCTCTGAGTTGAGCTCTGTAATCCGCTCGGCGTCTAGGAACTCAATCGCCAAGTGCCCATCCTCGACGCCCACCGCGGCTGTCGCAAGGACGCATAGACACCGCACGCAGGCCAAACTGGGCCCGTCATCGGGGATCAGCCGGGCACCAAGAATCTCCACCTCGATCATCGCGCTTCACGACACTAGGCGCTACGGCTGTCGGCGACCACCCGATCCTCAGCGAGAATCCGAACCGCGTCGACCCGATCGTTGCGAGCCACGGCGGCGCGACGGCGCTCGGCGGCGTGCTGGCCGAGCTCCAATCGGTCCGGGGCCTCGCGCTGGGAGTGCTCGTCATACGCCTCCACAATCCGCTGTACGAGCTTGTGCCTGACCACGTCCTCGCCGCCGAACCGCACAAACTCGATCCCTTCGATCGACCCCAGCACATCTCCGACGACGATCAGCCCCGACTGCTGCTCGCGGGGCAAATCGACCTGCGTGACATCGCCGGTCACCACCATCCTCGACCCGAACCCCAAACGCGTGAGGAACATCTTCATCTGCTCGGGCGTCGTGTTCTGAGCCTCGTCGAGAATCACGAACGAGTCGTTCAGCGTCCGCCCGCGCATGAACGCCAGCGGGGCGATCTCGATCACGCCGCGCTCGATGTACTGCGAGACCTTCTCCGGGTCCAGCATGTCGTTGAGCGCATCGAACAGCGGACGTAGATAGGGATCGACCTTCGCCATCAGATCGCCGGGCAAGAACCCCAGGCGCTCGCCGGCCTCCACCGCGGGCCGCGTGAGGATGATTCTGTTGACCTCGTGCCGAGCCAGCGCGGCGGCGGCCATCGCCACCGCGAGGAATGTCTTGCCGGTCCCCGCCGGGCCCACGCCGAAGGTGACCGTGCTGTTGCGCACCGAGTCCACGTAGCGCTTCTGGTTGACCGTCTTTGGCGCCACCTGCAACCCGCGGTGCCTCCAAACCACGTCCTCCAGCACCTTCGTGGGCGACTCGTGCGCGTCCAACGCATCCGTCACCGTCGCGATCGTCCCCGGTCCGATCTGATGGCCGCGCGAGATCAGCTCGGAGAGCTCGCGCACGACGCGCTCCCCGGCGCGCGTCTCTGACTCCTCGCCGTCGAACGTCAGCAGGTTCCCCCGCAGAAAGACCCGGCACTGCAAGTGCGCCTCGATCGCGCGCAGCACGGCGTCCTGGCTGCCCGCCAGCTCGGCGGCCACCTCGTTCGACAGCTCTACCTGCGTCCTCATCCGCCGTTGAGCGCCGCTCGCACGAGATCGGAGACCCGCCTACCGTCGGCGCGTCCGTCGACCGCCGCCATCGCCTGCTTCATCGCGCTGCCCATGTCCTTCGCCGAGGAGGCGCCGCTGTCGCGTACCGCCTGCTCGACGATCGCCTTCAGCTCCCCCTCTGAAAGCTCCGCCGGCAGATATCCGCCGATCAGCTCGCCCTCGGCCTCCTCACCCGCGGCGAGATCCTCTCTCCCCGCCTCGCGGTAGGCCTTCGCGGCCTCCAAACGCCGCTTGCGCTCGCGCCGCAGCACCGCCAGCTCGTCGTCCGCGCCCTCCTTGACGGCCTTCTGCAACTCGGACAGCACAAGCCGTAGCGCACTGAGGCGCTCCTTCTCGCCCGCGCGCATCGCGTCATTCGCGTCCGCTTTGATCTGCTCGAGTATCGCCATCTCTGCCTCAGGATACGCCGGGCGGGGGCGAATGCGTGTGACCAACCATCGATTCCTCGCCGTCGCACCTCTATCGGGATAGGTCCTCAGTCGTGGGAGAGCGGAGTCGGGCTGCCCAACCGCCCGGGGGCTGAGGTGTCGCGACCGAAGAACAGCGCGACGTTCCAGTCGACGAGCAGACGCAGCTTGCGTCCCATGCCGGGCATCAAGAGCAGGTGATAGGTGCGGGCGATCAACCACGCGGGCCGTCCGCGCCAGCGCACGCCGAGCGTGAGCGCAACCGCCTCGCTGTCCCCGAGCTCGGCCACGACGCCTTTCGTGCGATAGCGGAACGGCTTTGCCTTGGCGCCTTGGAGCGTCGCGACGACGTTGCGGGCCACCAGCCGCCCCTGGCGGATCGCGTGCTGCGCCGTCGGTGGGCATGGCTGTCCCTGTCTCGCGACGTCGGGGACCGCGGCGCAATCGCCGATCGCCCACACGCATGGATGGCCGTTCACGCGCATCGTGCTGTCCACCGCCACCCGTCCGCCCTCCTCGAGCGGTAACCCGAGCCTTGCGACCACCGGGCTCGGCTTGACTCCCGCCGTCCACACGACGGTCCGCGCCGGAATCGTCTCGCCGCCGGCGAGCGTGGCGCCGCGCTCGGTGACCTCGCTGAGCGTCGTGTCGGTGCGCACCTCGATCCCCCGCCCGCGGAGCTCACGTTCGGCGAACTCCGACAGGCTTGCGGGCACCTCCTGCATGATCCGGCTCTGCGCCTCGGCCAGCACCCAGCGCATCCCCGCCGCGCGGCAACGCGGGTACAGCTCGATCGCCTGGGCGGCGAAGTCCTGGAGCTCGGCCAGGCCCTCGACGCCCGCATAGCCCGCGCCCACGAACACGAACCCCAGGTACTCCACACGCTTGGCCTGATCCTCCAGCGACTCGGCGATGTCCAGGCAATTCAACACCTGGTTGCGCAGCGCGGTCGCATCTGAGAGCGACTTCAGCCCGGTCGCGTGCTCGGCGAGCCCGGGGATCGGCAGCGTGCGCGACACTGACCCCAGCGCAACGATCAGCTGGTCATAGCCCAGTTCGATCTGCTCGCCGTCGATCCGCTCCACCCCGAGCGTGCGCTTCACCGTGTCGGCCCCCGTCACCCGCCCGATCACGAGGTCCGTGCGCCGCAGCTGCGAGCGCAGCGGCACGACCACGTGGCGCGGGTCGAGCGTGGCCCCGGCGGCGCCCGGCAACAGCGGCGTGTAGAGCATGAAGTTGGCCTCGTTCACCAACGTCACCCGCGCGCTCTGTGCGGGCAGCAGGCGCTCGAGCGCCCGCGCCGCATAGAAGCCGCCGAAGCCCCCTCCGGCGATCACAATCTGCAAGGACATGTCTGGCTCAGGCTAGAGCGACGCGCGGGTTGAGACCAATCACACGAGCCGGGAACGAGTCAGCACGGCACGTGAGCAAGCCGACCGGAGGGGATCGGCACTCCAGGGCGGCCACACCATCCCAGAGCGGCCTCACGAGACGGGCGGCGAACTGGGCGAGCTAATAGGGTGCCGCCCGTGATGAACAGCGCGCTCTACGCCGATGCTCTCTCACCGTTCCTGGCCGAGGTGGAGCGCTTGCGGCCGGTGGATGGCGAAATCATCGACGCCCACACGCACCTCGGCTTGGATGAGGACGGGCGATCACTCACGCTCGAGCAGCTGCTCAGCCAGCTCGACGCAGCGGGAGCACGTCGCGCATGCGTGTTTCCCCTGCACGACCCTGAGCGCACGCCCGCCTACCGCGTGCCCAACGACCGCGTCATTGTCTGGGCCGGCGAAAGCGAGGGACGGTTGACTCCGTTCTGCCGCCTGGATCCCGCCGAAGATCCGATCGGCGAGGGCGAACGCGCCCTGAGCGCCGGGGCGCGCGGTATCAAGCTGCACCCGCGCGCGCAGGACTTCGTGTTCGACGGCCAGGAGATGCGCGCGATCTTTGCGCTGGCCGACCAAGCGCGAGTTCCGATCCTGATCCACGCCGGTCGCGGTCTGCCGCCACTCGCCGACGGGCTCGCTGATCTAGCCCTCAGCTATCCGGACGTCGTGCTGATCCTCGCGCACGGCGCGATCTGTGACCAGGGGATCCTCACCTCCCGTCTGGCCGGTCACCCGGGCGTGCTCTACGACATCTCCTGCTTCTTTCCCCTCGACGTGATCGAGCTGTTCGCGCGCGTCCCGGCCGAGCGGATCGTGTTCGCCTCAGACCCGCCCTACGGCATGCCCGCCACCACGCTCTACCTGGCCTTGCGCGTGGCTCAGCAGGCCGGTGTCGAGGTGGCCGCGGTTCGAGGGATGCTGGGCGACACGATGGCCGCGCTCCTCGATGGCCATGACCTACCCCCCGTGACGGCGCCGCGGCGTGGCCCTTCGATCACCCTTTCTGGCCGTCTGGCGCGCGTCTACGGCTACGCCAGCCTGACCGGCCCTGCCCTGTTCGCCGGCGTCCGCGAGCAGGCGTTGGCGATGCTCGACATGGCCCTCGCCGCCTGCCGCGACCCGGAGCCGGGGACCGACGGCGAGGCACTCGACACGATCGGCGCGGCGCTCAGCGCCGCGAACGCGCTGCTGGGAAGCGAGGACGGCGTGCGCCCGGCGATCGACCTGATCTACCGCGCGATCGTCCGTGCCGCCACGGAGATCGCCGAGGAGTCCTGATCATCACTCGCTGAGTGCCGTCAGCCACACGGCGGCCCACTCCCCGCTCTCGCGCCGCTCGCGCTCGCGCAGGCCGAGGCGCTCGCCAAATGCTTGCGCCACCTCATCCACCTGCTCCTTCAGTAGTCCCCCGGCCAGCAGATGCGCGGGCGGACTGGGCATCTCACGCGCCAGATCGAGCAGCAAAGGGCGCAGCAGGTTCGCCACCACCACGAGCGACCCCTCCGGCCCAGTCTCCCGATCCAGCCAGGGCAGCGTCTGCGCGCGCAGGTCGAAGCGACGCACCTCGATCCTCGCCCCGTTGACCTGCGCGTTCTTCCTCGCGGCCGCAACGCTCTCGCGCTCATGGTCGAGGCCAAGCGCCGGTGCGAACCCCAAGCGAGCGGCGGCGATCGCCAGCACCCCCGACCCAGTGCCGACGTCCAGCAATGGCCCCAGCCGGCCTTCAAGCGCGATTAGCTCCAGCAGCAGCTCCAAACACAGGCGCGTGGTGGCGTGAGCCCCCGTGCCAAACGCCTGCCCCGGGTCGATCACGATCTCCTCAGCATCCTCGCGATCGCTGGGCCCCTCCCACGGTGGTCGCACGTGCAGAGCCGGCACTCGTCCGGGAGCGGGAGATTCGACCAGCACGGGGAGGTGAAAGCGCTTCCAGCGCTCGCTCCAGTCGTCGGCCACTTCGCTGCTCGACACCTCGACGAGCGCCTCGCCCGTCGCCGCCCGTACGTCGGGAAGATCGGGCAGCTCGCCTGAAGCCCCGTATACCGCGTACTCGACGGTGTCCGGGTCGAGCTCCACCTCTTCCACTCCGCTGGGGGCGAGCTCGAGCAACTCGGCGAGCACTCGCTCGGCATCCGCGCGGTGAACGCGCACGGCCAGACGGATCACTGAGAACCTGTTTCAAGATAGGCGGTGCGGTCGGGGCGTTCGTGGACCAAGCTGGGCGTCGCGGGATGGCGAAGCGCATGCTGGTGGCATGCGCAAGCCATCACGTGGCGACGATCGAAGATCCACGGGATCTTCGATCGGTCCAGCGCCGTGTCCAGGGACGCATCCGGACGTGCCGATCTTCTTGAAACAGGTTCTGAAGACCTGGCCGCATAGAGGACGCTGTGAGCCCTCGCCCCCTGCAGCCTCGCCTCCCGCGGCGTCGCCCCCCGCGGCGCGGGATCGCGAAGGTCACGCCGCCTGGCTGCCCAGCGCGCGGCGCAGCTTGGCGAACATCGATGATTCCTCCGCGCGCAGGTTCTCTTTGGTGAGCGAGGCGTTCAGCCGCTCGAGCAGCTCGCGCTGCTCATCGTTCAGGCGGCGCGGGATCACGACGTTCACGACCACGCGCAGGTTCCCGCGCCGGCCGCGCTGGAGTGCCGGCATTCCCTGCCCCCGCAGCGTCAGCACCTCGCCCGGCTGCGTGCCCGGCGAGAGCTCGACCGGCGCGGTGCCCTCCAGCGTGGGCACGGCAAGCGTCGCGCCCAGCGCCGCCAGCGGAGCCGGCACATCGAGCGCGGTGATCAGGTCGTCGCCTTCACGCACGAACCGCTCGTCTTCGCGAACACGTACGAGGAGGTAGAGATCGCCGGCGGGCGCGCCCGCCTCGCCGACGTGCCCGCGACCGCCCACCCGGATGCGCTGGCCGTCGGCGATCCCCGCGGGCACGTCCACGTCCAGCTTGCGCTTGCTCACCCGGCGCCCGGCGCCGCGGCAGTCGCGGCACGGCTGGGAGGGCAGACGACCGTCGCCGTGGCAGGCATCGCAGACGATCGTGCGGACCATCTGTCCGAACGGCGTGCGCGTCACCGCCTGCAACTGCCCGGCCCCGCCGCAGCGCTCGCAGGTCTCGATCGGCGTGCCCGGCTCGGCGCCGTTGCCGTGACAGTGCTCACAGCGATCGGCCGCCTCGAAGGCAACCTCCACCTTCGCGCCGTTGGCGGCCTGCAGCAGGTCCACCTCGACCGCCACCGCGATGTCGCCTCCCGCGCTCGGCCCTGCGGGGCCGGCGCCGAACCCGCCGCTCCCACCGAAAAACGCATTGAAGAGGTCCCCGATCGAACCGAACGCATCGAAGTTGGGGGCGTAACCGCGGGAGCGCAGCCCCTCGTGGCCATAGCGGTCATAGGTGGCTCGCCGCTCGGGGTCGGAGAGAATCTCATTCGCCTCGGCGGCCTCCTTGAACTTCTCCTCGGCGTCGGGGTCGTGCGCGTTGACGTCCGGGTGCAGCTCGCGGGCAAGCGCGCGGAACGCTTTCT